>CAZWDN010000020.1:0-1129 GCA_964633125.1 uncultured Pirellula sp. | reverse complement strand
GCCGCCGATGCTGGCGGCGAACGACGTAATGAGCATCAACGCCGTGGCGTAGCGGCGATCGAGCGGCCGATCCTGGGCTTGCTCGCGGAAAAACACGGCCAAGATGCTCATGCCGATGGCGAACATCATGGCGGTCGTCGCCGTGTTGGAAATCCAAGCCGATAAGAAGGCCGTGACCGCGCCGAAGCCGAACAGAATACGACTCGGCCGGGCGCCGATCCACGGCAGCGCGAGAATGCTGTACGCAAAGCGCTTGTTGAGCCCGTGCACGAACACGGCCCGCGCCAAGATGAATGAGCCGATAAAGAGGAACATGATGTAGTTGGCGAACGGCGCAAACACTTCTTCCGGCGTGCCGACGCGGAACATGATACAGGCCGCCGCCGCGCCCAGGGCCGAAATCGTCAGCGGCACCGATTCGCAAATCCACAGTACGGCCGTCGTGGCCATGATGGCCGCCAAGTGATGAGCCGCGTCGTTATGCACGAGCGAGCCGTCGGCCGCTTGCTTCGTCAGACCGGAAAGCGGCGCGAACCACAGGCTCAAAAATACGATCGGCGCCAGCACGAAGCCGGCCTGTTTGCGCAGTAGCTCGAAGCGCGCTTCGGCCGGGCTGATCTTTTCCAAACCGAATTCCTCGATCGTCGTCATGCGGCGAGCCTTTCGCGGGCGCGGAGCGTTAGTGGATTCGAGGCCTAGCTCCCCTCTCCCCTTGCGGGAGAGGGGCCGGGGGTGAGGGAGCAGAGATCATCGGGAGCGTCTTAGCGAAATAGTTTCGGCATAAAATCGGCCCAGTACCCGCGCCACACGCTCCAGGTATGCGCGCCGGCGGTTTCTTCGTATTCGTGGCGGACGCCGAGCTCCTTGAGCTTCGCGGTGAACTCGCGATTGAACTCCAGGAGGAAATCGTCTTTGCCGACGCCGATCCAAAACACGCGCAGCCCGCGGTTGAACGACTCCGGATCGGCGGAAAGTTTCGCGTGCGCGGCGTCGAGGTCGTTCGCCGCCCCGCTAAAGGAGCCGACGTACGCGAACTTGTCGAGGTTGTTCAAGCCGACGTCGAGCGACTGTTGTCCCCCCATCGACAACCCGACGACGGCTCGCGACTCGCGATCGGTCTTCGCGCGAT
>CAZWDN010000019.1:14556-32260 GCA_964633125.1 uncultured Pirellula sp. | reverse complement strand
ATCGGCAACGGCTGAGCCCCTTCCGGTTGGCCGCCGCCGGTCTTATTGGGGATGGCCACGTTGTTCTGCACGGTCACGCCGTTTTGCACGACGGTGATCCTCGCATCGGCCGTCTTTTGTCCCGCGGCGTTGAAGCGCGCCGCGCGAAAGTCGATGTCGTACGTCTGCCACACGAGCGGCGGTAGGCACATGTTCACGTCGGGCGCTTTCGTCTTGTAGAGCCCACCGCACTCGTTGTGCACCCCTTCAAGCCCGAAAGAGTCGAGCACCTGCACTTCATACCGCTTTTGAATATAGACGCCGCTATTGCCGCGCGCTTGTCCGGTTGCAGTGGGCATATAGGGGAGGCGGAATTCGAGATGCAGTCGGAAATCGCCTACCGGGTCTTTGGTCGTCGTGCCGTGCATCAGGTTGCCCGACGGCGCGATCTTGGCCTTTTCGTCAAATGCAGAGGTGCTCGTTCCATTGAAGAGTACGGTCGCACCTTGGGGGGGCGCCAGGCCCATCGTGGGGCTCACGCGCTGCACGCGGCGAAGTGCGCCGAGTTGTCGCTTCGACGCATCGCGCAGTACGGCCAATCCGATCTGCACCTCGATCGTTGCCGCCTCGCCTTGCAGACGAAGCAACAACGCTTCCCGCTTGCCGGTGAAGCTGACGCGTTGTGAATGGTTCCAGCCGTCGCCGGGTAGGCCGCCGGGAAACAGCACGGCATGATAAGCGCCGGAGCCTTGCGAGATGATCTGTAAACCGACACGGCCGAGCTTCGCCGAATGTCCGGAGTATTCGCCTTGGAAGAAATAGTCGTCGCCCGCGTCCGCAATACTTGTGAACGAAGGGAACTTGTCGGCCGCCGATACTTCCGACGCGGCGGCGCCAATCAGTGCAGAAAGAAACAAGGCGACGAGAAGTGAGCGTTTCATGACCGTTCACGAATTCAACAGGGGATGGACGGGGCGTCTCGCGAAGGTTCTAGACTAAGCTGCCGTGAAAGGCTGGGCAAGGTGCGACGTCGGCGAAGCTCCGGAGGCCTTTGCCGTGACGCCAAACGTCATATGTATCCCTTGTGTTGCAATTGCCGCTCGCTTGCGAAACACCTTGGATTTCGCACAATAGGCCGCTTCGCAGTCGTTTTTCATCTTCAAGTTTATTTGAGGTTGCCGGTCATGCGTTGTTTGCATCGATTGCCGCTGTTGCTCTTGGGAATGTACTTCACCGTCGCCTCCGCCGGCGCCGCGGAACCGCTTAATGCGTTGAGCGACCAGGAAAAGGCCGAAGGTTGGAAGCTTTTATTCGACGGCAAAACCACCGCGGGTTGGCGCAACTACAAGAAAGATACGGTGAGCGACGGCTGGAAAGTGAAAGACGGCGCGCTGACCCGCGCCGATAAGGGAGCCGGCGACATCATTACGAAGGACCAATACGGGGCCTTCGAACTCTCGCTCGATTTCAATATCGAACCGGGTGGCAACAGCGGCGTGATGTACCACGTCCAAGAAACCGGCAAGACGCCGTGGCAAACCGGTCCGGAAATCCAAATCCAAGACAACAAGGACGGCCATGACCCGCAAAAGGCCGGCTGGCTTTACCAGTTCTACTCGTCGGACAAAGACGCGACGAAGCCCGCCGGGCAGTGGAACACGCTCCGCGTGGTGATCACGCCCGAGAAGTGTGAGCACTACATGAACGGCGTGAAGTACTTCGACTACGTGAAGGGAAGCGCCGATTGGAACGCTCGGCTTGAAAAGAGCAAGTTCAAGGCGTTTCCCGATTTCGGCAAGCCGACGAGCGGCCACATTTGCTTGCAGGACCACAACAACTTGGTGAGCTACCGCAACATCAAGATTCGCGATCTTTCCAAGTCGGCCAAGGCCTCTGCCGCGACGAAGCCCGCCGCCAAGCCGGAAGCCAAGGTCGTGGAAAAGCAACCTGCCGCGAAAGCCGCGGAAACGACTACCGCCGCGGCAACTGCCGAGGCCGAAAAGCCCGCGGCGACGACCACGCAATCAGCCGGCGGCGCGCGTAACGTGCGCCGCACCGTAGCTCCGCTCCGCCGCCTCCGCTCGCTGTTCGAATAACTGCGCGTAGATGGTGATGAAAACAAGGAACGCCGTCCGTCAGTCTTGCTGACGGGCGGCGTTTATTTGTTGGTACTTCTGCTGATACTTATCGCGCAGTTGCTTATGTCGATCGGTGAGGTCGACCTCGCGACCGTCGATGTAGGCCGCCGTCACTTGGCATTCAATATCCAACGGATCGCCCGTTGTGACGATGAGCGTGGCACTCTTTCCCTTTTCGAGCGAACCGAGTTCCTTGTCGACTCCCGCAACTTGCGCGGGATAGAGCGTCACCGACTTCAACGCCTCCTCCGCCGGCAGGCCGTACGCGACCGCGGCTCCCGCGTGGTACGGCAAATTGCGGACGTTTGCCATGCGATCGGAAGCGCTGATGCAGAACTTCACGCCGGCCTTATAGAGCCGGGCCGGGACGGTGAAGGGCGTGTCGTACGGATCGTTTCGGTAGCGCGGCAGCCGGTTCGTTCCTTTGACGACGACGGCGACGTTCTCCGAGCGGAGCAGTTCCGCGCATTCCGGCGCGTGGTAGCCGCCGACGATCACCAACCGCACCCCTTCTTTGCGCGCCAGCGCCACGGCCGATTGAATCTGCCGCATGTCGTCGGCGCGCACATGTAGCGGCGTGCGGCCTTCGAGCACCGGCAGCATTGCTTCCCAGCGCGCATCGTAATCCGGCGGCGGTGCGCCTTGTTCGGCTCGCGCACGCTTGAACTTCTGATAGGCGCGGGCATCGGCGAAAAGGTTCGTCATCTGCTCCAATGCCTTCGCGCGTTTCTCCTCACGGACGCGCAGTTGTTCGAGCCGGGCCGTTTGCGTTTGGATCAGCGTCGGCCATTCCACGATCATCGCCGCGTCGCCGCGCACCGTCATGTCTTCCCAAGTCCAGCCGTCGAGCCGCATCACGGACCCGAGCCCGCACAGTAGTCCGCCGCGCGGGCAGGTCATCGCCGTGAGCACGCCGTTGGAACGTGTGACCGGAATCAGTTCGCTGTCCGGATTAAACGCGGTGACGGCTCGAGCGCTCGGGTTGACGTCGCCGGTTTCCGCGTCGTCGACCGTGGCGCGAACCGCTTGGATTTCGACGAGGCCGATCTCCGTATCGACGTCGATCATGCCGGGATACACGTGCTTGCCGCGTACGTCGATCTTGCGCACCTTTGTCGGCAAGGCGACGTCGCGGCCGACGGCGGTTAATTTGCCGCCGTCGAATAAGACCGTGCCGTTTTCAACGACGGGGCCGACGACGGGGTGTACCGTGCCGCCGACGAGCGCGATCGGCGCTTTCTGCGGCGCGCCGGGGACGGCGTCGTGCGCGAATGCGGCCGTCGAGCAGACGGAGACGACGAGCAATGGGATGATTTGCACGAGGCTTTTCATCGTTATTTGCCCTCCTGTTGTTGGGCTTGTCCGAGGCGGGCATGCGGCGAGCGGCAACCGCAGTAGATGTCGTCGCGCGCCCAGGAGGGCTTTTTGTCGTCGTCGCTCGACGTCTCGATCGGCTCGCCCGAGGCGATTACGCGTTGAATCAGGGCCGTGCGTCGAGCCGCCATCTCCTCGCGTCGGCGAACGTCTTCCGAGCGATCGAAGTATTTGCGGCCGTCGATCCAAGTTTGTTCGCAGCGGGAGAATGTGGATAGCGGCGAAGCGCTCCAGAGCACGAGGTCGGCATCTTTGCCCGGTTCGATCGACCCGGCGAACTTATCGACGCCTAATTGCTTGGCCGGATTGAGCGTGACGAACTTCAACGCCTCTTCCGGAGGCACGCCGCCGTACTTCACGGCCTTGGCCGCTTCAAGATTTAAACGTCTGGCAAGTTCGGCATCATCCGAGTTGAAGGAAACGACGACGCCGGCCTCGTGCATGATCGCGCCGTTGTATGGAACGGCGTCGTAGACTTCGAACTTGTAGGCCCACCAGTCGGAGAAGCTCGAGCCGCCGACGCCGTGCTTTGCCATGACGTCGGCCACTTTGTACCCTTCGAGAATATGTTGCAGCGTCGCCACGCGCACATGAAACTCTTCGCAGACGCGCAGGAATGCCAGGATTTCGTCCTGTCGGTAGGAGTGGCAATGGATGAGTCGCTTGCCTTCCAGTACTTCGACGAGCGCCTCTTGTTCCAGGTCGACGCGTGGCGGCAGACCTCGCTTGAAGCTGCGATAGTCTTTCCAGCGGCGTCGGTAGTCTTCGGCGGCGCGGAAGGCATCTCGCAATAACTGCTCGACGCCCATCCGCGTTTGCGGGTAGCGGCTGCTCGAACCCCAATTGCTGCGTTTGACGTTTTCGCCCAAGGCGAACTTAATACCCGCCGGCGCCGCCGCGAATTTCATCTCTTCCGGCAACGCGCCCCAGCGGAACTTGACGACCTGATTCTGCCCGCCGATCGTATTGGCCGAGCCGTGCAAGATGTTCGACGATGTGACGCCGCCGGCCAGTTGGCGATAGATGTTGATGTCGCCGGCATCCACGAAGTCGCCCACGCGCACTTCGGCCGTGATCGATTGAGTCGATTCGTTCACGCCGCCGTCGGTAGCGATGTGCGAATGGCAGTCGATAATGCCGGGCGTGAGGTGCTTCCCTTTTGCATCGACGACGGTTGCTCCGGGAGGCGTCACGACGTTCCGTCCGACGGCTTGGATCTTCCCGGCGGCGACGATGACCGTCGCCCCTTCGAGCTTGCCGGCGGGGCCGCAAGTCCACACGGTCGCGTTCGTAAACGCCAAGAGCTTCGGCAGCACGGGCGGTGCTGCGAGGCCGAAGTCGCCGAGCGGGAAGTTCACCGGATACAACGCCGCGCGATCTTTATCGTCGGGCTGTACTTGCGTCGGCTTCTTCTTGGCTTCGAGAATCGTGTGCTTCGCTTGGAAGGGAATCCGCTCGCCGTGCGGTAGGAGGAGGAAGCCGTCGAGCTTCATGCCGGGAGCGTCTTCACGGACGTCGTCGCGAGCCGTGAGCAACGCGGCGCTGATTTGCACTTCGCCTTTCCAATCGAGCGGGTCGCCTTTGAGGGCCGCGCTCCACTGTGCGCCGTCCATCGAGGTGTTTTTGAGCGGCGCATCTTTCTTGTTGCGAATGAGCTTGCCGATGATCTTGTCGGCTTCCCCCTCCAGTTCGAGCGATAGCGGTTCGGTGCCGCCGCCGGCTTTGGGAATGGTGAAGTCCCAGCGGCCGCGAAGGTCGGCAAAGAGATGCGGTTGGACGGCGAAGCGTTTTCCTTCGACCCAAGTGTCGATCACTTTGGCTTTGGGGTTCGTGAAGAGATCGCCGTCGGCCACGACGAGCGATGCCGCCTTGCCGACTTCGAGCGTGCCGTACCGTTTATCGAGGCCGAAGAGTTCGGCGGGCGTGACGGTGAGGGCCTTGAGCGCATCGTCGGCGGCAAGGCCTCGTTCGACCGCCTTGCGAACTTGCCCGAGCAGCGAATCGGAGAGCTTAAGTCGTCGACTGGTCAGCGCGATGCGTACGCCTGCTGCGGCAAGTCGGCCGGGGTTTTCCGGAGCGATGTCCCAATGCATGAGCGTTTCGAGCGACACGGTGAGTGCGGCTTCGGCGTTGGCGACGTTCGGCGCTCCGGGGAAGTTGAGCGGCACGATCACGGCCCGACCGCTCGCGCGGACGGCGTCGAGTCGCTGGTATTCGGTGCCGGAACCATGCACGATGATCGGCAGATCAAACTCGCGGCCGAGGGCGTCGGCGCGAAGGAAATAATGCCAATCGCGTGATTGCACCACGAGCGGACGTTTGCTTGCGAGGAACTCGTTGAGGGCGGTCAACGCGCCGTTGGCTTCGGGGCGCGGAACGTTGGAGCCCGAGCGAAACGCCTCTTGGGCGCGAGCGTACCACACGGCGTCGAGCAGCGATTGTCGCACCAGGGCGACGGCGCCCATGGGCGAGCCGGGATAGTTTTCTTCGCTCTCGGCGGCCGGTTCGAGCTGAAGATGCAGAGCGGTTTGCGGAGCGACGACGGCGTACGTCGGCGCATCGTCGGACGTGGTAACGGCGGCACTGGTCCCTTTGACGATGCCGGCGCTCGGCGCGACGACGCGCAGCGTTACGCCCTGCGAGCGGTAACGCTTGTTGACGTCGCTTGCGGGCTTGTAGTGTTCGTCGAGCCGAACGTGCGGGCGAATCGAAGCGTTCCAGCCCCCGACGGCCGAACGCGGCGCTTCGACGTCTTGCTCGCCGCCGGCATCGACAAAGCCGGCGTAGATCGTGCGGCCGGCCAGGTTCCACACCACGGCCGACGAAGGAATGGAAACATCGGCGCCGACGGCCGTGATGAGGCCGTCACGGAGAACGACCGTGCCTTTCTCTATGACGCGCCCCGGCGCGACGACGAGCTTGGCTCCGACGAGGGCGTGCGTTTGCGGCGTGTTGTCGCGCAGCCCCGCGATCGGCGCGGTACGCGGTTCGACGCCGTGCCCCGCCGTACCGAGCAGCGCCAAGCAGCACAGGGGAACGAGGCGGTGTAGCAAATTCGGCGGGACATAGCGGCGAAACGAACGAGCCGTCATCGCGGGCTCCCGATTCAAGGTGTGCGTCATGGGGGCGGGGGATTTTTTACAATAATCTACGCCCCGCGACGCTGCCAGCAAAAGGAGGCCGGCGGAGTCCGGGAGTTCGCTCTATTTTTGGCTATTTGCCGATGCAGAAGCGACTGAAAATGCGGTCGAGAATGTCGTCGGTGTAGACCGCGCCGAGAATCTGGCCGAGTTCGTCGAGGGTTAGGCGAATCTCCGCCGCTATGAGTTCTTCTCCCTGACGGCCGCGGGCCTGTGCGACGGCGGCGGTCAGTGCGTACGCGGCGCGCGCCAGGCTATCGCGACACCGCGCGGCCGTGGTTGCGACGACCTCGCCGGAGGCCGAACTGTGTAACATCGCCGTGATGGCGGAAGTAAGCCGCTCGATTCCTGCGCCCGTCACGGCGCTGACGTATAGGTCGTTTGCGGCTTGAAGCCCGGCGGTTTCGCGGTCCGGCGGAAGGTCGGCTTTCGTCCATACGACAATCTGCCGACCGTCGGCGACGTCTTCGGGCCGCGCGGTGAACCGTCGTGTGGCATCCAGGCATCGCAGCGTGACGGCCGCCGTGCGGGCTTGGTCGACGGCGGCACGTTGCGCCGCATCGTCGATTTCATCAATGGCCGAGGGGGCTATGCCGGCGGTATCGACAAGTTCGACCGGCAGTCCGCCAAGCGACATTCGAGCGGTGAGGTAGTCTCGCGTCGTGCCGGCTTGCGGCGACACGAGGGCCGCACCGCGACCAACGAGTGCGTTGAAAAGGCTACTTTTCCCGGCGTTGGGTGCGCCGACGACGGCAACACGCGGAATCTGCACGACCTCGTCGCGACTGCCGAGCCGGGTTTGGAGGTCTTCGACGACGTTCGCGGCGTTGATGAGTCGTCGCAATAATTCGTCGCGACTGAGGAATTGAATATCTTCCTCGACGAAGTCGAGTCCGGCCTCGAGTTCGGCGGTGAGATCGAGCAAATCGTTGCGTAGGGCGTTGAGCGGCATAGCTAAGCCGCCGGCCAGTTGTTTTAGGGCCGTGTGCAATTGGTCGCGATCCGCGGCATCGATCACGCCGAGTACGGCTTCGGCTTGCGTCAGGTCGATACGGCCCGCAAGGAACGCACGCAGCGTAAATTCACCAGGCCGCGCGGGGCGCGCACCGTGGCGACAAACAGCGTCGGCGATTCCGTCCAACAGCGGCGGGGAGCCGATGGTGTGTAGTTCGACCGTCGGCGCTCGCGTGTAGCTGCGCCTCCCGGGCCAGCAGTAGAGATCGCACGGCAACGGTGCCGTGAACCGGGGCAATTGCAGTGAAACCGCGAGGCGGCGCGGCAGCGACACGTTTCGAAGTGTTGCGCGCTGCGCTTCGTCGGCAAGCAGCGCCCCGACGCAGTTCAAGGCTCCTGGACCGCTCACGCGCACAATACCGCGCACGGCCCCGCCGGGTGCGGAAGCGACGGCGGTAATCGTGTCGTCGGCGTCGAACATGACGAATCGCTACGCCTCAATACGTTTGTCGCTCCGCGCGCTAGCGCTTCTTCTGTCGCTTCGTCGCTTCGCCCGGCTTCTTCACTTCCACGTCGATCACCGCTTCGGAAGCCGGCGTCGCCGCGAGGTTCGGCTTCGGCAGCAGCATCTTTTCGCAAATGCTCCAGATGCTGCCGGTGATGAAATACACGCATAAGCCGGCGGGGACTTTAAAGAACATAAAGCCCATAAACACCATCATGTACTTCATGACCTTCTGTTGCATGGCCGTTTGCTCGTCGGTGGCGGGCGGCATCATCATCTTGTTTTGCAACAAGAAGAGGCAGATCGTGATGCAAGGCAGCAGATTCAAGAAGGGGCCGAGCCAGCCGTCGTCGCCGGCGAAAAACGGCATGAACGGCTGCCAGTACCAAAGCATATCCGGCGCAGAAAGATCCGAGGCCCAGCGGATGTTTTCCGAGATCAGCGGCGTTTGGCGCAGTTCGACGTCGACCTTCAACGAGTTGTAGAGGCCGACGAAGATCGGAATCTGGATAAAGATCGGCAAGCAGCCGGCAAACGGACTGTAGTTGTGCTTGCGAAAGAGTTCTTGCTGGGCGCGAGCTTGTTCTTCCCGCTTCCCCTTATACTTCTCGGCCAGCTTCTTTATTTCCGGCTGGAGTTGCTGCATTTTCTGCGCGTTTTGCGCCTGCTTCCGCGTCAGCGGATGCATGCCCATGCGGACGACCAGCGTTAGCATGATGATGGCGATGCCGTAGTTGCCCACCCAGCCGTAGAAGGTGTGCAGCAGGTAGAGCATCGGTATGGCGATCCAATCGAACCACCCGTAGTCGATCTGCGCTCCCATCCCGTATTCGTCGAGCAAGTCCGGCACCTTCGGGCCGAGGAAGAGCTTGAATTCGTCTTTCAGCGATGCGCCCGGTGCAATCTCCACGGGCACCCGCATGAGTTGAAAGCTGACGTCGGCTTCTTTCAGCCGGTATTTCTCCTGGGGCGTCTTGCCGACCTGCAGCGGCACGGCCCTGGCGAACTGGCGATCGTTGGGATCCGCTTTTTGCGGGACCATCGCGGCGGCGAAATACATGGCGTCGACGCCGATATAGTTGATCGGCTTTTCCGTGAGGTGCGTCGCTGACTTGTCGACGATTTGCGTACAGGTAAACACGCCGTGCGTCGGGTAACCGTTGTCGAATTGGCCGTACATGACGTCGCGCATGCCGGCGCCGCCGCCCGCGATGCTGATCTTCGTGTCGCGGGCATACCAAGCGCCTTCGACCGGAAGACCGGTCGGCCCGCCGATGCGATAGGCTAACAGGCTCGGCTTGTCGGAGGTGTTCCGAAGTTCGACGCTGAGTCGCAAGGTGTAGGCTTGGGCGGTG
Source organism: uncultured Pirellula sp. (assembly GCA_964633125.1). Classification (GTDB taxonomy): domain Bacteria; phylum Planctomycetota; class Planctomycetia; order Pirellulales; family PNKZ01; genus PNKZ01. The sequence continues at coordinate 22,815 of CAZWDN010000019.1, read as the reverse complement.
TCGTTCTTCGAATCGGCGCTGCGTTGTTCGAGCGTATAACGTTTGATGAGTTCGACGCCGCGCTGCGGCACCGGGCGCTTGAAGGCCACGGAGTTCGGCTGTTTCGGGTCGGCCGGCAAGACTTCCCAGTGCGTGTCGTACAGTTCGACGCCGTCGAACTCGGCTTTCTCCACCGGCAACGAGTCGCCGCTTGCATCCTGCAGCGTCGTGATAAACGACAGAGGATCGGCCTTGGTCGGCTCCGTGGGGTCGCTGAACTCCGGACGTATTAGTTGCAATGGCGTGCGACCAAGTGCAACTTGGACCTCGCGGGCCTCGCCAGGCTTGTCGGTTGCAGCGCCGCGGAGGAACTTCACCTTCACGGTCGTGCGCGGCTTCGTGCCGCGGATGGCCGTGGCGAAGTCGTCGATGTTCGTCGTCGGTTGATCGGCGATTGCGGTGATGACGTCGCCGGCTTGCAGACCGGCGGCGGCGGCGGGCGTGCCGGGGCCGACTACGTGTATCTTGCAACCGATCGGCTTCGGTTTGGGCTTTGTTTTATCAGCGTCGGCGGGCGGGAAGTTTTCCGCGGCCAAGTAGCCGAGATAGCCGCCGAGTTTGTTGAAGTTATCGACCTCGTGATAACGCGGATGATTGAGTTCGACGCGCTCGACGGCCGCGCCGCGAGTCGTCAGCGTCACGAGCATCCGAAACGGACTCTCGTGCGACATGGAGCCCAGCGTGATCCATTGCGGTTGCGCTTCTTGCGCGGCTGCGGCGGGCGGAGCACCGGCCGGAATCACGGCGGCTCCGGCAACTTCCCCGGCCGGCTTGGGGCCATTGCTCGCCGTACCGCTTGCGGCAGGTTTGGCCGTGCCCGAGGCCGTGGCTTTCGGCGCAGCCGCCGGATCTTTCTGGGCGACCACTACGGGCTTGGGCGGCGCCGGAAAGAACTTCTGCATCAGCCATTGATGACCGAACAGAATGGTCACCGTGAGGCCGATAAAAAGGACGAAACGCTTATCCATGAAACGGAAAACTCCTGAAGACTCGGCCCGGCGGGCGCGGTCGATCGTATACCCGAAGTGTCGCGGCGCTACATGCCCTTACGAAGGCGATCGCCGAGAAAGTTGTCGAGTTCGGGCACGGCGTAGATTTTTTCGATCGTGCGGTCGAGAGGATACTCGACGCGGCGGTAGATGAGGCGATCGTCCTCCAGAATGACGTAGCAAGAGCGCGAATCGCCGTCCCGCGGTTGGCCGACCGAGCCGACGTTGACCATCAGCTTCGAGTCGCCCAGTTTGAATTGGTAGCCCATCTCTTCGGGCCGAATGAAGCGGCCGTCTTGCGTGAAGACGCCCGGCACGTGCGTATGGCCTTGGAAGCAATAGCGATCGATCAGCGAAAACAGCTTCTCCATCTTTTTCGGATGGTGAACGTCTTCCGGAAAGACGTATTCGTTCAGCGGATTGCGCGGCGAGCCGTGAACGAACAGAAATCCATTTTCGCGATGAAGCCGGGGGCGCTCGCCGAGGAATTCCCAACGCTTTGCATTGGCTTCAGGATCACCGGACTTTTGTTCGAGCTGATCGCGGGTCCAGAAGATCGCACGTTCGGCGCCGGAGTTGAAGCCTTCGGGATCGAAGAGCGCGCCCTGGTCGTGGTTGCCGAGGATGCATACGTCGAATTGCATTACGCGGTCGATGCACTCGCGCGGGTTTGGACCGTAGCCGATGACGTCGCCGAGGCAGAAGATTTCTTTAATCCCCTGGCCTTCGATGTCGTTGAGGACCGCCTCGAGCCCTTCGAGATTACTGTGGATATCGCTGATCAGAGCCCGTTTCACGTGTCGCTCACATCCGAAGGCGTACGGCTACTACCCGACAGACGCAAGGCGGAGTAGGCTAGGCGTCGTGCAAAGACCGTTAGTTTACACTCCGCAAGGGTCGCGACCCCAGGGGTACGCCCCGGGACGATCACAATTTCCTCGCGGACCGTCGATATAACTGCAAGCAGCAGTTTAGGTTAGTGCGGTTCGGCGGTCAACCGCAAGCGGATGTATCGAAAGGTCGCCGCGAGTTAGCTCGGTGGGACTGTCACGCGCTTTTCTTCGAACTCGAATCCCTTTCTTAGGCTGTCGCTGATGCGCATTCTCGCATTGGAAACGAGCGGACTGAGCGGCAGCGTCGCGTTGTTCGATGATGCCGGAGCAATTCTTCATGTCATGGCTTTGAAACCGGGGCAGCGAAGCGCTCAGGCCTTGGCACCGGCAATTCATCACGTATTGCGCGAAGCCGGTTGGCGGGCGAACGATGTGGAGGGAATTGCCGTCACGGCAGGGCCGGGATCGTTTACCGGGCTACGTATCGGCGTGACGACCGCTAAGACCTTGGCCTACGCGCTCAACGCGTCGCTGCTCGGCGTGAATTCGCTGGACGTGCTGGCCTGGGCCGTGCCGGCGAGCAGCACACGGCTGTGGGCGGTGCTCGACGCGCACCGCGGACAACTTTTTGCCGCCGCTTATCGAACCGATTCCGACGGCCGATGGCGGCGCGAAGATCCGACGAGTGAATGTTCGCTACCAACCGTCGAAGAGTGGCTCGATCAGCTTCAGCCCGGCGACGTTGCCAACGGTCCAATTCTCTCGCGGCTGGCCCATCGACTGCCTTCCGGCGTTGTCGCGGTGTCTGATGAACTACGGCAACCGCAGGCGGCGTGCGTCGCGCAACTGGCGAGCGAGTTGTTCGCGCAAGGACGCCGCGACGACATTTGGAATCTCGTGCCGTTTTACGGTCGGCTTTCGGCCGCGGAAGAAAAGCAACGCGACGCGTCGTAGCTTTGCGGATCAGGCTTGCTCTCTTCCTTGCGGCTTCGCGTTTGTCGCCGCATCGTGATTCTCGGCGGCGTCGTCACGTCGCAGGCGTTCGCTATCCATGTCGCGACGACGCCGGCGGCCGACTAGGTGACGGTGACGTCGAAGATGTGGTAGCCCCACGCCGGTAGGTCGAGGTAGAGCCCGCGATCGCAAAGTTCATAGCCGTCGCGCTGGTACCAGGTTCGGCTCATTTGGTCTCGGAGCAAGAGCGACTGGCCACGGAGCGATTCATCGGCCGGTTCGACGTAGCACTGTCCCTGCGTACGGCCGTAGTTCACGACGACCCACGTTTTCTCGTGGTCGTCATTGCGCCACTCGTAGGCGATAAAGTTGCGCCAAGTTGGATTTTCGGCCCACGCGGCGTGATGCGAGAGCAGCTTCCAGCGTCCTTCACGAAACTCATTGCGCCGCAGGCAGGTGAGCAGCCGGCGGTAGAAGTCGCGTACGAGCGGATTCGGGAACTCATTCGCCTTACGCGAAAGATGAACGTTCATCCGCTTGCGACGGCCGTCGAATTGCCCCTCATGAAAGAACCGCATACCCGGCACCGTGTAAGTCAGCACGGCCGCCGCTTCGTTCATGGCGGGCTCAAACACCGCGGCGGCGCGTTGCTCATCGTGGTTTTCTAAGAAGCGAGCGCACTTGCGTTGGAACTCGTCGTCCGCCGCAAGGTGATCGCGTACCACCTCGGCATCGCCCGTGCAAAGTCGGTCGTAGTACGACTTATCGTAAGTATAGTCGAAGCCTTGGGCCTGGAGCGCGGCCTCAAGGTCCCAATACACTTCGGAAAGAAACAAGAAGTCGGCACGACGCGCGCGCACGGCTTGAATCGCCTCGGGCCAAAACGGCGTATCGACCGCGGCGCTGCCGTCGCTGGGTTGCGAGCGATCACCCCATGTACGTTTAAAAACGTTGGGCAGCAACAGCATCGCCATATCGCAGCGGATGCCGTCGCACACTTTGGTCAGGCCGAGAAGCACGTCGATCATCGCTTGCCGCAGGCCGGCGTGGCGAAAGTTGAGTTGCAGCGTATCACGCCAGCCGGGAAAATAAGGATCACGACCATGCGCAAAGATCTTGTCGCCGACGCGAATGTAGTTCTGCGGTTCGTTACGCAGTTCTTGATTAGTGCCTTGCACTAAATACTCGGGGTGAGCTTCGACCCAGGGATGGTCAATCGCCACATGATTAGGTACGAAGTCGAGCATGAGCTGGATGGCGCGTGATCGAAGCCGCTCGCGAAATCGAGCTAATGCTTCAGCGCCGCCGAAATCAACGTGCGGCGTATAGCTGCAAATAGCGAACGGTGAGCCGCAGATATCGAGGTCGGTGTAGTCGGGCAAGTCTTCGAGAAAGCCGGCTCGCCAGTCGGCGCTCGTTCGAGACTTCTCCTGTCCGGCAGGTCCCGTTTGCCAAACGCCGAGCAGCCAGAGCCAGTTCACGCCCTGTTGTGCCAATTCGTCGAGAAGTTCGTCCGGCACGTCATTCAGCGTAGCTCGGCGTTGAAGCGTTTCGCCGAGTTCGGTGAGGAGGACGCGTGTGTGGATTTGGTGAAGCGTGGGAAACATGGTGCCGTACGCAGGGTGCCGAACAAGTGGAGCGTCGCAAATCGATTGATGGCCGCCGCGAGCGTTGCGGCCCGACCGACATGACGAGCTGGTTTCGATTATACGTAGCAATCTCGCGGGCTGCTTGTTGGCACGGCGTGAAAAACTTATGATACCGGCTCACTTGCGAAGAAGTCCGAGCCTCGTTCGAGGCCGCTTTTCTGCGGATTTCCTCTTGTCATCACCCCCGAGAATGCCGGCCATGGCCGAATATCCACTTGCCTCGCAGTCGATGTCGCTGGGACGGTACGCATCGGACGTCAATGCCGTGGTTCAGGCTTGGGATGCGGCCGGCAATGTCGGCAGATTGTGGCGACGTGACGCCTCGCTTTTCTCCGGAGCCGACGAAGCACGCTGGATGGCCTGGCTCGACATCGTCGACATCCAACTAAACGATACATCGCATCTGCTGCGTGCCGCCGAGGATGCGGCGGGCGGCAACGGCGGGGCGCCTTTTCAAAACGTCGTCGTGCTCGGCATGGGGGGGTCGAGCCTTTGTCCGGAAGTGATGGCCCGCACGTTCGGCGAAAAGGCCGGCCATCCGCGGCTGTTGGTGCTCGATTCGACCGTGCCTGCACAAGTGCAGGCGTTGGATAAGAAGCTCGAAACGAAGAGCACGCTCTTCGTCGTGGCCTCGAAGTCGGGCGGAACGATTGAGCCGAACTCGTTTAAGCAATATTTCTTTGATCGGGCCACGGAGTCGTTGGGGCTTGGCGGCGCCGGAAAGCACTTCATCACCGTGACCGATCCGGGCACGAAGATGCAGAAGATTGCCGAAGCGGATAAGTTTCGCGCCATCTATTACGGTCTGCCGGAAATCGGCGGCCGGTTTTCGGCGCTTTCGAATTTTGGCATGATTCCGGCCGCTTCCGCAGGCATTGATGCCGTCGGTTTCTTGAAATGTGCGCATGTCATGGTGCAGGCCTGCGGCGCAAGTGTAGCGGCCAAGAATAATCCCGGCGTGTCGTTAGGCATCGCCTTGGGGGTCTTGGCAAATGCGGGACGCGACAAATTGACGGTCATTGCGTCGCCCGGTATCTCCGGCCTCGGAGCTTGGCTCGAACAACTCATCGCCGAAAGCACCGGCAAGCACGGCAAGGGAATCGTGCCGGTCGACGGCGAACGACTCTCCGAGCCGACGGTCTACGGCAACGATCGGGTATTCGTCTATTCGCGTTTGACGGAAAAGCCGGACGCATCGCAGGATTCCGCGGTTGAGAAGCTGCGCACCGCCGGCCATCCGGTTATCACAATTGACGTGCCGACGACGCTGCACCTCGGCCAAGAGTTCTACCGCTGGGAAGTGGCGACCGCGGCTGCCGGAGCAGTGCTCGGGATCAATCCGTTCGACCAGCCCGACGTGGAAAGCGCGAAGATCGTCGCTCGTTCGCTGATGGAAGCATACGAGCAATCGGGCAGTTTGCCGTCCGACGAGCCGATTCTCACCGAGGGCGCCGTGCGGATCTTTACCAATTCGACAAACGCCAAGGCTTTGCAAGACGCTGCCGGCGCCGGAGCGTCTGCGGCAGCGCTGGTGAAGGCGCACCTGAGCCGCATCGGCGCGGGAGACTACTTCGCGATCAATGCCTACGTCGAGATGATCGACGCGTACGACACGGACTTGCAGGCCATGCGAAACGCCGTGCGCAACGCCAAGCATGCGGCGACGACCGTCGGCTACGGCCCGAGGTTTTTGCATTCGACCGGCCAATTGCACAAAGGGGGCCCGAACAACGGCGTGTTCTTACAAATCACGTCGGACGATGCCGAAGACCTGCCGATCCCCGGGCAAAAATACACGTTCGGCGTGTTGAAGGCGGCACAAGCGCAGGGAGACTTCGCCGTGCTGGCGGAACGTAATCGACGCATTCTGCGCGTGCATCTTGGCGCCGACGTGGCGGCAGGCCTCAAGCAATTGCGCGGCTGGGTCGAAGCGGCCTTGGCATAACTTCGCGCCGTTAGGCGCTCGTCGACACTGGGCGGTGAGTTAGTTTCGAACAAGGGCGGGTTCTGAATGAATGGAACGATTTTTGAACGAGCGCTGGAGTTTGTGAGCGACGGCATGTCCGTCGGGCTCGGCTCCGGACGCGCGGCAAATCGTTTCACCGAGTTGCTCGGCGAACGCGTGCGGAATGGTCTACGCGTGCGCACGACGGCTACGTCGGAAGCGACTGCGGAGGCGGCGCGCCGTGCCGGCCTGACGCCGCTGCCGCTTTCGGAAGCCATGCCGCTCGACCTGACCGTCGACGGAGCCGATGAAGTCGATCCGAACCTCGACCTAATCAAGGGCTACGGCCGTGCTTTGGTGCGCGAGAAGATTGTTGCGAGCGTTTCCCGGCGGTTGGTCATCTTGGTAGGTCGTGAGAAATTGACGGCTCGCCTTGGATCGCGCGGAACGCTTCCGGTGGAAGTCGTGCCGTTTGCGGCGCCGACCGTGCTTTATCATATTCGCCGCTTGGGCTACGACGGAAAACTATACGAAGTCGACGGCCGACCGTTTATGAGCGACAACGGCAATTACATCCTCGACATCGCGGTGGCCCCGATGTCCGACGCCGCCGGATTGCAGCAGAAGCTGCGCTCGATACCGGGCATCGTTGATACCGGGCTGTTTCTCCGCATGGCGGATACCGTGTTGGTCGGTGACGACGAATCATTTCGTGTGACGCAAGAACTCCGCCGGCCGCACGGTAAGGCGTAACGCTCGTCTCGCCCACGGCAGAACATCGACCGACCAATACTTTGAGAGTCGCACCCTATGAACGGCACACTGAGCGTATTCGATATGGAGACGGCGCTGTTCGACGGCGCGGCGACGAAGTTTGTCGAGTTGGCGCAACGGGCGACTGCGGATCGCGGGAGATTTACCGTGGCTCTCAGCGGAGGCTCGACGCCGCGCGGTCTCTACGCTCGACTCACGTCGGAACCGTATCGCAATCAGGTGGAATGGCAAAAGGTCGAATGGTTCTTCGGCGATGAGCGTCCCGTGGGGCCCGAAGACCCGGAATCGAACTATCGGTTGGCGCGCGAGTCGTTGTTCGACGTGTTGCACGTGGCCGAGGAGCGCGTGCATCGAATCCTGGGCGAGAGCGAGCGACCGGAAAATGCGGCGAACGAATATCAGAAGGAATTGGCGAAGGTCTTCAACGTTCCGGCCGACGGACCTCCGCCCAGCTTCGACCTAGTGCTGCTCGGCATGGGAAGCGACGGACACACGGCTTCGCTCTTTCCGTTTACCTCGGCTTTGAACGTGCGCAAACGCTGGGTCGCGGCCAACGACGTGCCGCAACTTAGTACGCGCCGCTATACGTTAACGTCGCTCGTCATCAACGCCGCTTCGTGTGTTCTGTTCATGGTGACGGGGGTCGGTAAAGCGAAAGTTTTACGCGACGTCTTGTACGGTCGATCCGAGCCCAAACGCTTGCCGAGCCAGATGATTAAGCCGATCGGCGGCGAACTGCTCTGGTACGTGGATCGGGCCGCCGCCAGCCAATTGGAACAATAAGCTATAGTTTTTAAACGCCCGCGTCGGGCTCTCGTCTCCCTCTCCAATCGGCGATGAATTAGGAATGAGCGAATCTCACATTAAGCTGGCGCCGTCGATTCTCGCGGCCGATTTCGCGCACCTTGGTGACGACGTCGCGACGATTGAACGATTCGCCGCCGCTTCGGGGGTCGATCGGCTGCATATCGACGTCATGGACGGCATGTTTGTGCCGAACATCAGCTTCGGCATGCCGGTCTTGAAATCGCTGGCAAAGGTCACGCGGCTGCCGCTCGAAACGCACCTCATGATCG
>CAZWDN010000019.1:0-14456 GCA_964633125.1 uncultured Pirellula sp. | reverse complement strand
TTGAAATCGCTGGCAAAGGTCACGCGGCTGCCGCTCGAAACGCACCTCATGATCGAAGCGCCTGAACGTTACCTCGAAGAGTTCGTCGCCTCGGGAGCCACGAGCTTGCTGGTGCATGCGGAGGGGGCTCGCCATTTGCATCGCACCGTACAGAGGATTAAGTCGCTCGGCGTAAAGGCCGGCGTCGTGCTTAATCCGGCGACGTCGCTCAACGTGCTGGAAGAGACATTGGCCGATGTCGACATCGTGCTCTTGATGACGGTGAATCCCGGCTTCGGCGGTCAGAAGTTTATTCGCTCGATGCTGCCGAAGATTCAGCGACTGCGGATGATGATCCACGAAACCAACCTCGGCTGCGAACTCGAAGTCGACGGCGGCGTCGATGCCCAAACTGCGGCCGATTGCGTCTCGGCCGGAGCCGATGTCCTTGTGGCCGGTTCGGCCGTGTTCGGAACGCACGACGGTATTGAGAAGGCTCTGGGGCGACTGGCCGCGGCCGTTAAGTAATCGTCGATGTCGCGGCGAACTCGTCATTCGCTCCAGTCGCGACGGCTCTGCTTCTTGTTGCTGTCGCGCTTCTTGCTGTCGAGCCGCCGTTGTTTCGAGGCCTTGCTCGGCTTCGTCGGGCGCCGCTTTTTAGGGGCCTTCGCCACGGCCAGCAGCATCTCACGAACTTTGTCGTAACAATCTTCAATATTGCTGGGCTGGTCGCGGTGCCGCTCGCTCATCATCACGAGTTCGCCGTCGTTCGTGAGTCGCGAACGGTATTGCGCTAAGAACCGGGCCCGCACGCTTTCCGGTAAGCTTGGGCTTGTGGTGGGGTTCCAACGCATCACGGCCTTGGAGTTGACCTTGTTCACGTTCTGCCCGCCCGGTCCGGAGCTGCGCGCATAGGTGAACGTAAACTCCTCCAGCGGTATCTGAATGTGCGGAGCGACGTCGAGCATGGAAATCGGTATTACGGGGCCTGAGCGGTTCCGGAGCGAGGCGGCGCGGCGGTTGATATAGTATACAACCATTCGTCGTAAGACGATTCCAGAGCGCAAACGGTTCGCGGAGTGGAAGATGCAAGTTCGATCGAATCTTCGACAGACGTCGCTCTACGCGACGGCAATATTGTTTCTGTCGGCGTGCGTCGAAGCACGGCTCGCCTATTCACAAGTCGCAGACGCAGCGGATTCGCCGCCTCCTGATCTAACGGTGCGAACCAAGGGAAGCGATTGGGAAGGATTTCTCGGCCCGACCGGCGATGGAAAGTCGCCGGAACGCGGCATCGTCGCGCCCTGGCCTGCCGCCGGGCCGCGGTTGGTTTGGCAGCAGCGCGTCGGCACCGGCTACGGCATGCCGGCTATTAGTCGCGGGCGGCTGTTTCAATTCGACCGCCACGGCGACATGGCCCGCCTGACCTGCCAGAACGCCGCGACCATGGCCGAACTCTGGAAGTTTGAGTACCCGACGGCCTACGAAGACCTTTACGGTTACGACAACGGCCCGCGCTGCATGCCGGTAGTCGACGGCGATCGCGTCTATATTTTCGGCGCCGAAGGTTTGTTGCACTGCGTTCGCGCCGTCGACGGCACGCTCGTTTGGAAGGTCGACACCGCCCGCGAGTTCGGCGTCATTACCAACTTCTTTGGAGTCGGTAGTACGCCGGTCGTCGAGGGTGACCTGCTGTTGGTGCAAGTCGGCGGCAGCCCGCCGGAAAGCCGTTTGGTTCCCCCCGGCGCGCTCGACTTAGTAAAGCCCAACGGGACGGCGGTCGTGGCGTTCGACAAGCGCTCAGGCCAAGTGCGCTATCGGGTCGGCGATGATTTGGCGAGTTACGCGGTCCCTCGCGTCACCACGATCGGCGACCGTCGCTGGTGCTTCCTTTTCTCGCGCTCGGGGCTGCTGGCGTTCGACCCGACCACCGGCAAGCAAGACTTCTTATTTCCTTGGCGCGCGCCGATTTTGGAAAGCGTCAACGCTTCCAACGCCGTGACGGCCGGCGACATGGTATTCATCTCGGAAACGTACGGGCCGGGTAGTGCGTTATTGAAGGTACGTCCGGGCGGGTACGACGTGGTCTGGAGCGACGAAGAAAATCGTCGCGACAAGCGAATGCAAACCCATTGGAACACGGCCGTCGAGGTCGGCGGATTTCTCTACGGCTCAAGCGGCCGACATTCCAGCAATGCGGAACTCCGTTGCGTTTCCTGGGCGACCGGTGAAGTGACTTGGTCGGAACCCGATCTTTCGCGAGCTTCGCTAACCTATGTTGATGGGCATTTGATCTGTCTCACGGAATACGGTGAATTGCTGCTGATCAGGGTCAATCCGGCCAAGTTCGACGTCGTGTCTCGTTTCACGCCCGTGCGGCCGGAAGGGGGCGTCGATCCTTCGGGACTCGGGCCTGCAAGGCTGTTGGCCTATCCGGCGTGGGCCGCGCCGATCATCGCTCGCGGGCTGATGTACGTGCGCGGCAAAGATCGCTTGGCGTGCTACGAGATTATTCCCGAGTAACGTTTGCGACCGTGAGTGAAGTGCGTGCTAGTCGCAATCGCGGCCGAGAACTTCGTCGCGCGCCGCGAGCACATGATCGATGATCGAGCGCATGCGCTCCTCCTCCGTAAACGGCGAGAGCACGTACGATTTTAGTGCGGCGATCGGGACGCCGTGGTCGGTATGGCGATAGCAGTCGGTCATGGAGATCACGACTCCCCCGCCGGCCAGCGCTTCGGCGTTGACCCGTTCAAACACGAGACGATTAAGCCGGTTGTATTCTTCGACTTTCGCCTGGAAGCCGGCGTCCGTTCGTTCTCGATCTTTCACCGAAAACGTGTCGACCCCCGGCGGATATACGCGGAACAGCGTCACCGGGCCGACGTTATCACCGTTGAGTACCGTGAGGTCGGGATGGGCTTCGAGTCCTTCGCGAAGTACTTCCGCCATCTCGACGACGTGCCCCAAAAGCGTTTGAAAGCCTTCGCGACCGAGCATCAGCATGGTCGCCAGAGCCGCCATCGGGCCGGTGCCGCTGCGGCTGGTTTCCAGCGTATACATGCCCGGATGATGCGAGCCCGACTGATAGAGATACGGCATGGAATCGCGGTCACGGGCGATGGTGCCGAAATCGGCCGCTTCGCTTAGGAGAAATAGCGATGAAATGTACGGAGCGTAGCCGGTTTTGTGGAAATCGATCCCGATGGAGTCGGCGAGCCGCAGGTGTTGCAGGCGGTTGTGTGCCAGCGCGAGTGCGCGCACCGTGCGACCGCGGAAGCCGAGCGGGTTGGCCGTAAAGTCGTAGTTGTTGAACACGCTCCATGCCCAGCCGATGACGGCGTCGGCATGAATATGAGGAGTGTAATCGAGTTCGAACTCACGGACGAGATTGTCGCGAAGCGTCCGGACGGCGAAAAGGTCGTCGACGCCGAACGCATCGGTCGAGCCCATGGTGGCGACGATCGCGGCAATGCGTTTTCCGTCGCCCAGCGCCTGTCGAGCGGCCGCCGCGAGGGCGTCGATCTTCAGTGAGTTGTCGAGATGCGTCGCCACGCGCACGACCGATTCTTGCCCGATGCCCAGCCAGCCGGCTGCGTTGAGCACGGCGTAGTGGCAATGCTCCGAGGCGAGCACGACCACCGGTTCGCGCACGCCGCGCCGCATCGCGCCGGGCACCGCCTTTTCGAGGCCGATCTTGATGCCGTAGAGCAGGCAACCGGTGCCGCCGAACGTAAATACGCCGCCGGAGCGTGTCGGATCGTAGCCGACCAGAGCCGACGCCATCGACGACGCCTTTACTTCCGCTTCCGAAAAGCCGCGGCCGCTTTCGTCGCTGCACAGGTTCGGATTGTACGTCGAAGCCAGGAGCACGCCGATGATGCCCGCAATCGACGGGTGCGTGATGACGTTGACTTGGCTCTGCGGATGCCCCCAAAGGAACATCCCTTGCAACTGGGCGACAAGTTCCGGCACCGTGGCTTCTAAACTGCGACCTTCGGGAGATAACCGCGAGGCGACGGCCTCCGCATAGTTGGGCTCGCGCGGAGCGCCGAGCATCGGCATTTGCGACTTCAGCGAGTCGACCTGATCTAAGGCGCGTAGAATGGTGAAGACGAAATACGCGTCATGCACCGGGTCGGACACCGGTTGCGGAAACTGACGTCGGAGCTCTTTCAGAAGTTGTCGGTAACGTGGAGACACGGGGAGTGCGGGCTCCATGAAGTTGGTCAACTCGCCAAGCGACGTTGGCGGAATTGGTCGAGCGTGACGGCGGCGATGATAATGGCGCCGATGACGATGTCTTGAATCGAGTTCGAAATGCCCAGGATGTTACAGCCGGAAGCGATCACGACCATAATCGCTGCGCCGGCGATTGTGCCGAGAATACTCCCGCGACCGCCGCTGAGGCTGCCGCCGCCGATCACCACGGCGGCGATGATCTTGAGTTCCAGCCCGACGCCGCCGGTCGGGTCGCCGCTGGTGAGTCGCGTGAATTGCAGAATGCCCGCAGCGCCGACGAACAAGCCTGCCAGGGTGTACACGCCGATCTTTACCAAGCGAATGTTGATGCCGCAAAGTCGGGCCGTCGCTTCGTTCGAACCGACGGCGAAGATATATCGCCCGAAAATCGTGTACTTCAGCATGGCGGCCATCAGCACGGCCACGGCGGCGACGATCCAGACGCTCGTCGAGAAGTTCGGCAATAGGGGGTAGATCAGCCACTGCGGCTTTACGGGCGAGAACGTCAGGTTCGGCAGCCACTCGGGGACTTGCGCGAAGGCCGGCTGGACCGTCGTCTCGTTGGCGATGAGCTTGGCAGCGCCTTGGTAGATGGTCATTGTGCCCAGCGTGATGATAAATGGTACGACGCCGAGCAAGCTGGTGAGCGTACCGTTGACGAGGCCGGTAAGCGCGCCGACGCCGAGAGCGGCGATGAGCCCGACGGCCGGCCCATAATCGTTTTTCAAGCACCAAGCGAGCGTGGTCGACGCTAACGCCAAGGCGGTGCCTGCGGCGAGATCTATGCCGCCGGCGATGATGATGATGGTCATGCCGAGCGCCGCCATGGCGACGACGACGGTTTGTTCGCTGATGTTGCGGATATTATTGACGCTGAGAAACGCCGCTCGCTCGCCGCGCTGGTATTTGTCGGCGATACCGAAGGCGATGAGCACGACGACCAATGCCAACAGCGGGCCGACTGCGGTGAAAATCGCTTGCAAGCGTCGTTTTCCGGAGGCGTCCGCCGAGTTCGGCTGCGCGGCTTCGTTCATCATTTATTCTTCCGCTTGAATGGCCGCGGCCATGATTGATTCTTCGGTCCACGAAATGGTCGGACGCACGTCGCGCAGTCGTCCGCGCGACATTACGGCGATGCGATCGCACATCGCCAGCAATTCCGGCAGATACGAACTGACGAAAATGATTCCCTTGCCTTCGGCCGCGAGTTCGCCCATCAATCGGTAGATTTCCGACTTGGTGCCGACGTCGATACCGCGCGTCGGCTCGTCGAGCAGCAATACCTGGGCCTCTTGATGAAGCACGCGAGCAATGGCGACTTTTTGCTGATTGCCGCCGGAAAGTTCGCTGATGAGCTGCCCCGGGCCGGCGGCCTTTACGTGCAGTCGCTGCATCCAGCGCTTCGCCGCAGCGCGTCGGCGCCCGAGGTTTAAGCCGCCGAATCGCGAGTAAGGCTGAAGCCGGCTAAGCGTCAGATTGTCTTCAATTGACTGCGATTGCGCGAGTCCTTCGACTTTGCGATCTTCCGACACCAGCCCCAGGCCCGCCAGCAACCGCGCCCGCGGCGTGGCGGCAGGGCGGTTATGCGCAATGGTGATTTCGCCGCTTCTCACCGGATCCAACGCCGCCAGGCAACGCAGCAGTTCGGTCCGTCCCGCGCCGACGAGCCCTGAAACGCCGAGAATCTCGCCGCGGCGTAGCGTAAGGTTGACGTTCACGGGTATCCGTCGTCCGGTAACGCCGGTAATTTCCAGTAACGGCTCGCCCGGCGTGTGCGGAATCTGCGGAAAGAGTTCTTCCACGCTTCGTCCCACCATGAGTGCGACGATTTGCGGTTCGGAAACGTCCGCCAAACGGCCGGTGCCGACGGTGCTGCCGTCGCGCAAAACGGTGTAACGATCGGCGACGGCGCGGACTTCCTCCAGGAAGTGGCTGATGTAGACTACGCCGATGCCGGCCTGCTTCATGCCGTCGATGATGCGAAACAGGCATCTCGCGTCGTGCTGGGTGAGCGAACTCGTCGGCTCGTCGAAAACGACGACGCGGGCTTCCTGTACCAAGGCTCGAGCAATTTCCACCACTTGCTTCAACGCGTTCGACAGTGCGCGGACCGGTTTGTCGAGCGGCAAGTCGGGGTGGCCGAGACGTGTAAGCGCCTCGCGAACCAGGTTTCGCTCCTCTTGGGACGCCAGCAGGCCGAGTCGATGGCGGTCTTGGCCGAGCATGACGTTGTCGACCACGCTCAGGTCGGGCGCCAATGTGAGCTCTTGATAGATCATCGCCACGCCCGCCCGGCGCGCTTCATGAGGCGAACCGGGCAGAAACGGTCTACCGGCAAATTCGATCGTGCCGGCATCGGGGGCGTGCGCTCCGGCCAACACTTTCATCAACGTGCTCTTGCCGGCGCCGTTCTCGCCGATGAGCGCCACGCATTCGCCCGCGCGCACTTCGAGCGATACGTTACGCAGCGCCTGTGTGGCGCCGAAGCGTTTTGCGATGCCCTGCATCGCCAGAAGCGGTGAGGCGTCCGACATCGGCAACCCCGCTTACTCTTCGAGTTGCGGGGGGAACAGCAGTTTCCTAATCTCCGGCGTGTGCATGTTGGCGGGCGTCGCCACGTATTCGCCGGTAGAAATCCGCTTCTCGACCTTTTCGCCGCGCAGATGTCGCACCATCGTCTTAACGGCGAGGTATCCCATCGTATCCGGATCTTGCAGGACGATGCCTTGCATCTTGTCTTGCGTCATCGCATCGATGAGCGCCGGGCTTGGGTCGAACCCGACGAACCTTACTTCGCCGTCGAGCTGCGCACCCTTAAGCGCGCCGAGCATGCCGACGCCGTTCGGCTCCGCGACGACGAAGACGCCGTTGACCTGATCGCGGAACGAAAGCAGCAGACGCTGGGAAACGTCGAGCGACGAGTCGCGCGTCGTGCCGGAGTATTGGTTGTCGGATAAGACTTTGATGTCGGGATAGTCTTTGAGCGCGGCGAGAAAGCCGTCTTCGCGGAGTTGCGTGCTTTCGCTCCCGACGTTGTAACGCAGCAGAATCACGTTGCCTTTCTTCCCCATGGCCTCGGCCAAGCATTGAGCGCCGAGTCGGCCTCCCTGCTCATTGTCCGTCGCCACATAACTTGCGATGCTTTCCGGATCGTCGAGGCCGGAATCGAAAATCACTGTCGGGATGCCGGCCGCCTTGGCTTGTCGCACCGGACGAACGAGCGAGTCTTTGCTGATCGGGGCCAAGCAGATCCCGTCGATGCCGCCGTTGATGAAGTCTTGTACGATGTTGATCTGGGCTTCCCGGCTGTTTTCATTCACCGGGCCCTTCCAGATGATTTCAACGTCGAATTCTTTTGCAGCCCGAGCGGCGCCGTGATGTACCGACTTCCAAAATTCGTGCGTCGTTCCTTTGGGAATGACGGCAATACGAAGTTTCTTGTCGCCCGCCGGCGGTGCGTCGGCGACGGGATCACCGCAGCCCGACAGCATCGCGGCGAGGGCGACGAGGGGGAGTGTGCGCAGTACCAATGATCGCAGCGTCACGATGCCGACTCCGCGTTGAATAGTGGGGCGTACTAGCGGCGGAACAATTCGTAAACCGGCAGTGTAACGCGAGCGAACGCGGTGTGCGAATCCCGCCTCGGCCGATTACCGCGAATTTTCGAGCGACCGCGACTAGTGGCG
Organism: uncultured Pirellula sp.; assembly: GCA_964633125.1. Classification (GTDB taxonomy): domain Bacteria; phylum Planctomycetota; class Planctomycetia; order Pirellulales; family PNKZ01; genus PNKZ01. The sequence continues at coordinate 6,549 of CAZWDN010000019.1, read as the reverse complement.
ATCGCGACCGCCGCGCCCGCGGCCGCCGCCCCGATGGCCGCCGCGATGGCCGCCTTGGGGATTCGGATTGCGAGCGCGCGATTCCATGTTGGCGTTGATCACATGACCTACCGCTTCATCCCATGTGGGAATGCCTTTGTGGATCTGATGTAGGTCTTCGCCGGAATCGTGATCGTCTTCAAGATGCGATTCCACATGCTCATCGTGATCGTCCGAGTCGTGTATGATCCGGCGATCGCGATCGCGGATGGCCGCGTCTTCATCATGATGACCTTGGTCGTCATGGAAATCGTCGTCACCTTCCGGCGACCGCGTGTTCGACGGAGCGCCGGTCGATGATTCGGAACCGCGTGTACCTTCGCCCGGGCGGCTGCCTTCCCGGCCGCGCCCGCCGCGGCGACGTCGACGACGACGAGGACGCGGGCGGTTGCCGTCTTCACCACTGCGGCCACGCTCGCCGCGCTCTCCTTCGACGGTTTCAAACGGTTCATCCGCGGCATCGCGGGGAGTTGCCGCGTCGGTAGCCGAGTGATGGTCGGCATCGAAATCGTCGTGATCGTCGACTTCGACGAATTCAGCATCGGTATCTCTTGTGGATTCGCGACGCGGCTCCGGCGGGCGACCGGAGTTCGATCTAGCGGGATCGCGCGGGGGACGGTCGCCTTCACCGGATCGACCGCGGCCCCGTCCGCGACCGCCGCGTCGACGACGTCGGCGGCGTTGTTGTTCTTCTTCGCCGCCGCGTCCCTCTTCGGAGTTCGCAGGGCGCTCGCCGAGCGGTTCGTCGTCGGCAGGAGCAAGTTCGCGTTGCAGAACGTCTTGTTCTTCTTGCAGAGCGTCGCGGAAGTCGTCGAATTCGCGCCCTCGCGAACCGATTGCCGGTCCCGGTTCGCGAATGGGTTCGCCGAGCACTTCCCCGCTTCGCGGTTCGTCGCGAGGTTCACTACGCGGCGGTCTTGCGGGCTGGGCGGCTTCGGGACGAGGAAGCGGTTCGGCGCGGAATGCAGACTCGCGACGCGGGCGATCTTCTGATGGACGAGGTGCCGGAGGGGGCGGGGCCACGGCAGGTGCCGCAGCGACAGGGGGCGCTTCCGCACGTGCGCGTTTCGCGCCGCCGATGCCGAGCCAGGAAGTAAGTTCATCCCAGCCGCTACGTTTGGGAGTCTCGACGGGTGGAGCCGCCGGAGTCGGCGGCAGCGGGGCAGGGGCAGTCGTCGCGGCCGGCGGCGTCGGACGCTTCGGCAGCGGCTTGGCTTCGGCGCCCAGTTCCTGAGCCAACGTGTCCCAGCGGCTCGTCTTCTTTTCCTGGTCAGTCATCAAAATATTCCGTTGTTTTGGGCTCGACCTCGGGTCGTACCGGCGGAGAATTCCCGCGGCGACGCTGCGCAAATCGAGAAAAGCAGATTATAGAGCCGTCGCCGGCCGCTGTGAAGTCGTGACGGCGCAGGGATTTGCAGCTTGTCGCCGGGCACAATTCTAAAGTCGAGATGCCGAGAAACCGCCAAAACTCCTAGAATTCCCCTGCCTTCCGAGTTGACTGCTCTTGGTGATTCAAACGAGGAGTGGGCCATGACGCATCGACATGTCGACGCAACGAAGGGCGTTTTGCCCGTTGCTACACCTGAGGCAGGCGGCTTCGTCGACGATGTCGAAGTTCGCGGGCACATTATCGATAGCTTAATCCTGCCGAAGATTCTTGATGTTATCACCCAGTCGGGCGGCGCATTTCGCATCAAGAAAATCACAATCGGTCAGGCACGCGTCGATCCGAGTTTTGCTCTGATCGAAGTTCGGGCCGATACCGAAGCACGCTTGCAGGAAATCTTGGCGGCCATCGGCGACCACGGCGCCGTGCCGACCAACTTGCAAGATTGCACTTTGGTCGAAGCCGATATTGATGGCGCATTTCCCGAAGGATTCTACAGTACGACGAACCAGCGGACCGAAGTCCGTCGCGGCGGTCACTGGTATGAAGTGGCGTTGCAAGAGATGGATTGCGGCATCCTGGTCGACCCTGCGACGAACGCCGCCCGCTGCGTTGCCATGACGGAAGTGCGGCGCGGCGACATGCTGGTCTGCGGTCACGCCGGCGTGCGAGTCATTCCGCCGGAGCGGTCGACCGACCGTCAGATGTTTGAATTCATGAATTCGGCGGTATCAACGGAGAAGCCGAAGGGGACGGCGATTCGGGAGATTGCCCGCGAACTCATCCGCACGCGAGCGAGCGGCGGTAAAACGCTCGTCGTCGGGGGCCCGGCCATTGTGCATACCGGCAGCGGCGAGCACTTGTGTCGTCTTATTCGCGCCGGATACGTCGACAAGCTTTTCGCCGGCAACGCGCTGGCGACCCACGATATCGAACAATCATTCTTCGGCACCAGCCTGGGAGTGCGACTCGCGGAGGGGATTTCCGTCGAAGCGGGGCACGAGCATCACCTGCGTTCGATCAATCGTATCCGCCGGATCGGCGGAATTCGTAACGCCGTGGCGCAGGGCGTGCTGAAGTCGGGCATCATGTACGAGTGCGTTCGACACAATGTCGACTTCCTCTTGGCCGGCAGCATTCGCGACGACGGGCCGCTGCCGGACGTGATCACCGATGCGCTCGTCGCCCAGCAAGAAATGCGGAGCCGTATTCGCGATGTGACGTTCTGTCTGATGATCGCCACGACGCTGCATTCGGTGGCCGTCGGCAACTTATTGCCGGCTTGGGTCAAAGTCGTGTGCGTCGATATCAACCCGTCGACGGTGATCAAGCTCAACGATCGCGGTTCGTTTCAAACGGTCGGGCTAGTGACCGATGTGGAGCCGTTTTTGCGCGCGCTGGTACAAGATGTAGAAGAACTGGCGGAGGAGCGGCGCGGGACCTAACTACCATGACTCAGCCTTGGATCTTAATGTGTCCGCCCGACTTCTACGGGATTGAATACGAGATCAATCCCTGGATGAGCCGCAGTCGAGGGAGCGACGTCACCGCAGCGCGTCGCCAATGGGAGGATTTATGCACGGCGCTCGAAGCGGCCGGGGCGCGTATTTCGCTTTTGGATCCGGTGCCGGGGCTGCCCGATTTGGTGTTCACGGCCAATGCGGCGCTGATCTACAAGCAAGCGGCCGTGGTCTCGCACTTTCGCCATGTCGAGCGACAGGGCGAAGAACCCGTCGACGCGGCATGGCTCACAGCCAACGGATTTGAAGTGCGGAGATTGCCCGATGATATCTTCTTCGAGGGCGCCGGCGATGCGCTCTTCTGCGGCGACACGCTCTTTGCAGGCTACCGTATTCGAAGCCACGCTCGCGGCCACCAATTGGTGGGCGAGTCGCTCGGCGTACGCGTCATTCCCGTCGAACTCACGGACGATTACCACTATCACCTAGATACGTGCTTCTGCCCGCTGGCCGACGATGCGGCCGTGTATTACCCGGGGGCGTTCGACGCCTACGGATTGCGAGTGCTGAAAGCGCACATTCGCTTGCTGATCGCCGTCGAGCGCGACGAGGCCCGGAGATTTGCCTGCAACGCAGTCGTGGTCGGCCGAACGGTCGTTACGAATACCGGTTGTCCGAAGCTGCACGATGATCTTCGTCGCCACGGCTTCCAAACCGTGGAAACGCAACTCGATGAATTCGTCAAGGCCGGCGGAAGCGCCAAGTGCCTGACGCTGCGACTCGACGGAGAAGAGGCGGCTGCTTGGAAGCGAGCCGCCTCTTGATTTGTACGACGAATAGTTCGCGGGCACGACCTACTGTTGCAGCATAATGTTTCCGTTGTCCGCCACGTTGAACAACGGCCGGAACGGCGTGTTGTGAATGCCTTCCTTGGGGCGGCCGAAGTAGAAAACCAAGTTCATCGACAAGTTCCACGATTCGTCCGCGGTGCCGTTATTGTTCTGGCCGTTGTCCGGGAGAATATAGTTGAACCCGCCGACGAGGTCGCAACGATTCGACATCGGCACGCGGAAATCGGCGCCGAAGATCGCCAAGCTTTGGTCGGTGAAACCGCCCCAGACTCGGCCTTGACCGCCGTAGCGCGTCGTATGGCGATAGAACATGCTGTACATGTCCGTCGGCACGAGCGGAGCGTTGGCGACATTGATGTTGAAAATGGTCGTGGTCAGTTCGTCATTCTTCACGCCGAACGTTCCCATGAAGCCGAGTTCGTGGCCGCGACCGTTGAGAAAGCTCATTTCCGTACGAATGACCGCTAAGCTTTGTTTCGTGTAGAAGTTGTCGGTGAGCCAGTCGTAAACGACGCCCCCCTGCAAGCCGCAGCCGCGATAGGCACGATGGAAAAGACCTGCGGTGACGAATATCTGCTCGCGGGCCGACGAGTTGAACACCGTGCCCGAAAGATCGCTTTGCGTCCAGCGAGCACCGACCTGATAGCCGAGACCGCAACGCGGAAACGGAATCAAGCCGCCCGCAAGGTTGAAGCCTTCATTGAAGCCGAAATTTCCGTTCACGCCGAGATCGAGCGGGCCTTTGAAGGCTTGCGTGCCTGCGAACATGGAAGCTTCGCTAAACAGGAAGCCGAGACAGTTGTGCAAGCAACGCGCGACGTGTCCGCAGCCGAGGCGATGGCTGCCGTAGAGACCGCACTCGGAACAACGTCGCGGATCGGCCCAGGGATCGACTTGGCAAACGCCGTCGGCACAACCTCCGCCGACGCAAGAGGAGCATCCCATCGAGCCGCCATGCTCAAACTCCATTCCGGGATCGAGGTGGATCTCACCTTCGTGCATGGTCTCGCCGTCGTGGTGATGGCCTTCGCCGTCCTGATAGATGATTTCCCCTTCGTGAATGTCGCTGCCGAGCATGCGCGAAGCGGGATCTTGCTTCTTGTCGCCGTTGCCCAACAGTTCGTCGGGAACGGGAATGATCTCTTCTTGTGTGCCGCCGGGCGCCGCCAACTTCGGCTGCGTGCCGCCGACGGGACCGCGTTCCGTGATTTGCGGCTGCCCTACGATCTTCTCCCCTTCCGCGAGGCGAATATTGTATTCGGCGAGGAATTGATGGTCGGGCCGGGTCGGCACGCCGTGCGGCCGCGCGCCATTGGAAGTCGTGTAATAAGCACGGGAATCGTGGTCGTGCGAAACAACCCTCGAGCCGCCGCTTGTCGTCGTGGGAATACGCTGAGTGCGCGCCGTAAACTCGGCCGACCGCGGAGTCGCGGTGGAGTTCGATTTACGTTGCCAACTGGGAGTGACGTCGTTCCACGCAGCGCGTCGCACGGCATCGGCGTGCAGCGGAGCGTTGGACGTTCCTCCGCTCGACGCCGTGGACGAGTTCGTCGCGCGACGTTCCGGCGACCAGCCCGACTGTGCGGACGCGAAGTGCGACCATAGGGAGACGCTCGTTGCGAGCGCGATACAAACAAAGCTGCGAACGTGGGGGGCGTTCATCGAAATGTTCCTCAATCGGCAGAGTCTGTCGGCGTGGGGGGAAATCGCCGGCATTCGCTGTTGCCCCGTATTATCGAACCGACCGCGCCGGAACTTTCGTCGAAATCCGAAAAGTCGGCGTTATCGGAAAACTTCCCGCAAATGCCGTAATGTGAAAGGGCTTTCGTGCGAATTGGTCCACGTTCGGTGTCGCATGCAATGCCGGCGGCCGTGCTGCGTCAATTTGGGTGATTCTGGATTAAGGTTCGGGTTGTACGGGCCGAACTAGTTGTAAGGGATATTCCAAACGGGGGCCGCAATAGGCGCACGCGCCGACGGCCCGCTGCGCGGGAGCCGCCGCCGACGACCGAAGTCGAAACGCGACGACCCGAGTTTCGCGAAGATACGAGGAACAGCCGATGGCGGTAAATCAACAAACGAACTGCACGAGCGATCGGTCGCAGTTCGGCGACGGTCGTGCGACGCGCATGCGCGGAACGCTGCGACGTCGGATGCACCGCGCATGTTGGCTGATTATCGTTGTGATGGGATTCGCCGCGCTGAACGCCGAAGAGGCTTCGGCGCAATATGTCGTCAACGTCGCGGCCGACGACGGCACCGGCGGGACCGCCAATACGCTTAGTTGGGCGATTCTCCAAGCCAACGCCGTACCTAACACGATCGACATCCAAATCAACGTCACGCTCAGCGGGTCGTTGCCGGAGTTTCGGCCGGGCACGCCCATCACGGTCGACGGCAACGGCTTCTCTATCGACGGCAACAACAACCAAGTCTTTTGGGTCGCTACCGGAACGGTGAACTTCACCGACCTCACGGTCACCGAAGGCCGTGCACAAGGCGCTGCCGGCGGCAGCGGCAACGGCGGCGGCGGCGGCGGTCTCGGCGGCGGCGGTGGTTTGTACATCGATCCGGGCGCCAATGCATCGATTCAGAACGTCACGTTTTCCAATAACCAAGCCATCGGCGGCGCGGGCGGTACGGGCGACGGCGTCAGTGCGACCGGCGGTGCAGGCGGCGGCTTCAACGGCAACGGCAATCCGTCGAATACCGGCGGCGGCGGCGGTGGCAGCAACGGCACGGGCAGCGGCGGCGGAGCGGCCGGCAACACAGGCAACGGCGGCGACAGCGGCTACGGCGGCGGCGGCGGCGG
>CAZWDN010000018.1:0-32314 GCA_964633125.1 uncultured Pirellula sp. | reverse complement strand
CGCGCGCCTCATAGCGAAACGGCGACGGCAGCAAGCCGGCCGTCGCGCGCTCGGTACGCAGATCGACCTCCTTCGGGCGTTGGCCGGCGTATTTCGCCAAGGCCGGCTTCGGGTCGAAAAAGTCTCCTTGGAACGGCCCGCCGTTCATGAAGAGATGGATGACGCGCTTGGCCCGGGGGGCGAAATGCAGGTGCGGTGCGAGCTGCGCCGCGGCTTGCACGCCGGCCGGCTCGGCGAGGAGCGTTCCAAGCCCGAGCGCGCCGAACGTGCCGCCGAGGCGACCGATGAGATCGCGGCGCGAGAGCAGCGGCGGTGCGGTTGCGTCGTTGACGAAGGGGGTTGGTTCGTGCATGCGCGCGGCCTCTCAATCGACGAAGAGGAATTCATTGCCGCCCAAGAGCGCTTGGGCATATTGCTTCACCGCCGCCGGCGACGGCGTTTTTTCGCCGCCCGACGCGAGAAACTCCGTTCCTAGTTTCAACTCGGTCGCCGTCGGCGGGCGCGTGAACAAGCGGCGGTAGGCCCGGCGCACGATCGCGTCGGCCGTCGCCGGTTCGCCCACCGTGAGTTGCTTTGCCAACTCGCCGGCCTGGCGCACCATGAACGGACCGTTCATTACGAACAACTGTTGCAGCGCCGTGGTCGTCGGAGCGCGGTTCGGCGAGTGGCCCGAGGGGTCGGGAAAGTCGAAGAGCCGCAGCAAATCGTCGGGATCGGAGCGATCGATCCGGCCGTAGAGCGTGCGACGCACGTTGCCGGCCGCGGTGAGTTCGACGGGCGGGCCGCCGCGCGTAAGATCCAAATTGCCGGCGACGGCCAACAGCGCGTCGCGCCAGGCTTCGATATCGAGCCGGCGGCGATTCATCCGCCACAGGAGCCGATTGTCCGGGTCCGTGGCCGCGGCGCGGGCGTCGTATTGCGACGACCGACGATAGGCGTTCGACAGCATGATTTCGCGATGCAGGCGTTTGAGCGACCAGCCGTCGTCGATGAAGCGGCGCGTGAGGTCGTCGAGCAATTCCGGATGCGACGGCCGTTCTCCCTGCGTGCCGAAATCGCTGACCGTATCGACCAAGCCTCGGCCGAAATGCAGAGCCCACACACGATTGACGATCACGCGCGCCGAAAGCGGCGCGCCGGGCCCGACGATCGCCTCGGCCAGTTCCAAGCGCCCGCTCCCTTTGCCGAACGGCTCCGGCGTACCGGACGAGAGCACCGTGAGGAACCGACGCGGCACGGTGCGGCCGAGCTTCGCCGGGTTGCCCCGAATCTGCACGGCTAGGTCTTGCGACTCGCCCGGATGGTAATCGAGCTTCGTATGCGCCGGACCGTCGGCAATGACGTACAGCGCGGCATCGTCGACGGCGTGCGCCAGCGCGGAGTGGAAGTGCGGCGTCTCTTGCGGAATGGCTTTGGCCCGAGCTTCGAGTTCGGCGAGCTTCGTCTTCTCTTCCGGCTTCGGCTGCTTCACCGCTTTGAGCTTTTTGATCTCCTCGGCGACCGTTTTCGCTTCGGCCTGCGCCTTGCGAACCACGGCGGCTTCCTTTTCCGGAATGACGAACCGCTCGGTGAGTCGGCTGCTCGCCAGCACGCCGGCGAGCGCGTAATAGTCTTCCGTGCCGACCGGATCGAACTTGTGATCATGGCAACGGGCACAGGCCAGCGTTAGGCCGAGAAACGTGCGACCCAACGCGTCGATCCGTTCTTCCCATTCGTCGGCCACGATCGTGCGAATCATGCTCGGCGCGAGCTTGAGTTCTTTGAAATACTCCGGGCTCACGCCGAGAAAGCCGAGCGCCGCGAGTTCGCTCGGCGGCAGATTCGGCAACTTATCGGCGGCGAGTTGGCGACGAACGAACTCATCGTACGGCAGGTCGTCGTTCAGGGCGCGTACGACCCAATCGCGATAGAGCCAAGCCTGTGCGCGGACTTCGAGCGACGTTTTATTGCCGTCGGCGTAGCGGGCCAAGTCGAGCCAGTGGCGCCCCCACCGTTCGCCGTAGTGCGGCGAGGCGAGCAGTCGATCGACAAGGTGTTCGAAGGCGTCGGGGCGCGAGTCGCTGACGAAGGCGTCAACTTCTTCCGGCGTCGGCGGCAGGCCGAGCAAGTCGAATGTGGCGCGACGAATCAGCGTGCGACGATCGGCGGGCGCCACCGGCGTCAGGCCGCGCTCCGTGAGCTTGGCTAGGAGGAAGGCGTCGACGGGCGCAAGCTGCGCCGCGCCTGCCACCGCGGGGGGCGGGTGGCGCTTGGGCGGTTGGAACGACCAAAACGACCGAGCCTTCGCGAAGTCGATCCCCGCGCGGGCCGTGGTTTGCGAACCGTCGGCCGGCAGCGGCGCTCCGCGGCGGACCCATTCTTCCAGCAGCGTGAGTTCCTGCGGCGGGAGCTTGCCGTCGGGGGGCATCTGGATGTCGGCATCGTAACGTACGACTTCCAGCAGCAGGCCGGCGTCGGGCTTCCCGGCGTCGAACAGTTTGCCGTTCTCACCGCCGGCGCGAATGCCCGCGGTCGTGTCGAGCAGCAGTCCGGCCTCGGCATGTTTCGCGGTGCGGGCGTGGCACTCGTAGCATCGCGCGGCCAGGATCGGTCGGATTTTGCTCTCGAAGAATGCGACTCCGGCGGGGTCGGCCGCGGCGGACGTTTCCGCACCGGCGACCGGCGACGCGCCGCCGCAGCACACAACGAGCGCCGACCAAACGCTCAGTACGAGGCGAAGCGGCAACCGCGGCGATCGATGAGCGAGGGGGTGCATGGCGGAGCAGGGCGACGGCAAGGGGCGGGAGGAGGCGCGGGCGTGTCGCGGCAGGGGAGATACTTACCAGTTTGTCGTGGCGAAGGGGTCGGCCGCAAGTGTAGACTGAATGTTGATTTATCTTCATCAGATAAAGGTTGAACCGTTATCTTGTTTCGTGGAACCTGATGCCTCGCCCCGCCGCTCAGAATCGACCCTACAAAGAGCTGACGTTGCAGCAACTCCGCAGTTTTGCGGAGACGGCGCGGTTGGGGAGCATGGCCGCCGCCGCCCACGCGCTGCGGCTCACACATCCCACGATCCGCGAACAGGTGCTGGCGCTGGAGCGCGAGTTCGGCCTGAAGCTGGTGACGCCGCACGGCCGGGGCTGCCGCCTCACCGCCGAAGGCCGGCTGCTCGCCGAACTCGTCACGCCGGTGACCGCCGCCGCGGCGTCGCTGAAGACCCGCTTCGACGAACTCCGCGCGCAAGCCAAGGTGCGGCTCGTCGTCGCCGGACCGCCGCGGATCATCCAAGAAGACCTGCCCGACGCCGTGACGACGGCGCTCCGCGCGCTGCCGCGGCTGAGCCTGGAGTTTCTCGAAGTGCGCGACGACCAAGTTGTGGAAGCCGTGGCTTCGGGCAAGGCCGATCTCGGGCTGACGACGCAAGCCGTGCCGGCCGAGCCGCCGATCGGCGTGAGCTTCGAATCGGCCTACGAGTTGGAAACCCTGCTGCTTGCGCCGAAGAACCATCCGCTGGCCCGCCGGCGGAGCGTGACGCCGGCCGAGCTGAGCAAATACCCGTTGCTCACTTCGCGGTACACGCTTTCCGATCAGCCGGAACTGGCCGCGATTCTCGACAGGCATCAGGCCTTCGACGGCCCGCCGCCGCGTGTGGAGCCGTTTCTTGCCGGCACCGTGCGGCGCTACGTCGAGCAGAACCTGGGAATCGCCGTGGTGTACGGTCCCCGGCCGGCCGGCCGCAAGTCGGCCGTGCACGAACGCGTGATGAGCCGCTACTTCGGCCGTGGCTTGGTGCGGTTCGTGTTTCGCAACGGCGCGGCCCACGAAGACGCGGCCCGCGCGCTTGCGGCGCATGTACGCACGCACCATGCCGCAGGACATTGACGGCGACGCAATTGCGTTACCGTTCGCCGAGATACCAGCGCGGCTTCATGCGCGGGCCGTAGGTGAGCCCGAAGCGTTTCACGGCGGTGTCGTGTACGAGCCGTACGGCCTCGTCGGGGGATTCGACGATCGAGATCGCGTCGACGTCGGCCGGGTCGATCGTTTGTTCCGCCGCCAATCGACGCAGCAGTTCCAAAAGCGGTCGCCAATACTCCGTGCCGACGAGCACGACCGGAAATTGCGAGATCTTCTTGGTTTGCACCAACGTGGCGACTTCGAAGATTTCGTCGAGTGTGCCGTAGCCGCCGGGCATGGCGATGAAGGCGTACGAGTATTTCACCAGCATCAGCTTGCGCACGTAGAAATGGCGAAACGACACGAAGTGGTCGAGGTACGGATTCGGCTTCTGCTCTTGCGGCAGCTCGATATTGCAGCCGACCGACATACCGCCTGCCTCGCGGGCGCCGCGGTTGGCGGCCTCCATAATGCCGGGCCCGCCGCCGGTCATCACCGTGAAGCCGGCTTCGGCCAGCAACCGTCCGACGCGCCGCGCCGATGCGTAATACGGATGATCTTCCTTGAACCGCGCGGAGCCGAACACCGTGACGCACGGCCCGACGAAGTGCAGGGCGCGGAAGCCGGAAATCAGCTCCATGAAAATCTTGACGGCCCGCCACAACTCCAGACCGCGATTCTGCGGCCCTTGGAGAAACTTGCGTTCGGGCGGAGCATCGTCGCCGGGAAGCGTCTGCGCAGCGCCCGTCACTTCGGCCGCGGCCGGCGCATCGGAAACGCCGGGCGACAAGGGACGCGGCGGGAGCAATTCTTCGGTCACCGACGATCCTCACTAGCGAGAGACGAACAAGAGCCGGGAAGCGGCCCCTTTTCCGATTATAACCACGACGCTCCGCGGCGCGATCAAAGTGCCGCGACCGGAGCGGCTTTGGGCAAGCGTCGCAGTTTGAACTCCGGCGGCGGCGGGCAGGCCGGGTTGACCCACTGAATGACGACGGCCCAACCGGCGCTCTCATCGTCGTGTTGCAGATAGCCGTGAATCGGCCGCACGGCGGTCCAACCGTCTTTCAAGTGAACGCTCAGAACCGGATCGATCAGTTTGCCGGCGATGACCGCGGCGACGTATTCATCGACATGCATCGCGGCTTGGTGCTTGCCGTAGCCCGGCAACCGGCTCGCGCCGACCATCCGCCAGAGCCGTTCTTCCACGACGAGGAAGCGGGCCTGGTCCGTGAGCGCCCGGCCGAGCCCGTGATGCTGATGGTCCGGGTGGACCATGATGTCGGCGCCGTAGAGGGTCGGGCCTTGGGCGTCGTGATCGAGAAACGAACCGCCAGCCGTGAGCACGTCCCACGAATCGTCGATATGGAAATCAGTCATGCGCAGGCGCAACGTGAAGTGGACGCCGGCCACCGAGCCGGTCGCATCGTCGACGGCCACGAACTGTCCCTGCGGAAAGACCTGCCGATGGTCTTCCAACTCTTCGAGCGTATATGGCCGCTCCGTCGGGTATACCCGGCGGCAGATTGCGATCACGGCTTCGTGATCCGCAGGTTCGACGAGACGAATGCGATAGTTGGCCGGAACCATAGGGCTTGCCCGTCGGGTTGCTGAACGAAGCGGTCGCGACGATTCAAACAAGCATACCTCATGAAAATCGACCGGCCGAACGACCGGAAACGCCCGTGTAGACGCGGGACTTGCCGGCCGCCTTAGAGATACGTGAGCAAAATCAGTTCTCCGCCCACGACCAGAAACAGAAACGGGGCGTCCCAAGTATGCGGCGAGCGGGCTTCCGCGAGCGCGGCCGAGATGGGAATCACCGCTAGCGCGATCCAGAATTGCCGCGGCTCGAATTCGTGCTTCAGGAGCGCAATGCAGATCACCCCGGAAAGCAGCACGCACAAGCTACCTTCCAACGTGCGTTGGTAAGTTCGCCGCGAGAAGATCGCGCGACACGAATAGGCGTGGCGCCCCAAGGCGACGCCGACCGGTTCCGCCAGACCGTCGCCGATAACGTTGATCACAATCGCGATCGTCATCCACACGACGGCGCCGCGCCAAAGCAGCACGGCATAGACCGACAGATAAACGGCGTAGACCGCGACGTATTGCGTAAGCAGCCAGGTCAACGTGTGCGGGCGATCTTCCGGTCGATCGAGGCTGCGAAACATCAGCGCCACGAGCGGAAAGCGGTCGCGAATCGGCTGGACGAAAAGCAGTAGATGCGTGGGCGTCACCATTGCCGCGAGTAGGACTGCGAACATGTTCTGATCGAGACCGAGCGCGTGTTGCAGCCCCCACGGAACGCCGATCGTGAGAAAGTGGCCGATCTTGCGGGAGTAGTTCGCCTTGAGCCCGCGATGTTCGACGAAGTGTCCGCACACGATCGCGGTAACGTACGTCACCGTGAAGAACAACAGGGTCGCGAGCAGAAATGCGTTCGATTCATCGCGAGTCATAGTCAGGCAATTCCCCAGTCGCCGGTCGGTGAACCGACTTTCGGGAAGAGAGCTATTTCCGTGCCGATTATTGTTCGCGTCGGACGGGCTTTTTCTCGCTGAACGGCGTCTGTACGTCGGCCGGAAACGAAGGAGGTCGACGGCCGGCGACATTTGCCGTGAACGGCGAGGACGAGCCGAAGCCGGAAGTAGTACGCAATTCGACCGCGGCTGCGTATGAGAATGTCGAATCAATCCGGCAAAATACGGGCAGTAAACATCTTGCGCACATGATTTGACCGCCGGTTGCCCGGAGTTGATATTGGACGCCCCCCGAGGCCATTGCCGCCGATCGCACGTTCGACACCAAAGAATCCGAGACTTGTATGAACATGCCCGCCCCAACCAAACGTTTCGTACCCCGTCTCCTGGCCGTCGCATGCTCGATGGTAATGATCGGCCCGGTATATGGAGACGAGTTGGGCAAGAATCCGCAGCGGCCGAATGTCGTGTTGATCGTCGCCGACGATCTCGGCGGCGCCGATCTCGGTTGTTACGGCAGCAAGTTTCATCGCACGCCCGCGCTCGACAAGCTCGCCGCCTCCGGCGTGCGATTCACCGATGCGTACGCCGCGTGTCCGGTCTGTTCGCCGACCCGAGCCGCGCTGATGACGGGCAAGGTCCCCGCGCGGCTCAATCTCACCGATTGGCTCCCCGGTCGCGCGGACCGGCCCGACCAAATGCTCCGCCGTCCGATCATTCGCCAAGAACTGCCGCTGGCGGAAACGACGCTCGCCGAAGCATTGAAATCCGCCGGCTATGCGACGGCCCACATCGGCAAATGGCACCTCGGCGGCGAAGGCTTCGGCCCCAGCGAACAAGGGTTCGACGTAAACATCGCGGGCGACCACACCGGCTCGCCGCGCAGCTATTTCGCTCCGTATCGCGGCGGCAAAAAGGGAGAAGCCGGGGCCGTGATGCCGGGCCTCGAAGACGCACCGGCCGGCGAGTATCTCACCGATCGACTCACGGCCGAAGCGGAAAAGTTTATCGAGGCGCACCGCGCCGAACCGTTCTTCGTGTACCTGCCGCACTACGGCGTCCACACGCCGCTCAAGGCCAAGGCGGAGTTGATTGCAACGTACCCAAGCTGGGACGGCGTGCCGCACGGCAAGCAGGAGAACCCGATCTACGCGGCGATGTTGGAAAGCGTCGATGCAAGCGTCGGGCGGATCGTCGCCCAGCTAGAAAAGCTCGGGCTCTTGGAAAACACGCTCGTCATTTTCACCAGCGACAACGGCGGCCTCGCGACGCTGGAAGGCCCCAACACACCGGCCACGAACAATAGTCCGCTGCGCGAAGGGAAAGGCTGGCTCTACGAGGGAGGCATCCGCGTGCCGCTCATCATCAGCGGGCCCGGCATTGCGAAAGTTCCCGCCGGCGGAGCCGCGCGCACCGATAAGACGCCGGTTTGGAGTTGCGACATTCTGCCGACGGTGTTGGAACTCGCGGGAATCGCGCCCACCGCGAAGGTCGACGGCGTCAGTCTGTGCGGCTTACTGAAAGGGGGCGCCGCGCCGCAACGCGAGGCACTCTGTTGGCACTACCCGCACTATGCCAATCAGGGCGGCAAACCGGGCGGCGCGATTCGCGCCGGAAAATGGAAGTTGATCGAGTTCTACGAGAACGGGCGGCGCGAATTGTTCGACGTGTCAGGCGGCGGCGGAGAGTCGCGTAACTGGGCCGCGGAGAAGCCGGAAATAGTCGCCGAGTTGGCCGGCAAGCTCGATGCTTGGCGTAAGTCGGTCGACGCGCAGATGCCGACGCCGAATACCGACTACGTGCCGAATCCCGCAGCGAAGGACGGCAGCATCACGCTGGCGGCGCGCACGGCCGAAGTACACGGCGTGATGCTCCGCTACGAGCCGCTCCCGCATAAGAATACGATCGGCTTTTGGACGAACCCGGAAGATTACGCGACGTGGGAGTTCACCGCGGCGAAGCCGGAACGTTACGAAGTCGAGATCCTGCAAGGGTGCGGCAAAGGTCAGGGAGGCAGCGAAGCGAAGATCGTCGTCGCCGGGCAAACACTGACGTTCACCGTCGAAGACACCGGCCACTTCCAGAACTTCGTGCCGCGTGCGATCGGTACGGTAATGATCGAGCAGCCCGGCCGCCTGACGCTGGAACTCCGCGCCGTGAAAAAGGCGAAGGCCGCCGTGATGGACTGCCGCGCGATCACGCTACGACCTGCGACCAATTAGGATTTAGTTTCGATATCGAAGCTTTTATCAATGCACGAGCATCGGCGGCGGGCTCTTCGCGAGCTCCGCTTCCCATTCCGCTAAGCGTCGTTCCAGGTCTATCAAGATTTCCGGATGTCGATAGCCGAGGTCTTGTCGTTCGCCGACGTCGTTTTCGAGGTTGAACAGCATCGGCAGCGCACCGTCGTACACGTATTTCCAATTGCCGTGACGAATCGCCTTCTGATGCCGATCGTTTCGACCGACGCGCCAGTAAAACGTGCGTTCGACCGGCTCGCGCTCGCCGCGCAGAATCGGCAACAGGTCGATGCCATCGAACGGGGCTTCCGCCAAAGCCGAAGCGCCGCAAGCCGCGGCAATCGTGGCGGTGAGGTCCATCGTGATGGCCGGCTGGCGCACGACTTTCCCCTGCGGCAAGCCGGCGGGCCAGCGAGCAAGGCACGGCACGCGAATACCTCCCTCCCAGAGTGATTGCTTGTGATTGAACAGCGGGCGATTGTCGCTGAGCCTCTCGCCGCCGTTGTCGCTCGAAAAGAGAAAGAGGGTATTGTCGAGCACGCCCCGCTTCTCCAACGCCGCGAGCATTTCACCGACGCCCCGATCGACGCGTTCCACCATCTTGCGATAGTCGTCGCGCGTTCCCTTGTACATATCTTTCGGGTCCATGCGCGACGTCGGGTCGTCGGGCACCTGAAACGGAAAGTGCACGGCGTTGTACGGCACGTACAAGAAGAACGGGCGCCCCGCGTGTTTCTCGATGAACTCAACCGCGCGGCGGTTATAGAGATCGGTGAGATACCCTTCCACTTCGACCGGCTCGGCGTTCTCGCGGAGTTGACTCGTGCCGTCCTTATAGAGATGCGTGTAAAAGTCGGCGTGGCCGAGCAAGTTGCCGAAGTATTCATCGAAGCCGTGAACATTGGGGCCGAACTCCGGCTTGTAGCCCAGGTGCCATTTGCCGATGCAGCCGGTGGCGTAGCCGGCCGCCTTGAGCATTTTGGCGATCGAGGGCTCCGAGGTCGGCAAACCGAGCGCCAGTTTATCATCGATCGGTTTCCAACGGTCGCCGTCGCGCACGACTTGCTCGGCCGAAAAGCCGAGCGCCCATTCCAGGCCGGTGCGTTGCTGCCAGCGGCCGGTGATGAAGCCGCAGCGCGTGGGGGTGCAAACCGGCGCATTGGAATAAAAGTCGGTGAAGCGAATGCCTTCGCTCGCCAGTCGATCGATGTTCGGCGTTTTAATATCGATGCAACCGTAGGCGCCGGTGTCGGCATAGCCGAGGTCGTCGACGAGGACGAACACGACGTTGGGCTTCGCGGCTCGCGCCGGTGCGGCGGCGGCCGGAAAGGTCGCGGCCGCGAACAACGTTCCCATCACCGCGGACAACAACAGGGTTTTCATCGGCAAGTTCCCGGCTCGATGCGAGCCGCTATGATTGGTGAAGTCTCCGGCACGACCAACGCTCGGCCAATATCGGCTGTCGCGCGGACGACGTCAACGAAATGAGTCGCGAAGTCCACGGACGCGACGGGGCGGCGACAAACGAGGCATCGCCTCTTAGAATTCATCCGCGGTCAGCCCGACAACAGGAACCACACGGCTATGCTCGGCATTATCGGCGGCACGGGACTTTACAAACTGGAAGGGTTGGTCGAGGCGCGGCACATCGACGAGTCGACGCCGCTGGGCAAGCCGTCGTCGCCGATAACCGTCGGCCGGCTCGGCGCCGTGCCAGTCGCCTTTCTCGCGCGGCACGGGCTGCATCACGAATTCCTCCCGTCGGAAATCAACTACCGCGCCAACCTCTTCGCGCTCAAGGCCGTCGGGGCGACGGAGTTGTTGTCGGTGTCGGCCGTCGGTAGTTTGCAACGCGAGTACCCGCCCGGGTCGCTCGTGCTGCCGAATCAATTCATCGATCTCACCAAGGGCGTTCGCGCACCGTCGTTCTTCGGCAACGGAATTGCCGCGCACATCTCCACCGGGCAACCGACCTGCGGGCGTTTGGAAAGTCGCGTGCTCGCGGCGGCGGGCAACGAGCGGATATTCACCAAGAAAACGTACGCCTGCGTCGAAGGCCCGCGTTTGGGCACGGCCGCCGAAACGCGCATGCTCACGACGCTCGGCGGCAACATCGTCGGCATGACGAACCTGCCCGAGGCGTTTCTGGCGCGCGAGGCCCAGATGTGCTACGCGAGCCTGTGCATTGTGACCGACTACGACTCCGGCGCCGCGGAAGACGGGGCGGCGACGGAAGTCGATGCGATCCTCGCCGAGTATGCCCGCAGCATCAACAAGGTGCAGACGATCCTCCGCGCGCTCACCGCCGCCGAGGCCGTGCCGGCGACATGCGCGTGCCGCACCAGCTTGCGCGCCGCCGTGCTCACGCCCGACGAGCGACTCACCGCCGAGCAACGAGCGATGATGAAAGTCTTGCGCGCGTAACGGCTGCAGCGTTCCCTCACGGCTTTACCACACCGTGCGCGGCGACTAGAATCGCGGCCTAACCCGAAGCCCTCTTCCCCAGCCCGCAGAGACCCGCCATGAGCGCCGAAGCCCGTGTGAAAGAACTAGGTTTGGTATTGCCGCCCGTGCCGAAGGTCGGGGGCGTTTACAAGCCGGTGGTGATCGTCGGCAATCTCGCCTACGTGTCGGGCCATGGTCCGCTGCGCGAAGACGGTTCGCTCATCACCGGCCGCGTCGGCGATGATCTCGATAAGGACGCCGGCTACCAAGCGGCCCGCCAAGTCGGCCTCACCATTCTCACCACGCTCCGCGCGCAGCTCGGCAGCCTCGATCGCGTGAAGCGCGTGATCAAAACGCTCGGCATGGTCAACGCCGTCGCCGACTTCAAGCAGCATCCCGCCGTGATCAACGGCTGCAGCGAACTCTGGGGCCAAGTCTGGGGCGACGACGCCGGCATCGGCGCCCGCAGCGCCGTCGGCATGGGCTCGCTGCCGGGGAACATCGCCGTCGAAATCGAAGCGATCTTCGAGCTCGACTCATAAAGCTCGCCGCACGGTTCAAGCGAAAAGCTCGCGTTAATTGCGGCATTCCGCCCTCCAGCGAGGGATGCCCGCGGTTTTCCGCCGCGCGAGGGTCTGGTAGCATAAAAGCATCGTCTCGCGCGTCGTTTTAACAGTAAACGACGACGCTCGGTACGCGCCCCGCCTGTGGCGCGAGCTCGGCTTGCGTCCCCCCTCTCCCTCCGCACTTTTTGAAGTTCATGGCAGCGCACCCGGTTTTCTGGTTTAGATGGCCGCGCCTCCTTGCGTTACCGCACCGCGCAGCAGCGGGCCGGCTACTATTCGCACTCGTCACGCTCGTGACTTTTGGCGCTCGCGCCGGGCAGGCCGCCGAGGGAGCGAATCCCACGCCGGCCGTCGCAAGCTTCTTGCGGACCCATTGCGTCGATTGTCATCAAGGCGCCGAAGCCGAAGGAGGTCTCGACCTCGCCAAGCTCGGCTACGATCTGGCGACGCCGGATGCCGAGCGCCGCTGGATTCGCATCTTCGATCGGGTACACGACGGCGAGATGCCGCCCGCCGATTCGCCGCGACCGAAAGCCGACGAAACCGCGGCATTCCTCGCTTCCACGGGCGACCGCCTCCGCGCGTTTCGCCACGCGCGCGACGCCGAACTCGGCCGCGTTCGCGCGCGGCGGCTCACGCGGCGTGAAGTCGAACGTTCGCTCCACGACTTGCTCGGCATCGACATCCCGCTCGCCGATCAGTTGCCGGAAGAGTCGCGCTCCGCCGGCTTCACGACCACGGCCGACGGGCAATCGATGTCGCACTTCCAACTCGAACGACATCTTAACGTGGTCGACTTGGCGTTGGACGAAGCTTTCCGTCGGGCATTGGGCCCCGCCGACGATTTCGACAAAGACTTCGATGCCGCGGCGGTCGCGCGGCGCAACCCGCGCTCGCGCACCCGTGAACCTGAAATGCTCGACGGCAAGGCGGTCGTCTGGTCGTCCGGCCTCACGTTCTACGGCCGCATTCCGACCACGACCGCTCGCGAGCAAGGATGGTACCGCTTCGCCGTCACCCTCTCGGCGCTCAAGCCGCCCGAAACCGGCGGCGTGTGGTGCACGGTCAACACGGGCCTCTGCGTTTCGAGCGCTCCGCTGCTCACGTACGTCACGAGCTTCGAAGCGACGCCCGAGCCGCGCACGTTCGAATTCGAGGCCTGGCTCCCCGAGCGACACATGCTCGAGATTCGCCCCGGCGACAAAACGCTGAAAAAGGGGAAATTCGCCGGCGGCCAGGTCGGTGCCGGCGAAGGCGGCCCGCAGAACCTGCCGGGCATCGCCATCGAGCGCATCACGATGCGCCAAATCCACCATGGCGCACAAGACGATGAAACGCGCAAGCTGCTGTTCGGCGATCTCCCCCTGAAGAGCACCAAGAGCTCAAAAGGCTCGAAAAGCGCCGCCGAGCGGACCGTGGTTTCCGCGGGGCCGAAGAAAGATTCGGCGAAACTCTTGAAAGCGATGACCCGTCGCGCGTTCCGTCGCCCCGTAACTGACGAAGAAATTGCCGGCTACGTCGCCATGACGCACCAGGCCCTGGACGATGGTCAAGCGTTCCAGGCGGCGCTCCGCGTCGGGTATCGGGCGCTCCTCTGCTCGCCCCGTTTCTTGTATCTCTCGGAAAATCCCGGCCCGCTCGACGACTACGCGATCGCCGCTCGCTTGAGCTACCTACTCACCGGCAGCACGCCCGACGCCGCGCTTTCCGCCTTGGCCGACGCGGGCAAGCTGCGCGACCCGCAGACGATTCGCGCCGAAGCCGATCGCTTGCTCGCCCGCGACGGCGGCCGGACGTTCGTCCAAGACTTCGCCGCGCAATGGCTCGATCTCGATCTGATCGACTTCACCGAGCCCGACCAAAAGCTCTATCCGAACTTCGACGCGATCGTGCAGCATTCCATGCTCAACGAAACGCATGCGTTTCTCACGAACATGCTCGCCAAGAATCAAAGCGTCGCGCGTTTGATCGACGCCGATTACACGTATCTCAATAGTCGCCTCGCTCGGTTCTACGGAATCGACGGCGTCGAAGGAGACGGCTTGCGGCGCGTTTCGCTCACCGCCGATACCCATCGCGGCGGCGTGATGACGCAAGGAGCCGTCATGAAGGTGACGGCCAACGGTTCGAACACTTCGCCCGTCGTGCGCGGCATTTGGGTCTCCGAACGGCTGCTCGGCGTGCCGATCGCCCCGCCGCCGACGAACGTGCCCGCCATCGAGCCCGACATTCGCGGAGCAAAGACCATTCGCGAGCAGTTGGAAAAGCATCGCTCACAAGCCTCCTGCGCCGTCTGCCACGTGAAGATCGACCCGCCCGGCTTCGCGCTGGAAAACTTCGATCCGGCCGGCCAATGGCGCGACCGCTACGTCATGACCGACGGCAAAAAGCGCTTCACCGGCCCGAAGATCGACTCCGGCTATCAAATGGCGGATGGGCGCCGCTTTGCGAATTTAGACGAGTTTCGCAAGCTGGTCGCCGCCGAACCGCGCAAGCTCGCGGCGAACGTCGCCGAAAAAATGTTGGCATACGGTACTGGAGCGCCGATTTCCTTCGCCGACCGCGAGGCGGTGGAAGCGATCGCCGACGCAGCCGGCCGCGACAACTTCGGCCTGCGTTCGATCCTGCACGCCGTCGTAACGAGCCCCGTGTTTCTCAGCAAGTAATCTCCACGAACACCGTCGCCTTTTTACCATCGAAGATAATCATGGCTAAGCCGGTCCACTTTAACTTTCAGCGCAAGCTCAGTCGCCGCACGATGCTCCGCGGCGCGGGCGTCGCCATGGCCATGCCGTGGCTCAACGCGATGACCAACGCCTTCGCGGACACCGCGAAAGCGCAACCGCCGCGGCGCATCGTGTGCATGACGCTCGGCCTCGGCTTGCATGCCGAGAACCTTTTTCCGGAAGTTGCCGGTCGCGACTACCAACCCACGCGCTATCTCACGCGCCTGCAAGACCTCCGCGAACAGTTTACGGTCGTCTCCGGCGTATCGCATCCGGGCGTCGGCGGCGGCCACCGCGCGGAAGCCAGCCTGCTCAGCGCCGCGCCGATGACGTCGGCCGCCGCGTCGCGCAACACCGTGTCGCTCGATCAGTTGCTCGCCAAACACCTCGGCGACCAAACCCGCTTCCCCTCGCTCGTGCTCGGGCTCTCAGGCACCAATAGCCCGTCGTACACGGAAAACGGAGCGATGATTCCGGCCGAAGACTCGCCGGCCCGACTCTTCACGCGGCTCTTCATCAACGACTCGCCGGCGGAACAGGCCCGCCAGAAGCACCGTGCGCAAGAAGGGCAAAGCATCATGGACCTCGTAGCCGAAGACGCCCGCTCGTTGCAGCGCACGCTCGGCGCGGGCGACCGTGATCGGCTCGACGCCTATTTCACGAGCGTGCGCGAACTCGAACGGCGTCTCGTCGAAACCGAGGCTTGGAGCAATCGGCCGAAGCCGAAGGTCGACATTTCCAAACCGGTCGACATCGGCAACCCGAACGATTTTGTCGGTCGGCAGCGTCTGATGAGCGACATGATCCGCTTGGCGCTCTCGACCGACTCGTCGCGCTTCGTCACGCTGCACCTCGGCGGCTCCGGCGGCGTCGTGCCGATCGAAGGAGTCGACGAAGGGTACCACTCGCTGAGCCACCATGGGCTCGACGAAGAAAAGCTGGAACAGCTCGCGCTCGTCGAGACGGAAATCGTCCATGCCTGGGGCGATTTCCTCCGCGGCCTGCAAAGCACTTCCGACAACGGCGGCACGTTGCTCGACCACACCTCGGTGCTGCTCACCAGCAACTTGGGCAACGCTTCCAGCCACGACAATCGCAACATGCCGGTGCTCTTCGCCGGCGGCGGCTTCCGCCACGGCCGACACTTGGCCTTCGACCGCAAGAACAACTACCCGCTGCCGAATCTCTACGTGTCGATGCTCCAGCAAACGGGCTTCCACCAAGACCGCTTCGCCACGAGCACCGGCACGATGCAGGGGCTAGAGCCGACGGCGTAGTGCGTCGCCGTCGCATACCGACCCCGACGCGCAAGCCGCGTTGAGACTTATCCGCGCCGCGTAAACGGATACAGAAACTGCCGCAAGAATCCCTTCGGCATCGGGCCGTGAATGCCGTAGCCGCTCGGCCATTGGCCGTCGGGCGGCATGTAGTAGGTGCCGAACATCCGATCGAGAATCGGAAAATGGACGGCGAAATTCACGTCGATCGCCTCGCGCTCGATGCCGTGATGCCAATGGTGGAACCGGGGCGTCACGAACCAAGCGCTGAGCGGGCCGAACGTCCAACGCAAGTTGGAATGGACGAACGTCGAGAAGAGATACACGAAGAAAATGTACGCGTACATCGCCGGCTCGGAAAAGCCGAGCGCGTAGGTCGGGATGATCGTCAGCCCGCGCAGTATGACGATCTCGAAGAAGTGCATCCGCGAACCGGCGATCCAATCCATCGATTGCGCCGAATGATGCACCGCGTGGAAATGCCAGAGCCACGAAACGCGATGGAACGCGCGATGCATCCAATATTGCACGAGATCGGTGAAGAACATGATCTCGAAGAATTGCACGATCACCGGCTGCGACGCGACCCAGCCGCGAAGCGTCGACCACTCGGAATGCTTTAAGATTGCCATCGACGGCGCCAACGACAAATACGTGAGTCCTTGCACCAGCAAACTGCTGACGAAGAAATAGAACAAGTCTTCGCGCCACTCGACGCGGAAGATCGGCTGGTCGCGCAGACGAAACATCCGTTCCAACGGCACGAAGATAATCCCGGTGAGAATCAGGTTGAGCAGAAACCAATCGAGCCCGAAGTAAACGTCGGTCTCGATGTTCACGGCCTCTTGCGCCCGCGAGCCGCCGAGAACCGCCGCGGCGAGCACGAGCCCCATCGCGGCGAACCCGAGCACCTTGGTTTCCCGCAGCACGATGCTGACGGCGCCGAGCACGAACGCCCCGATTAACACCAAGTGCAACGCCAAGCGAATGACGCCGACGTTGTAGAACTCCCGAGCGTCGGGCACCGTGAGCAAATCGGGATATCGCAAACAGAGCACGGTGCCGACCCCGACGACGGCCAAGACCACGGCCGCGGTGCCGCTCAACCAGCCGGTCCCGAACCGACGACGCTCCCGATCCGACTCCAACTCCGTTCGCAGCTTGCTCATATTCGTCGCTCCGCGCTCGTCCGGCGCGTCGAAAGGGATGTCAGTGCGTATTCGCCGTCACGGACGTTAACATTAACGCAACGGCGCGCGAAAGAAAACGGCGGAAGCGGTCTCCCCGAGTCGACCGACCCTACGCCTCGGGCCCGGCGAGGGCGACGATCTTCGCTTTCACCGTGCGACGATCAAGCTTCAATTTCTCCGCCGTCGCTTCGTAACTTCCGGTTTGAGCGTACACCAGCCGACAATACTTGCCCAATAGTTCGTCGGCCGTCAGTCGTCCCTCGCTCAGATCGCGTAGTAGTTGCGCAGACTCCGACGCGCCGTCGGCATCGCGCCGCGGAGGCTGGTAGTCGCGGCGAATCACGACGTTGCGCACGCACTGCTCCAGCTCGCGAACGTTTCCCGGCCAGGCGTATTGCGGACCGAGCCGCGCTTCGATCGTCGCCAACACCTCCGCAACCACCGGTTCCGCCTCTTCGCCGACTATTCGCGACACCATCGGCCCGACCAAACGCCGCAATTCGCCGGGATCGTCGTCAAGGCGGGCACGCAGCGCCGTCGTCGTGATGATGTCGGAGCAAAGTCGATAGTAAAGGTCTTCGCGAAACTCACCGGCCTGCATTTGCCGCGTCAGATCGCGATTGGTGGCGCTAATGAGCTTTCCGCGAAACACTCGGGCCTCGGTTTCGCCTAGCCGTTGAAACGTGCGTTCCTGCAATACGCGCAACAGCTTGACTTGAATCGTCGGCGAGATTTCGCCGATTTCGTCGAGAAATACGGTGCCGTGCGGCGAACAGCGCTCCAGCCACCCTTCACGCCGCTCGGCGGCGCCGGTGAACGCCCCGCGACGATGGCCGAACAATTCCGACTCGATCAACGTCGGGCTCAGCGCCGAAAGATTCAACGGCAGGAATCGCTCGACGCCGTCGTCGGCAAATCTGGCCGTCGCTTCCACGAACGGCACATACTGCGACAATCCCACGGCGCGGGCCACTAGTTCCTTGCCGGTGCCGGAAGGGCCGGTAATCAACGTCGCGTAGTCTCCCAAGCGGTTGAACAGAACCCGGCGATACCGGCGCATGTCGTGCGTGAAAATCGATTGCCAAGCGGCGGCCCGCAACGCGACGGCGGGACGCGACGCGCCGAGAAGGAAATCGAAGATGTGATGAAAGGCGCGACCAAGCTGATGGAAAATCGCCGCCATGTGCGGCAGTTGCCTGAGCACGGCCGAACCCGACGCACCGTCGCCGACGTAAGCCAGTACTCTCGCGCGGAGCGGATCGTAGAGCCGGCGGCGCACGTCGAAGCCCGCAATACCCTCCGCGGCGATACGCGCCAACGGGCCGCGCAACCGATGGTAGGCCGTGAACCAGACGAGGTCTTCGTGCAATTGCCGCTCGGCGGCCGTCAACTCGCGCGCCGTTTCGAAGCGCTCACGAACGCCGAGGAGGATCGCTTCCGTACGCTCGACGAGCCGCATGAGGTTCGGCTGCTCGACGGCCGCGTCCCGTTCGACGTTCCATTGGGCAAAGCGTTCGTCGAACTCGCGACCCAACGCGAGGTGCTCCAACTCAGTGCGCCGAGGCAGAAACGGATTGGTGTAGGCCAACTCCGCCACGGACTCGACAAACGTGCGATCGGTGGCTGCGAAGAGCCGCATCGGATGCATCTCCTGCTTTGATGAGTACATCCAATGTACAAGCGATGTCCATTAAACGCACACACGCCTCGGCAGACACCGCTTCCTCACGCAACGAAAATCGCCACAACTTTTTTTGACACAATGACTTGCAACACACGACCCCTCATCGGCATGGAAGATGAATTAAGGATCGCGGTTCGATCCTTCTCCCCCACCCCATTCCAGCAAGGGAAACGCCATGAGAATACGGCTCACAACATTCGCAGGGCATATCGCCGCGGTGGCGATGATCGCCGTCGGGCTGCTCGCGGCCGCGCCGCGCGCCGAAGCGGCGGGACTGCTCGTCGCCGACGGCGGCTTCGGCGGCGTTTTGGAAATGAAAGAGCACGCGGCTCGAGTCACCATCAACAACGGCATCGCCGTCACCGAGGTCGAACAGACGTTCGTCAACACCGAGCAGCGGATCGTCGAAGCGCTGTACGTGTTCCCGGTTCCGAAAGGGGCTTCGGTCTCGAACTTCACCATGATGATCAACGGCAAGGAGATGACCGGCGAGGTCGTCGAGAAGGAACGAGCGCGGCAGATCTACGAAAGCTATAAGCGGCAACGTCGCGACCCGGGCCTGCTCGAGCAAGTCGACTACCGGACGTTCGAGTTGCGCATCTTTCCGATCGCCGCCGGAGCCGAACAGCGCGTGCAGATCACCTACTGCCAAGAGCTCGACTTCGACCACGACGCCGCCACGTACGTGTACCCGCTCGCGACGAATGCCGTGCGTCGCGGCGCTGACGAGAAAACCACCGGGCGCTTCGCGTTGTCGCTCGACGTGAAGAGCGAGATTCCGCTGAAGTCGCTGCGCAGCCCGTCGCACGCCGACGAGTTTGCGGTGGCCAAGCACGCCGACAATCACTATTGGCAAGCGAGCATGGAAGCCTCCGGCGGCGACCTGAGTCGTGACGTGGTCCTCTCGTTCGAGGTCGAACGCCCGCGAACGGGGCTGGACCTCGTAACTTCGCGCCCGCGCGGAGAAGACGGCTACTTTCTCATGACGCTCACGGCCGGCAAAGAACTGGAAGCGGCAACGCAAGGAGCCGACTACGTGTTTCTGCTCGACGTCTCCGGCAGCATGGAGCGCGACGGCAAACTCGGCGTCTCGCGCAAGTCGATCGAGGCGTTCGTCGAGAAGCTAGGGCCGCAAGATCGAGTGGAACTGATTACGTTCAACGTCGGCGCCGACGCACTCTTCGGTTCGCTCAAGCCCGCCGACGACGCGGCGAAGCGCGAAGCCGCGACGTTCCTCGCCGGTCAACGTGCCCGCGGGGGAACCGTGATGCGTCCGGCCGTCGAGGCGGCGTATCGCTACCTCGACAAGGACCGGCCGTTGAACGTGATCGTGATCTCCGACGGCATGACGGAGCAAAAAGAGCAGCGCGAGCTGATCCAACTCATCTCACGCCGCCCGGCCGGAACGACCGTGTTTTGCGTGGGCGTGGGGAACGACGTGAATCGCCCGCTACTGACGCAGATGGCGAACGACGCCGGCGGTCTGGCCGCGTTTCTGTCGGCGGGCGACGACTTTGAGCGGCAAGCGGAAGCGTTTCGGCGGAAGCTGAGCAAGCCCGCCGCGACGAACGTCCGGCTCGCCTTCGACGGCGGCGACGTCTACGACGTGGAGCCGCAACGCCTACCGAACCTCTTTCACGGCCAACCGATCCGTGTCTACGGGCGCTATCGCAAGGCCGGCCCTACGCAAGTGCGCATCCACGCGGAGATTCAAGGTAGCGCCCTCGATCAAACGGTACCCGTCGACCTGCCGCAGGTGGACGACGCTAATCCGCAGATCGAGCGAATGTGGGCCTTCAAACGGGTCGAACGCTTGAACGAAGAAATGCGTCGTGACGGCTCGCAGGGTTTGCGCGACGAAGTGGTGCGACTGTGCGAAGGCTATTCGATCGTCAGTGAATATGCGTCGTTCATCGTTTTGGAGAACGACGCGGAATACGACCGCTGGAAGATCGAGCGCCGCAACGTGCTGCGAAGCGAGCGCGATCGACGTGCTCATCAGGAGGTGCGCGACAAACTTGAGCAATTGCGCTCGCAAACGGAAGCGGCGCTCGGCCCGAATCTCACCCCGACGAAAGCCGCGGCGACGCCGGTAAGCGGTTCGCCAAACGCACCTTCGCAGCCGGTTGCGGCAACTCCGGCCCCCAACACAAATCGGCAGTTCGCCGGCCGCGACCTCAACATTCCGAGCCGGCCGACATTCAACGGCGGCGGCGGTGGCGGCGGCGGCGGAGCCATCGATCCGCTGACGGTCGCGGCCATATGCGGTTTGGGGGGCTGGGCCGTGCGACGTCATAAACGTCGCTCCAATTCGGCAACGTAGTCGCGCCGGGTGTCGCGCGTTGGGAACGGAGAGAGTTCCGTTCCCAACGCGAACCTACTTCTGGCAAGATCAAACGATTTGCTATCTCAAGCTTGTAGGACGCTTCCTATGCCTACTTACTCACGATTCGTCGTCCGCTCGGCGAATTACACCTTCGCAATCGAAGCCTTAAGCATACTGCGACGCATTCCACTGACGCTGGGGCTGACGGTTTCCACCCTGATGATTGCCGCGCTGCCCGAAGCGGCGACGTTCATGCAATGCGACGTCGCCGCAATGCATGGGGGAGAAATCTGGCGCTGGGCGACGGGGCACTTTACGCACTGGAACTTCGACCATTTATTCTGGGACACGGCCGCGTTCTTGTTGCTTGGCGCCTACTGCGAACTGCGAGATCGCCGAATGCATGCTCGTTGTTTGGCAGTCGGAGCCGCGACTATTAGCGCAGGCCTGATTCTGCTACGGCCCGACGTACAACACTATCGCGGCCTCAGCGGCATCGATTCGGCGCTGTTCGTGCTCGCCGCTTGGCACTACGGCAGCGACGCGCGGCACAGCGATGATCGCCCAGGCCTTTACGCGGCAATCGGCGCAGCGGTCGTCTTCCTGGCGAAGGTTGCATACGAATTGATAACCGGCGGAACGCTATTTGTGGACGCGGCGGCCGGCTGCTTCGAACCGCTCCCGTTGTCGCATCTTCTCGGCGCAGCGGCGGCAGTCGTTGTCGCAACGCCGGGCCTTTGGAAACGTGCGCGCAGCTACTTCACTTTCGCCAGCCAGCGGTCGAGTTGATTGGCAAAGGCTTGCTTGTCTTTCGGACTGAAGTTCGCAGGCCCCCCCATGATCTGCCCTTCGCCGCGGAGGCCATCGAACATATTGCGCACCGCCAATCGTTCGCCGACATTGTTATCGGTGTAAAGTTCGCCGCGTGGGTCGAGCGCTTGGCCTCCTTTGGCGACCACGTCGGCCGCCAAGGGAATATCGGCTGTAATCACCAGATCGCCCAGCGTGACGAGTTCGACGATTCGCCGATCAGCGATATTCATACCGGAAGGAACGAGAATCGCGTCAATGAACTCGGAACGCGGAACCCGCATCGATTGATTGGCAACGAGCGTGACCTTGATTCTGCGGCGTTCGGCGGCCCGGAACAGCAGTTCTTTAATAACGCCGGGGCAAGCGTCGGCATCTACCCAGATTCTCATGATGTCGTCCCGCGACGTCTCCGGAATAACGTCCGTCTAGTCGTCGTCGGTCGACGCCGGTTGATTGCGAGTGCGGTAGAGAAATGCATCGGAGGTAAGCAGCGAAGTGATGAGCGCATTCATGCTGCCGCCGCCGTCTTTATAGGCGCGGTACGCTTCTTGAAGCACGGGGGCGTCGTTAAGAGTTTCGTTGCGGCCCATCCAAAACCGGAAAGCGTGGCGAACGAATACCTGTTCGACGCGCCGGCTCTCCGCGAGCTTGCGAATCATCTCAATGGCGTCGGCGACTTCGCCGTCGAGCGCAGGCTCGCCCGATTCAATGATTTCGCCCGTCGTGTCGACCGGTCGGTCGAGTTCCGTTTTTCGGTATAGGCCGGCGTGATTGTACATCTCGAACGGCAGGCCGAGCGGATCCATTTTCTTGTGACATGTCCAGCAGTAGGCTTCCCTCGTTACGCGCATCCGCTCGCGCAGCGTATGATCGGGTTCGTCTGGCAGCATCGCATCGACGGTGATCGGCACGTCGGGAATGCCGCCGCCCAGAAGCCGCTCGCGAATCCATTTGCCGCGACGAATGGCATGGTTGTCCATGGCGTCGGAATGCGAAACCAGCCAACTCGGATGCGTCAGAATACCGAGGCGCTGACCTTCAGGGGCCGTGGCTAGAATTCGCTCGGGGCGCATGGATCCGTTGCCGAAGCTACGCCGACTCACGCGAGCGGAGATTTTTGGTCCCGACAAGTTCGCTTTGGCGACGTTGAAGTTTTCGTCCTGTTTCTGCTCGTTCTTTTTCGCCGCGCCGTTCTTTTGCGTCGCTTCCTTCTTCCGCTCCGCAGCGGCTCTCGCTTGGGCTCGGGTCAGTTGCTCGCCGAAGTAGACTTTGTCGGCTTCGGTCGCGACGACGCGATCCGTCGTCAGCAGTTGCTTGAGAACGTCCTTGTCTTCTTGCAAAATGAGTTCGATGAGGCGATCGGTGCTCGCCGTCGCGTCGAACATGGCGCCGTAATGCGACGACCCCCGATTGGTCACGCCCGTTGCGTTCAGCGCAGCGCCGTCTTTGCAAATGTAGCCGCCGAGGTCGTAGTCGAAGTAGTCGCGGAAGAATTGCAAGATGCGCGGCTTGCGAACCGCGTCGTCGGCCAGCATCCGTTCGACTTCGCGCCGGACGTCCTCACGGGTTCGCAGACGCCCTTCGACGATTGCCTTACGCAGTTCCTCGTCCGGTTTGATGTATCGCAGCGCGTGATTGACCGCCAGCCCCAATTCCCAGTCTTGGAGCATGACACGACCATGAAGATCGGGCTTGCCGCTCTCGGCAAGCTCGGGGCGGAAGAGCGCATCGCGGTCGAGAAAGATGGACGACAATCCGAGAACGGCGCCGTCTTCTTTGCCGAGCTTCTCGATGGACTTCTTCACGATCGTCAGGTATTCGTCCGACTCCGACGCGGACGGCGGCCGGAAGGTCAGCGCTTCGAATAGGTAGGCTACCGCCGCACGCAATTGCTCATCCGCGGCTCCCTCTTCTTTCATCAGATCATAGACCGGAGTCAGCGGACGCAAGACTTTCGTGCTGTAAACCAAACTTGTCGGTAGACCGCGCAGATCCCCCTTCATTTTGTCGGCGATGGATTTCGGATCATCGGTAATCTGATACGGCTCGGCGATGCTCAGCGGTCCGTAGGCCATGTAGCGGATGATGTCGTCGGCGACGTCCATGATCTGCGTCGCTTCGGCGCTATTAACCGTGTAAAGATCGGGATAATTCTTTAGCCCATGATTGCGGGCCGTCGCCAGAACCGCGGGAACGCTCTTTACCGCCGTGGCGTAGGCCACGGTTCCGCCTTGCCATTGGATGATGTTGTCGGTGCCGAAGTAGAGCTTGAGTTCGCCGCCGTGGTTGGTCGGAACGGCATCGCCGTGCGTGCGCAGGCCGGGATCCGCCGGATCGAACGCCGGCTCCGTATTGATCAACTCGTTAAGCCGAGTGATGTGCTCCTGCGGAGTCACTCGCCACAGGCGCGCCGGCGAGGAGGTCGGCGCCGGCTTGATTCCCTCGGGCAGCGGGCCGAACAAGAGATTGTGATCGACGAAGTTGCCTTTGTCGGGATCGAGATGCGAGCGAAACCCGCCCTGGTCGCGCATCACGCGCGAGAGTTCGCCGACGATCCAATCGGAAAACCGCAGTCGCTCGACGACGCCGGGCTGCTCGGCGTCTCGCGGCGGCATCTCCTTCAAGGCGACCTGAGCCCACACGCTCTTCCAAATTGCCGCGTTGACTTCGTCGACCGAGCCGAGATTGCTAAGCGAGAGATTGCCTTCGGGCTTCGTCTCGCCGTGACAATCGATGCAGTGACGAATAAGAAACGGTCGCGCAAAGCCGTTGAAATCACCGTCGACCCTTTGCCCCGGCGTATAGGTTTCGGCATTTGCAACCGACGACGCGCCCGAAACAATCATCAACGCCCAAAACACTCCCGCTCTGCTCATGCCAACACTTCCTTGAGCGGTCCGGCGCCGACGTCGAACTTTTTGGCGAGTTGATCGTTCATGTTAAACCGATCCACATTCTTGCCCGCGGCGCGGAGCAACGTCGTATATAGCGCGTTGATCGGTCGCTTGCCGTCGAGTTGCGTGAAGCAACCGGTCTTAAAGAGGCCGCCGCAGTCGCCGAGGAGCATGACCGGCCAATTGGCGCCGCTGGTGTGTTGCTTGTCGGCGTTGTTGCTGGTGTAGACGATCAGCGTACTATCCATCATCGTGCCGCTTCCTTCGGGCACGCGCTCGAGCGCTTCCATAATTCGCACGAGCATTCGGCTGTTGTATTGACGGATCTTGATCCAAATCGGATTGTCGGGCTGCGCCATATGTCCCAAGTTGTGCCCCTGCTGCTCAATGCCCAACCCTTTCCAAGCGCCGAAGATTTCGCCGCGGCCCGATCCGATGGTCAGCGTATTGGTGATGCCCGAGGCGAGCGCGGAGATTCCGAGATCGAGCAAGGCGTCGTGCCAATCGGTTTCGAATTTCGGCTTGGTGAAGCGCTCGTCGACTTCGGGTGCGAACTTGCGTAAATGATCGGCGACCGTGTTGAGACGATCGCGAAGGCCGTTCACGTCGCGAAACCCGTGGACGTACTGCCCGTAGCGTTGTTGGTCGGCGCTCGGCAGCGATCGGCCTTTTGCCGCGGCGAGCGTTTCGATCTGATTCATGACGTTCGAAAGCGCTTCGTGCCGTAGTCGGATGTCGCCGGTGGAAATGCCGCCGTAAAGCAATTGATAAAGATGATTCGGATTCGAATACATGAAGATGGGCTGCCCGGCGCCGCCGGCCGACAGCGTCGCGATCGTCGGCTTGGTCGTCATGTTTTCGATCGAATCCATGCCGATGCACAAATGCGGCAGCAACGTCTGCGGCAGCACCTTGCTCAGCTCAAAGTCGATCGTCGACGCACTGGGGGGAACGCCGTCGCCTCCGCGATACCCGCCGAGCGCACCGAAAAAGGCGCTGTGCGACGGGCTGGTATGCGTGCCGTGCAGACCGTTGATAATATGGAGTCGTTCCTTGTAAGGCTCCAGCGCCTCGATGGGCTCGGGCAGCTTGGCCTTCGCTAGCGAGCCGCTCCGGGTCATCCCGGCGGGAATGCAGGTCGCCGGATCGAAGCCTTGGTTCTGCAGAAAGAAGACGATTCGCTTCGGAGAACCGCTTCCGGCCGACGATGCCATGAGCCGTTCCGGAATAAGCGAGAGGCCCAATGCGGCGCCGGAACCGACCGCTGCGGCGCGCAGCATTTCTCTACGGCTGAGCATGGATGGAATCCTTCGAGTGTTTGACGGGCGGCGGCGTATCGTCGCCGCCGATTTGCCGAATGCTCTCCGGCGCGCAAGGTAAAGCGCTGAGAGAACTGGCAAGCCGCTCTAGATACGATGCTTAAAGGCCGCCGATAATTTTAACGAGTGCCATGAATTTGCCGCAACTCGCTGCGGGGTGGTAACTTGCAACAAATCGTCGATACGCCCGGGTTGCTCCATTTATCGGCCGCAGGTCAAAACCAGGTTTCGGAAGCGAAGAGCGTAGCACTTCGCCTGAACTCTCGCTATTTTCGGACAAGTCGACGGCAACAGGCGTCTGCAGTCGCTCCGCAGATGATCAACCAAGACTGAGCAAACCAACACTATGCGCATCCCATTTCAACTCCTCTTCGCCGGCCTATTTCTCGGACTCGTTTCGCTTGCTCGTGCCGACGCCGCCGCGCCGGACAGGCCGGCGTTCCGCGCGGGTGCCGCGACAAGCAATATCACGCCGTCGATCGGTTCGTCCCC
Source organism: uncultured Pirellula sp. (assembly GCA_964633125.1). Lineage (GTDB taxonomy): Bacteria > Planctomycetota > Planctomycetia > Pirellulales > PNKZ01 > PNKZ01. The sequence goes on along the minus strand of CAZWDN010000018.1, from coordinate 5,980 downwards.
GAGCGTTCGCTCCGGTCGGCCGGAGGCGACGCATGTGCATGACGAACTTCACGCCCGATGTCTGGTACTCGACGATGGACAGGCGAAGCTGGCAATAGTCGTCTGCGACTTGCGGCACATGTCGGCCGAGGTCGCCGCCGCCGCCAAGAAGATCATCCGGGAGACGACCGGCATCCCGCCGGAGCGCGTCGTAGTCTCAGCGACGCACACGCACACGTCGTCGGGCGCTCGGGTTGAAGCGCCTGAAGGTCAACCCTACCTCGACTACGGCACGTTCCTGGCGCGGCGGATCGCCGACGGCGTGCGACGGGCCGTGAATCAGCTCGAACCGGCGCGGATCGCCTGGGGGGTCGCCGAGGAGCCGACGCAAGTGTTCAACCGTCGGTGGTTCCTCAAGGCGTCGCGCGGCCCGATCTACGGCGCCCACGACAACATCGAGCAGGTCGACACGAACCCCGGCTACAGCGGCTTGCTGAACCCGGCCGGCCCCGTCGACCCGCAGATCACGTTTCTCTCGGTGCAGTCGACCTCGGGCAAGCCGATCGCGCTTCTGGCCTCGTACGGACTGCACTATGTCGGCGGGATTGCGCCCGGCGCGATCTCGGCCGATTATTTTGCGATGTTCGCCGAACGTGTGGGGGAACTGCTCGGCGCCGAACCGCGGCAAGACCCGCCGTTTGTCGGCATCATGGCCAACGGAACCAGCGGCGACGTGAACAACCTCGCGCGCTATACCGATGAGGAATTGGCGAAGCGCCGATCGCAGCCGATGAAGCGGTATCAGCCGTACGAGAAGGCTCGCGAAGTGGCGGATCTGTGCGCGGCGAAGGTATTCGAATTGCACCGGACGCTCACATGGCACGATCACGTGAAGCTCTCTTCGGTCGAACGTACGCTCACGTTCGCGCGCCGCTACCCGACGAAGACCGAGGTCGAGTGGGCGGAAGCGGTGAAGGCCAAGAAGATCAAGCCGATGAGCACGAGCCGGTATAGCACCTATAGCACGGTGCTCGCCTATAACTCGCCGGAAATGCCGCCGACGATCGACGTGATCGTGCAGGCGCATCGCATCGGCGACCTGGCCATCGCCGCGATGCCGTTCGAGGTGTTTGCGGAGATCGGCCTGGAACTCAAGCAGCGCAGTCCGCTCCGGCCGCTGATGAACATCTCCATCGCCAACGGCTCGCACGGCTACCTGCCGACGCCCGAGCAGCACCGGCTCGGCGGCTACGAGACGTGGATCGGCGTCAACAAGGTGCAACTCGACGCCTCGGAGAAGATGGTCGATGCGTTGGTCGAGATGCTCGGCGAGTTACAATCGGCGAAACAGTGAGCGGCCGCACTGACGGGCCGGCGGCGCACCACCGCCGTAATCGGGCTCACGCGTTTCGTCGCCGTCGGGATCGCCGTGGATCGTTAACTCCAATTCAGCTCCACGCGTCGGCCGTTTTGCCGATGAGCGGGATCGATCGTGTGGAGTTGCAATTCCAGACCATTCTCGCGCACGTTCGCCGCCACCCAGCCGTTAGGTTGTTCCTCCGCGAACACATAGGCGACCGGAGGCAAGTTGACGAGGTGCAGTCCGGCATGTCGCTTCACCTCCCAAGTATGAGAATGACCGAAGATGAACGCCTTCACATGGCGATGGTCGGCCAACAACTCCATGAACTTTTGGGTGTCCTTCATTCCGGTCCAAACCTTGCCTGCCGAAGGGGGCTCGAACTGCGGCGTGTGATGCGCCATGACCAGCGCCGGCTTATCCGGTCGGGCCGCAAGAGCGGCGGCCAGCCACGCTCGTTGCTCGGCGCCGATCTCGCCCGTCACCACGTTAACCTGCGTCAGCGAATCCAAGAGAAACCAATTCGCATGCGGCGACTCGATGATCGTCACGTGCTTTGATTCCACCGGTGAGCGATCGGGCCGTTGTGCTTCAAGCGCGGCATACAACGCCGCGCGATCGTCGTGATTACCCATGGTCACGTGTAGAGGCAATCCGGCCTCGGCCAGCGGTGCGACCAATCGTGACAGATTCGCGTAATCGGCCGGCAGCCCCTTCAGGTAGGCGCAGTCGCCGTTGATGATCACTCCGGCGGGACGCGTTTTTTGCCCCGTCACTTCGCGCACCACCTGCGTCAGGTTCGTGGTCATGTTCGTACCGCGAGCCGTGACGTCCGGCGAATCGGGGACGTGCGTGTCGGAAAGCAGTGCAAAGAAGTTAGGGTCACCGGACTGCTCCGCTCCCCAGCCCGACCGCAGAAAGGTCAGGCCGGCAACAGTTGCCGTTCCTTGTTGCAGAAAGCGGCGGCGGGATACGGCGGCGACGTGCAACGGCATCGGTCAGGTCTCCGGTTCGAAGGGGTAAGGCGCCAGAATAGTACGATCGGCCGACGCCGGGCAAGTAGTGTCAACCGCCTGGGAATCGTTTTCGAAACTAGGACGTCAGGCGTAGGTGTCCGCGAATGTATCGGCGACGACCCCGGGACTACGGTCCGCTCTCCGGCCCGGTATCGTTCGGTCGCCGCAAGACTTCTTTCATCGCATCGAGCAATACCCGTTCGACCTGTGGTGCGGTATTTGAACTCGAGGGTTGCGTTTCGTAGCCTCCTTGCGAGTAAGCGATTTCGGTGCCGATATAACCGGGTGCGTAGTCACCGTAGGCGGCGAGGCACACGGTCGCATCGGGCCGCATTTGTTGCGCGGCCAACTGATATTCGACGAAGAGCTCGCCGGGCAAATGCAGCAGATACGCGTCCCGAAGTCGCAGACAGGTCACGTCGATTTGTCGGCCGGCGGTGACTCGATCGAGATAGGCCAGCTTCGTGGCGGCGTTCAATCGATAGCGCGGGTCGGCTTTCATGTCGGACAATTGCCTCAAGAGCGGCTCACGTTGTAGATGTTCACCAAGCGGTAGGACAACCGGCTTGATGCGCCAGTCGACGTCGGCGGCGGCGAGCGGCGACTTAACCGTCGCTTCCCAGGCACGACGCATTCCGTCGGCCATTCGCGCGGCGAGGATCGGTCGCTTCTCCGGTGATCCGTCGTTGTACTTTCCGGCAGCGACGTTGCCGCTCGCGCCGTTGAAATGAACATGGGGCAGATTGGTTGCTCGTTCGCGCTCGGCCCGGGCCAACCCTACGAACTCCGCGGTTACGTCTCCTTTGCCGTAAAAGCTTTGCGGATGCGTGGCGTAGTACGTCAGGCAGACGAGCGGCGTTTCGCCGTTCCAGAAGCTGATCAGCTTCAGCATCGGATCAATGGTTCCTTCGGGAGCGGATTGGGCCTCGGGATTGCGCGAGGCGCTCATTCGCCCGAGCACCACTTTGCCCGACGGCCCGAGAATTCGTCGGTTGGAAGCGACCTTTTCAACCTTGGCTTCGCCGACGCCGAGATGCGTCACCGGTTCGGCCTCGGTCGTCGCGCGACGCACTGCTTCGGCAGCGGCGGCAATGACACGCTTGGCGAAGGGGACGTCAAACCTCGTTCCTCGCAACCCGTGCGCCGCCAACAACTCTTCAGCCGAGAAATCACAACGAGGCCCGTCGTGTTGATGTAACGCGTGGACCGTAACGCGATCAACCGTCGTCCCCGCGGCGGCGGCCAGCGCCTCGCGCCACGCATCATGTCCGCCGTTGGCGATGCCGATCCAATCGACGGCGCATAAGACGATCGGCTTGCCGGCGCCGGTTAGTACGACGCCCCGCGCGCTGAGCGGGTCAGTGATCGACCGCGCGTTGACATACGCGACGGGACTGCCGATAGGCGGCGTTGCATCGGCCTGAAACATCGCGACGCTCAGAAAGTCGGCGCCGAAGGCACTGGATGTCGTAGCCGCCAAAACAATCGCGAGGTGAAAATGCCGGGTCGAAATCATATGCAGTTCGCCGTCCGGTAAAACAGATTGCAGCAACGGTCGTCGGTCGGAATGCAACGAACCGATGCGAACCTGCAAGAATGTGAGAAGGTCTACTTCGTCTTGCTTTCAGCGGACGATGCGAGCGACTTGCGTAACGCATGTACTTGGCCGACGATGCGATCTTCCACGTCGAATGTAAAGTCATTGGAGGCCTCGTAGCCTCCTTCGACGGCGACGCGACGGCTGGGTACGTAACCGGCGTAGTCATTCGAGTAACCTGCCACCCAGACCATGGGGGAGCTGATTTCGCGTTTCAACCGTAGGGCGTAGTCGACCGTAGCCTCGCTTCCTAAAGCCGTCAGCGTCACGGCCTCGCCGAGCTGCACGACTTGCACCGGGTAGTTGTGGCCGGGCTTGCCGGCATTGCGCGTCAACGCGACGTCCCCAATCGCTGCGCGAATGACGCCGCTGATCGGCCGCTCACCGGTGTTCATTGCCGCGATTACCGAGTAGGCCAACGTTCGGCCGTGGTGCTCAGCCAACTCCAGCGGCGGCAGGCCGGGCACTTCGTCGCGGCGCGGGTACGGGTTCTGATCGCCACTGCAACCGTTGACGAACATCGCCACGGCCTCGGGGAACGCCTGCTGCAACCGTTCTTGTGCGAAGCCGGCATAATCCCCGTTGAACAGGTAACGAGGCTCTTCGGGCGGTACGGTTACCGAACTCAGCGTCGTATTGTGACAGGCGTAACCGAAGGCGACCGCTCGAAGCTTGCCGGCCTCGTCGCGGACGGCGAGGACCGGAACGTCGTGATCGACCGGACCGTCATAAGTCGGGGCCCGGTTGGCGTTCAGATCACCGGCCGGCAATGCGTAGTTGCGACGACGGTTCATCGCAAAACCGCAACGAGCCCGGGCGTAGGCGACGGCGGCCGGCTTACGGCGACTAAGCGCCTCGCCGACGATTCGCACCAACGTCGCTTCCAAAAACTTCCGATAGTTCTCCGCCTCGGCCTCCCGGCCGGCTCGTGGCCGATACTCGGGTCCGCAATGTGTGTGCGAGGCGTTCAGCAGCAGCCGTTCGGGCGGAAGGTCGAACTCCGAACGGCAGCGCTCGGCCACGACGTCGCGGACCTCGCGACGAATACCGATGAGGTCCGTCGTCACCAAGACCAGCGGCACGCCGTCGGTCCCTTCCAACGCCAACGCCTTGGCGAAAAGTTCGCGAGCCACGCCTTCGGAAGGCTTTTTGCGAGCGGCGTAACCTGCCATCCACATGCTTTCTTTCGGGGTGATCACGGCCGTCGCCGTGCCCGACTTCCAAACCAAGGGCGGAGGCGCCGGAGCCTTCTTGCCGCCGGCCGTAGTCGTTTGCCCAAACGCCGGCGCGGCAGCGCACACAAGGCCGATGCACACCAAGACGGTGAAAGCGATTGAGCTGTGGGGACGCATACGTCAATTCTCCCGGTGGTCTCGCGAACATCACTGCTTAGCATGGCGCATTTCGGCATACAGATCAACCACTCCTGATGGATGCAGCCTCTGTTCCGAAGTGGATCGAGCTTCCTAAAATCCCTCTCGCAGAGAGCTCAAACTTCTGGAGTGATGGCTTCCTCCTGTTGCTAGAAGGAAGGTCGTGTCTGACGAGGACGTGCGATGGGAACGTATCGTCGGATTGATACGACCGTCAGAAGTTGTGGCGACATAGTTCTTGGGCCATGAGCCCGGGCAGCGGTCAAACTACCGGCTCACTCTCTTCACGTTCGAGTCGGGAACTCACAAGATCCAGCTTTGGTCCGCGTGAGTGAGCTTGCAAACGTAATCCAACACACAGCAAAGGCCCGACGGCCGCCGAGCTCCTCAAATCGCTCCCCGGCAACGGGCGGCGCTCGTGATGCCCGCCGTGCTTCAGACGATGATGAGCTTCTACGTCACTCGCAACGCCGTCACGGCGGGCGACGCTATCCGCAAAGCGTTCCAAAAGCGCCGAAAAGATACCGTTTCGCACACCATGCCCGCTAAGGCGCAAGAAAAAAGCACCCGCGATCATATCGCAAGTGCTTAGTCTGCAATCGGTTGAACGAGTGCCCCCTCCCGGACTCGAACCGGGAACCCGCTGATTAAGAGT
>CAZWDN010000017.1:0-34399 GCA_964633125.1 uncultured Pirellula sp. | reverse complement strand
AGACGTTTGTGGACTACTCCGAGCACCCTCGCGAGTATTCGCTCTCGGCCGTACAGACTGTCGTCCGCGTCCACACGCGCGTCTCCGACCTTTACAACGGTCCGTACGATCAGTTGCAAGAGCAAATGCGACTGACAATCGAAGGAATCAAAGAGCGACAAGAGTGGGAGATCGTCAACAACCAAAAGTTTGGGCTCCTACACTCGGCCGATCCGGCGATGCGCATCAGTACGCGTTACGGAGCGCCGACTCCGGACGACCTGGATGAATTGCTGGCTCTCGTTTGGAAGAAGCCGGCCTACTTCTTGGCGCACCCGAAAGCGATTGCGGCCTTCGCACGCGAATGTACCTGGCGCGGCGTGCCGCCGCCGACGATCGACATGTTCGGTACGCCGGTCATCACCTGGCGAGGCATTCCGTTGATTCCATGCGATAAGTTGGAGATGAAGAACAAATACTCCGGCAATCGCTGGTACGGCACCACGAGCATTCTGCTCATGCGTATCGGCAATGCCGATCAAGGGGTCGTCGGCTTGCATCAGGCGGGCATCCCGGGCGAGATCATGCCGAGCCTTTCGGCGCGGCTGATGGGGCTGGATAGCCTCGGCGTCGCGAGCTACCTGCTGACGCTCTACTTCTCCGCCGCCGTGCTCACCGACGACGCGCTCGGCGTACTGGAAAACGTGGAAGTCGGCTACTACCACGACTACGAACATCGCGGCCTGCACGGTTTTCAAGACGGCTTAGGGATCTGATGGCCGTCAACTGGGTTTTGCTCCTCTCAATACTTAGATAAAGCGTCCGCGCATTCCAAGGAAAGGTTCGTCACACGATGTCCGACAACTTATTGCAACGTAGCGTGACCACTGCGACGGCTCGCAATCTCGCGAACACGACCAAGACGTCGCCTAAGATGATGTCGATCACCCCGCGGTGGTCGCTCAGCTTGTTGCCGTGGGTTCAGGTCGACGGCGGCACCTACCGCGTCAATCGCACGAAGGTCGAGCTTTCGAAGGCCGAGCGCATCGGCGTCGACGTCACGGGCGAGAAGGCTTCGTTCGCGCCGGAGTCACTCCGTAGCGTGCCGCTTTTCTCAAAGCTTTCCGACACGATCATCGGCCGTATGGCCTCGCGTTTCAGCACGTCGAACGTCTCGCTGGGTAACAAACTGCTCGTCGAGGGAGAAGATCGGAGCGACTTCTTCATCATCGCCCAAGGCCAAGTGGAAGTCTTGAGCAAGGGGGTGCACGGCTCTGACCTGCGACTCGCGCTATTGAGCGAAGGAGAGTACTTCGGCGAGAGCGATTTGGTCAGCGACAAGCCGTCGGACGTGACGATTCGCACGATCACGCCCTGCGTGTTGCTGACCCTGTCTCGCAGAGATCTCGACGCGGCGCTCGCCGAAGAGCCAAACCTGCTGGAAGAGTTCCGTCGGGCCATTACCGAGCATCAGGAATTGCAATCGACGGTGAACCGTTACGGCGAGCGGAACATCGACTTGGTGTCAGGCTTTGCCGAAAACGTTGAAATCCCCGAGACGTTCGTCGATTATTCGGAGCATCCTCGAGAATACTCGCTCTCGGCCGTACAAACCGTGGTTCGTGTTCACACGCGCGTCTCCGATCTTTACAACGATCCCTACGATCAGCTGCAGGAGCAAATGCGGCTGACGATCGAAGGGATCAAAGAACGCCAAGAATGGGACCTAATCAATAGCAAGAAGTTCGGTTTACTCCACTCGGCCGATCCGGCGATGCGCATCAGCACGCGTTACGGAGCGCCGACGCCCGACGATTTAGATGAATTGCTGGCGCTGGTGTGGAAGAAGCCTGCGTTCTTCTTGGCGCATCCGAAGGCGATTGCGGCTTTCGAGCGCGAATGCACTTGGCGCGGTACTCCTCCGCCGACGATCGACCTCTTCGGCACGCCGGTCATCACCTGGCGCGGCATTCCCCTGGTGCCGTGCGACAAGCTCGAGGTGAAGAGCAACTATCGCTCAAACCAATGGTACGGCACGACCAGCATCCTACTGCTGCGCACCGGCGAGGCCGATCAGGGAGTGGTCGGACTGCACCAAGCCGGCATTCCTGGCGAGATCATGCCGAGTCTATCGGCGCGATTGATGGGGCTCGATAGTCTCGGCGTCGCCAGCTACTTGTTGACGCTCTACTTCTCCTGCGCCGTGCTCACCGATGACGCGCTCGGTGTACTGGAAAACGTGGAAGTCGGCTACTACCACGATTACGAACATCGCAAGGCGACTCCCAAGTAACGACGACGTGAAAGTGAGCCGCCGCTCACGAGGACGCCGCTTGTGACTCGACCGTGCCTTGCCGCGAAAGAAGCCGTAACGATGAACGAATTCTCCCCGAGCCTCATCGCCGAGATCGCCACGCGGCTCTTCAATGAGTTGCCGGGCTCGAACCTGCCGCCGAAGAACGAGATCGATGCGGGACAATTGCCGCAGGGAGCGTCGAGTGTCGCCGGCAGTCCCGTCGACCCGACAAACGGGGTGTCGCTCGCGCCTGGGCAAGCGGCGGCGGATTCCGCGCCGCCTCCCGGCATGGCGTACGGCTCCACGCACGGCCCCGCGGAGTTTCATCCTGGTGTGCGAGCTGCGTCGCCGTCACCAATCGCGGGTTTGGAGTCGCCCCAAGCGAAACCTTCGGGCGCTCCCGTAAGCGACGATCCGTATGCAGGCCTAGCCGAATTCGTACGCCGTATTCGATCGAATCATACGACGCCGGGATCCGGCGATCCGAATCATGACGTTTTGCAACGCATCTTTGCGTCGGCCTCGCTCCCTTCGGAAAGTTCGCGGCCGTTAGACGTCGCCGCCATACGTCGCGACTTCCCGATCTTGCGACAAAAGATTCACGGCAAGCCGTTGGTGTGGTTCGACAACGCCGCGACGACGCAAAAGCCGCAATCGGTCATCGACGCAATCTCACGATTCTACGAGAACGACAACTCGAATATCCATCGCGGCGCTCACACGCTGGCGGCGCGTTCGACGGACGCCTACGAACAAGCGCGCCAGAAGGTGCAAGTGTTCCTCGGCGCTTCGAGCGTCAAGGAGATCATCTTCGTGCGCGGCACGACCGAGGCAATCAACCTCGTCGCGAAGACCTACGGGAAGAAGTTTTTCCAGCCGGGCGACGAGATTGTACTGTCGAATTTGGAGCATCATGCCAATATCGTTCCTTGGCAGATGGTCGCGAAGGAAACCGGCGCCGTCATTCGCGTGATTCCGGTCACCGATCGGGGCGAGATCATGCTGGAGGAATACCAGCGCTTGCTCGGCCCGCGCACGAAGTTCGTGGCGTTGACGCAGGCTTCGAATAGCCTCGGCACGTTGTTGCCGGTCATGGAAATGACGCAGATGGCCAAGCGTTACAACGCTCGCGTGCTCATCGACGGAGCCCAATCCGTCTCACACGTGCCGGTGAATATGCAGGCCATGGGTGCCGACTTCTTCGTCTTTTCGGGACACAAGATCTTCGGCCCGACGGGCATCGGCGTCGTATTCGCGAAGGAAGAAGTGCAAGAGATCATGCCCGCCTGGCAGGGCGGCGGCAATATGATCAAGAACGTGACGTTCGAAGAAACCAGCTATAGCGATCCGCCGGCGAAGTTCGAAGCAGGCACGCCGAACATCGCTGACGCCGTCGGGCTCGGCTACGCGCTAGACTACGTTTCGAAGCTCGGTTTGCCGAACATTAGCCGCCACGAGCACGATCTCACGCAATATGCCACGGAAGGGCTCTCACGCATTAACGGCCTACGCATCATCGGCACGGCCCGCGAGAAAGTGAGCGTCGTGTCGTTCGTAATGCGTGAGCGCCGCACGGAAGAAGTCGGCAAGCTGCTCGACCAAGAGGGGATCGCCGTGCGGGCAGGACATCATTGTTCGCAACCTTCTCTGCGGCGGATGGGGGTCGAAACCACGGTGCGCCCGTCGTTCTCGATCTACAATACGCGGGATGAGATCGACCGGTTGGTCGACGCGGTGAAACGGATCGCCAGGCAATAGAAGTTCAGCTCCGCCGCTCCTATCGCCGCCCGTTGCTTCGAACGGCATTTCCGTCGTATGCGACGGCATGTCCCAGCGAATGAGATGCTTGACTGCCGGAAATCAAGTCAAGCCGCCGAAACGCGGCTAACTTCGCGTGTGGTACGCAAATCGCATATTCAGAGGGCGACGGCATTCCTGAATCCGGAGTTTCGCATCGTGAGCGTGGCCCCCCAGCATCGTCCTGAGTATTCTCCGACACGGCTCGGATCGAGCCTTGGCGGCCCGCATCGCGAAGGAACGACATACGTTGTCGTGCTGCAATCGAGCGCGTCGCGACGATCGACAGGACATCTCGACTACCGTTTGTCGGCGGACCGTAGGCTGACGAACCATGCTCACGACAACGCCGCGATCATTCCATTACCGTCCGACTCGGCACCTACATTATCCGAAATTCTGACGTTGCTGCACTCACGATTCGGCGGCGCCGGATTGACGACAACTCGCGACGGGGGATGGCGTGAGCCTGTTGTCGTCGATGCGCGGCCGCTCGTCCCCGAGCGATTACTGCGCTTCGACGAACTTACGATCGACGTCCGGCGTCGTGAAGTGCGTGTCGATGGAAAATCGATCGCGCTCACGAAAAGCGAATTTGATTTACTCGCGGTATTGGCCGATCAACCCGGTATTGTGTTTTCACGTCGTGAGATCGTGCTCGCGTATAAGGGGATTGATTACCCCGTCGACGATCGTTCGATCGACGTGCAGATGGTGAATGTGCGGAGAAAGTTAGGTCGCGCCGCGACAAGGTTGCAAACGATACGAGGCGTCGGCTATCGGTTTGTCGCCGAGTCGGCGCTGGTGCCTGGAGACGAAAAGCCATGATCCACGCGGATACAGTCGGTCCGGAGCGCCATGTCGAGATTCGCTTCGATTGTCTCCCGTTACGCTCCATCGGACGTTGGGATATTCCTCTCGATGCTTCGCCGCGGTTTCGCGCACGCTGCGAACGCATCAAAGGTGCGCTGCATAAGCACGGCGCGTTCAATACCTACTTTCTGCAGAACGGTACATGTCGATTTCACTTGAGTAATCAGGCGAGTGAAGGCGTTCTCGAGTTTGTGTTCGACGGCACCATCACGACTGACGTCCGCGACGAGCAAGCCGCCGCCGCGGACTTGCGAGTCGAGTTACGTTCGGAGAATTGCGTTTGGCTTACGGAGCCGGTCGTCGCGTGGTTTCAGGAGGTCGTCCGGCAGGCAGTGATGCTGGAGTTTAATCAATATGCGGCCTCGGGCGATTTGAATCGTACGCGTGAGCGGCTCGTGCTCGCCGAAATGGAATGGGAACGCCGCGGAGGCTTCGTCGGCATGGGCATCTAGATGACGGCGAGCCTTCTCTTGTGGGTTGGCGGCCAAACACGTTAGAATCACGGGCACAACAACGCCGACCGGCCCACCGGAGGCCGGTGATTCCCGTCGCGGAGTCGCCGGCCTTTTTTTGTTGTCGGGTCGTAACGCTCGAAGTCATTTTTCACCCTCTCGGCTCCAGCCAAGGATTGACGCATGCCGCATTGGTTTAAAGACAACTCGCTTTCCATCGGCAATACGCCGCTCGTAAAACTGAATCGCGTCACGGATGGGGCGAACGCCACGGTGCTGGCGAAGATTGAAGGTCGTAACCCGGCTTACTCCGTGAAGTGCCGGCTCGGCGCAGCGATGATTTGGGATGCCGAAAAGCGCGGCCTGCTCGGTCCGGGGAAAGAGATCGTCGAGCCGACGAGCGGCAACACCGGCATCGCGTTGGCGTTCGTCGCGGCGGCTCGCGGGATTCCGCTCACGCTCACGATGCCGGAAACCATGAGCATCGAGCGGCGCAAGCTGCTGTTGGCGTTCGGTGCGAAACTCGTACTGACGGAAGGCCCCAAGGGGATGAGCGGCGCGATCGCCAAGGCCGAAGAGATCGTGGCGAGCGACCCGAACAAGTACGTGCTCTTGCAGCAGTTCAAGAATCCGGCGAACCCGGCCATTCACGAAGAGACCACCGGCCCGGAAATTTGGAACGACACCGACGGCGCCGTCGACGTGTTCGTGGCGGGCGTCGGCACCGGCGGCACGATCACCGGCGTGACGCGTTACCTCAAGAAGACCAAAGGCAAGGCGATTACGTCGATCGCCGTCGAGCCGACGGCCAGTCCCGTGCTCACGCAACGTCGCGCGGGAGAGCCGCTCAAGCCGGGTCCGCATAAGATTCAGGGCATCGGCGCCGGCTTCGTGCCGGATGTGCTCGATCTGTCGCTGATCGATCATGTCGAACAAGTTTCGAACGAAGAGGCGGTGCAATTCGCGCGACGATTGACGCTTGAAGAAGGGATCCTGGCAGGCATCTCTTGCGGAGCCGCGGCGGCCGTAGCCGTACGCGTCGCCAAGCGCCCCGAGTTCGCGGGCAAGACCATCGTCGTCGTGCTCCCCGATTCGGGCGAACGTTATTTGAGCTCGGTGTTGTTTGAAGGACTATTCGACGCCGAAGGGCGGGCTCGATAACACTTCGGCAATACCGCATGCAACCGCAGCCGCCGACGTAGCCCGTCGGCGGCTTTTTTTTCGCGTCAAGCTTTCCACGGGGCGTCGCGGCGCGTAGTCTGAGAGCGAATCGCCGCCAGTTCGAGCCGGAAACTCCGGTCATTACTTCTCTCGATCATTCCTACTTTCGCCATCACACCATGATTCGCATCTTGCATGTTGTTCTGGCTTGCACGCTCTTCCACCTGCCAAACGCCCGCGCTGCGGAGAAGCCCGAACCGTCGCGGGCGCCCCGGCCGAATATCGTCTTTTTTCTCATCGACGATCTCGGTTACGCCGATTGCGGCTTCAACGGAGGCACAGAAATTCAGACTCCGAATATCGACCGGCTCGCCAAGTCGGGCGCCATTTTGGAGTCGCACTATGTGCAGCCCGTTTGTTCTCCGACCCGCGCGGCATTGCTCACCGGCCGCTATGCGACGCACACCGGCGTCTATACGATCGTGCGGCCGCACGCCAAGTGGGGCTTGCCGTTGACCGAACGTACTTTGGCGGATGCTTTACGTTCGGCCGGCTACGAGACGGCGATCACCGGCAAGTGGCATCTGGGCGAGTTTGATCCGGCTTACGTTCCTACGGCGCGCGGCTTCGATCATCAATTTGGTCACTACTTCGGCGCGATCGATTACTTCACCCACGTTCGCGACGGCTCGCACGATTGGTATCGCGACGACAAGGAACTCAAGCAGGAAGGGTACAGCACGCATCTCGTGGCTCGCGAGGCGTGCCGATTGATCGCCGGAAAAGACGAAGCGAAGCCCCTGTTCCTTTATGTGCCGTTCAACGGCGTGCATAGCCCGATGCAGGTGCCGGACGAATACTTGACGCCTTATGCGGCGCTGGAAGGCTCGCGCCAAAAGCTTGCGGGCATGCTGGCCGCGGTGGACGAGGCGATCGGACAGATCGTCGCCGCCTTAGAGAAGGCGGAGCTGCGCGAGAATACGCTCATCGTTTTCTCCAGCGACAACGGCGGTCCGCGGCCCGGCGACAATACGCCGCTACGGGCATACAAGGGAAGCCTCTATGAAGGGGGCGTGCGGTCGTGCGCTTTTGCCAATTGGCCCGGGCACATTCCCGCGGGCGTACGCGTAAAGGAGCCGATGCACGTTATCGACTGGTATCCGACGTTTGTGAAACTTGCCGGCGGGTCGCTTGAGCAGAAGACGGCTCTCGACGGCCTTGACGTTTGGCCGATGCTGACGCAAGCGACGCCGTCGCCGCACGACGCGATACTCTGCGTGCAGGCTCCCGATCGCGCCGCGGTGCGCATGGGCGATTGGAAACTGCTGATGAACCCGAGCGAGAATATCGCGGATTCGCTCCCTGAAGACGAAGCCCCGGCGAAGGCGGCGCGAAAAAGGGCGCAACGCAAACGGCCCGTAAACGCCGAGAGCTACGTCCTCTACAATCTTGCCGCCGACGTCGGCGAAACCACCGATCTCGCGGCGAAAGAGCCGGAACGCGTGAGTGCGATGCGCGCGAAGCTCGTCGAACTCCTTCGCGACGCCGAGCCGCCGGGAAATTTGAGCCTGCAGCCGTCGAAATAAAGGTTGCTACGGGATGGGAAGCCGCCTAGATTTAGTGCATTCACTTTGCTTCCCCGCCTGACTTCCCGCCCGTTCGACCTGCCGATGATTGCCTGAAGGTCATCGTCCCTTCGAGCATACTCGTCGCGGGCCTTACTCCTGCCTTGGAGACGTTTCCTATGATGCACGTCCGTCTATTGCTGCCGTTGGTCTTGGTGTCGGCTTCGGCGATTGTCTCCGGTGCCGAGCCTGCTGTTCCAGAAGGCTTTCGCGCGATCTTCAACGGCAAAGACCTCGCCGGTTGGCATGGTCTGAATCCGCATTCCGTCGCGAAGCTCAACGGCGAGAAACGTGAAGCGGCCCTCAAGAAAATGCGCGAGGAGTTTGCATCGCACTGGCATGTGGAGAACGGCGAACTCGTCAACGACGGCACCGGCCCCTATGCGACTACCGATCAGGAGTACGGCGACATTGAGCTGTTGATCGAATACAAAACCGTGCCCAAAGCCGATAGCGGCATCTATCTGCGCGGCCTGCCGCAGGTGCAGATCTGGGATGTGAATCAAACGTTCGATCCCAAGAAGCCCGACCGCAATCCGGGCCTCGGGTCCGGAGGCCTCTTCAACAATACGCCTAAGACGCCCGGACGCGATCCGCTCGTGCAGGCCGATCGACCGTTCGGCGAGTGGAACAATTTCCGGATTCGGCAAATCGGCGCTCGTACTTGGGTGTGGTTGAACGATAAGCTCGTCGTCGACGGTGCGACGATGGAAAACTACGAGGATCGCACGAAGCCGATTCCCGCCCGCGGCCCGATCATGTTGCAAACCCACGGCGGTGAAATCCGCTGGCGGAATCTCTTCGTGCGCGAAATCGGCGCCGACGAAGCACAAAGGCTTTCGAGGGCCAAGTAGCGTTATCGATCCTTCGTGCCGCTGCGGGTACCCGGCCTACGAGCACCGTCGCCATTCTCATCGGAGATCGCATTATGTCCGCCGTCTCGCGTCGCTCATTTTTGCAAACTTCGGCCGCGGCCGTCGGCGCGCTCGCTTCGGCCGGCGCGGCGGCGACTGGGCCGTTGCGGATCGCTCCGTTTCGCTTCGACGTTACGCCGCCGGTCGGCCATCCGCTGTGCGGCGGCTGGATCAAGCCGGTGGTCGATGTGGAAGACGCGCTCGAAGCGATCGGCTTCGTGTTGCTCGGAGCAGGCAAGCCGATCGTCGTTTGCGCCGTCGACTGGACCGGCATCCTCAACGGCGCACATGTCGCCTGGCGTAACGCGCTCGCGGAAGCGACGGGCACGACGCCAGATCGCGTCGCCGTGCAATGCGTACATCAGCATGACGCTCCGTTTGTCTGCTTGCACGCGCAACAACTCGTCGCGGCTCAAAACGCCGGGCTTCAGGTGGTCGACGAGCAATTCTTCCGAGACTGTCTCCGGCGCGGCCAAGCGGCAATTCACGCCGCACTGCTTCAAGCACGCCAAGTCACGCACGTCGCCCGCGGCGAGGCCCCGGTCGTCGAGGTGGCGGGCAATCGTCGCTTGGCGCTCGGCCCCGACGGCAAGGTTCGTAAGATGCGCGGCAGCGCCTGCCGCGACCCTGAGTTGGTCGCGATGCCCGAGGGGCTAATCGATCCGTTGCTCAAGACCGTCACGTTTTGCGACGGCGATGAGCAACTCGTCGCCTGCCGTTACTACGCCGTGCATCCGATGAGCCACTACGGCCAAGGACACGTCAGCAGCGACTTTGTCGGCCTCGCTCGGAAGCAACGCCAACGCGAGCGACCCGGTTGCACGCAGATTTATTTCACCGGGGCCGCCGGCAATATCGCGGCCGGCAAATACAACGACGGTTCGCCCGAGGCCCGCGTGCGCTTGACCAAGCGTATTCACGATGCGATGGTCGCCGCCGACGCGAAGCTGCAACACGAGCCGCTCCGCAATGTTGCTTGGAAAACGCACGAAGTCCGGCCCGAAGTGAACCCCTTGTTCGTCGCGGAAAAGCTGCAAGCGATGGTGGCGGATGCGAAGAATGCGCCGGCGAACCGGATTCGCCCGGCAATGGTGCTGAGTTGGATGAAGCGTCTCGCCGACGGCATCCCGATCGTGCTCAGCGCTTTGCATCTCGACGAAGTCGCCCTGCTCCATCTGCCGGCCGAATCGTTTTTGGAATACCAGCTGCGCGCGCAGCAACTCGCGCCCGGCAAGTTTGTCGCCACGGCGGCCTACGGCGATGGCGGCCCGTGGTACATTCCCACCAAAGAAGAGTATCCCAAAGGAGGCTACGAAGTAAGCGTGGCCAACTGTTCCGCCGGAGTCGACGATATTCTGAGCCGCGGAATCCGTGAGCTATTAACCTAGTTGCCGGCGCTACGACCGATTGTGACGGCGAGTATATGAAGACGTGTATCGCGCGAACGACCGAGACGTTACGTCTAATCGCGTATTCGACGGCCGTTACTATCGGCGCTGTCGTGATGGCGGCGGCCCAAGAGCCGATGCCTGCCGCCAAGCTTCCCGCTCCGACCTTTGCCGATGCGGCATACGGCCCCGACGAGCGGCACAAGCTCGACTTTTGGCAGGCGACCGGTGACGGCCCGCGGCCGCTTTTAGTTTTTATTCACGGCGGCGGCTGGCACGGCGGCGACAAAGCCGACGCGCCGCCGAAGCTCGTTGCGTTTCTCCTAGAGCATGGCGTTTCCGTTGCTTCGATCAACTATCGGTTCACAAAAACGGCGCGTGCCCCGGCGCCGCTGCATGATGCCGCTCGGGCCGTTCAATTCCTCCGCACCATGGCCGGCGAGTGGAAACTCGATCCGAGCCGCTTCGGCGGCTACGGGATCTCCGCCGGCGGCGTCAGCACGCTCTGGCTGGTATATCACGACGATCTCGCCGTTCCGCGGAGCGCCGATCCCGTGCTGCGGCAATCGAGTCGACTGCAAACCGGCGTCGGACTCTCGCCGCCGCTTTGCCTGGAAGCGCCGCAAATCGCGAAGTGGATCGGGCCCGAAGTGTTGAAGCATCCGATGATCGCCCGAGCCGTCGGCGCGCGCAGCGGCGAGGAAGTGCTTGCGCGCTACCAGGAATACGAACCGATCCTCAAGGATAGTTCGCCGCTGACGCACGTTTCGCGCGACGATCCGGCCGTGCTTCTCTCGTTTCCTCGCATCGATCCGCTACCGGCCATGTCGCCCGGCAGCGCGATTCATCACGCCATATTCGGCCAAAAGCTGAAGGAGCGTACCGATTCGCTCGGCGTCGAATGCATTCTGCGCATCGAAGATCGCGCAACGCCGGATCAACCGACGCCGGAAGAATTCCTCCTCCGGCAACTCAAGCCCTGAGTCGCCGCCGACGCTCGCTACTTGATAAGCGTATCGGCGATCGCGGTTTGCATCAGCTTCGCGCGGAGCGACGCCTGCTGTTCGGCGGTGAGCGAAGCTCGCGGCGGTGCGCAACGAGCCGAGGCGATATGCCCCTGCCAAACGAGAATCTGCTTCGTTGCCGCTAGGCCGTGGCAGGTGAGCAAGACTTCAATCACTTCGTTGACCTTCTTCTGCACCTTGCGGGCCTCTTCCCAGCGCCCTTCGGCGCTGAGCGTGGCGACTTCGAGAATCAGCTTCGGCATGAAGTTATAGGTGGTGCCGATGCCGCCGTGCGCGCCGCAGGCGACGCCGTGGCAAAGCATTTCGTCGACGCCGAAGTAGACGACCTTTTCCCGGCCGACGTGCGACATGACCCGTTCGAGCATGTAAAGGTCGGTGTGCGTGAATTTGAAGCCGGCGACGTTGTCGATCTTCAATACTTCGACCATCCGATCGATCGACCAGGCCTGGCCGGTGAGGCCGGGAATGTAGTAGCCGACGACGGGCACGTTGGTCGACGACGCAAGGGTGCGATAGTAGTCGAGCGTTTCCGCCTGCGAGCAGCCGCCGACGAACGGCGGAATGCTGCTGATGCCGTCGGCGCCGACTTGCCCGGCGTGCTTCGCCAATTCATAGGCCTGCATTGCGGCAATGGCGCCGACATGCACGAGCACCTGCCCGTGGCCGCGCGAATGAGCGACCGCGATCTCGGTGATCCGTTTGCGAATCGCCGGGTCGAGGTAGATTCCTTCCCCCGTGCTGCCGGTGATGTAGAGCCCCCCCATGCCGGAACGGTAGAGATGGTCGATCAAGTGCTCCAAGGCCCGTTCGTCGAGTTCACCGGAATCAGTCAGCGGCGTGACCAGAGCGGGCAGGATGCGATTGCGGGCGGCAAGCAGTGCGTTGGGCATTGAAACTTGTTACGACGAGAAAAAGGCGTTGTAGTCGTTAGGCGGACTGCGAAACGGGTTCCGGCGGTACGGGCCGCTTCATGACGGCGCGCCATGTATAGGCCCGCCCCGGATGATCGGCTCCGTCATCGAGCACATAGGAAAGAATCCAAGCCGTGACGAAGCCGATCGTGCAGGGCAACGGCGTCGACCAGTAAATGGAAAGGGGCATCTCCGTGCCGAACGTTTGCTTGTACCAGACGAGAAACTCCGGAGCATCGGCTAGGCCGCCGAGTCGAACCCGCGCCCAATAGAATACGCCCAACATTTCCAGCCACCAAGTCCAGATGGTCGATACGACGAGCGCCACGCCGATTGCAATGAGGGCCGTGCGCGCTCGAGCGCGCGGCAGGAACATACCGATGAAGAAGAGGGCCCCCAGCGGCCCGAGAAACATGTTAAAGCGGGGGAGCAAGTCGATGATATTGAACTTGCCTTGGTGCGATTGCATATAGCTGGCGGCCGCCCAGGCGAAAAAAGTGCAAAGTAAGCCGACTCCGAAAGTCAGCCCGCGAGCGAAGAGGAGTTGCTTTCGATCGGACGTCCCTTCTTCCGGGCCGGAGCGACCAAAGATATCTTTCGTTACGACGGCCGCGATGCTGTTCACGCCGGAAACGAGGGTTTGCATTCCATCGCAAAGGAAGTTGGCGAGAATCAGCCCGCCGAAGCCCGCCGGCAATTGCGTGGCGTAAAAGTGCGGCAAGTATTTGTCGGGACGATCAACGGCGCCCAGGTAAGCCGGGTAGGTCACATAGAAATAAAGCAGCGCTAAGCCCGAGGCCGTGAGCAGCAGGGCCATGGAGATTTGCGAAACGAGCGTAACCACGAAGCCGCGGAGGGCGGTGCCGACCGACGGCGTTGCGAAGTAGCGTTGCAGCACGACTTGATCCGATCCGTGCGTACACACGTTCCAAAAGAAGCGGTCGATGATGACGGTCACAATCGTGTGTCGAACGAACGGGTCGAAACTGATCAACGGAATCGAAGCTTTATGCTGGCCTCGCAACGTTTCCCACCAGTCTACGAGTCCGGTATCGGTCGTCACCATCACATAACCCAAGACGGCGAACGCGCCGCCGAACAACATGATGGCCTGCACGACATCGGTCCAGACGACCGCTTTTAAGCCGCCGAAGCAAGCGTAAATGGTGGATGCGAGGCCCATGAGCCAAATCACTTCAACGATTCCGTAGCCCGACATCTGCGAGAGCGCCAGGGAACCGGCATACATGACCAGTGAGATCCAGCCGAGTCGCAAACAGAAGAAGAGGATGCTGCCGGTAAGTTGTAGCCGGTAGTCGAAGCGCCGCTCCAGGTATTCATACGCGCTCGTCATCCGCAAACGCATGAAGAAGGGGACGAGCAGGATCATGACGAACGGGATGATCGCGATGTAGGCGACGTAGCCCCAAAGTAGCGCGACGCCGTTTTTGATGGTGTCGCCCGGCGTGCCGAGATAGGTGAGCGTCGACAAGAGCGTGGCCATGATGCTCAGGCCGACGGCAAACCAGGGCAGCCGGCGACCGCCGACGAAGAATTGCTCGGTCGTCCCTTGCTTGCGCGACGACCACCAGACGATCCCTGCGGTGAGCAGCAGATAGAGCACGACCGACGCATAGTCGAGCCAAGTGAGGCCCGACTCACGCGGCGCAGGCGGAACGGCGAAAAGCGGCGGCATAGGCATGGGCTCGCAAGGCGGGCGGGAGGGAGCCCGTACGATAACCGCCGCGGCCGCGCGAGCCAAGCATTTTCACGGCGACGCGACGGTATTGAGCCGAGTAAACGATTGCCTCAGTCGCGCCGTCTGCTACCTTACGCACTATGAGCATACTTGAACGATTTTCGCTACGCGGAAAAATCGCCCTCGTCACGGCCGGGGCGGGTCCTCAATTCGGCCAAAGCATCTCTTCGGCGTTGGCCGAAGCAGGAGCGACGTTGATTACCGCCTCGCGCAATCGCGAGCGTAACGACGAATATGCCGCGAAGCTCCGCGATCTTGGATACGATGCGCACGGCTTACAACTGGATATCGAAGACCTCGCTTCGATCGACGCTTTGCATGCCGAAGTTCTGCGACGCTTCGGCAGGTGCGACATTTTGGTCAACAGCGCTCTGGCCCGCGACGGGCATAAGGGATCGTTGCCGGAGCAAACGCCCGACGTCTGGCGCCACTCCGCCGACGGCGACTATCTGGGCTTGTTCGAAATCTGTCAGAAATTCGTCGCCACGATGGCCGCGCAGGGGGCCGGCTCGATCATCAATATTTCGAGCATCTACGGCGTGGTGTCGAACGACCCGTCGCTCTACGAAGGTACGGTCATGAAACAGCCGCCGACCTACAACTTTGTCAAGGCCGGCATGATCAACTACACCCGACACTTGGCTTGCTATTACGGCAAGCAAGGAGTGCGGGCCAATTGCATCAGCCCCGGCGGCTACGCCAACAACCAGCCGCAACCGTTCGTAGATGCATATTGCAAGCGCGCTCCGTTGGGCCGATTGCTCGACCACGACGACATTCAAGGCGCCGTCGTATTCTTGGCTTCCGACGCCTCGCGATACGTGACCGGTCATAACTTGATGGTCGACGGCGGTTGGACGGCGATTTGAACAACCAAGCACCACGAACCAAAAGCTAAGTAACTACTTTCATGCCTAGTCCGCTCTCCGTTCTCGTCGTCGGCGTCGGTTCCATCGGCGAGCGGCACTTGCGTTGCTTTCAACAAGCGATCGGCTGCGAGTTAGGGTTGGTCGAAGCGATGGAATCGCGTCGCAACGAGGTCGCCGACCGCTATGGGATCGCGGCCCGATATGCGTCGCTCGACGAGGCTTGCCGTCGCTCGTGGGACGCCGCGGTGATTTGCACTCCGGCCAACCTGCATGTCGACCACGCGTTGCAACTCTTGCCCGTGTGTCGCGGCCTGCTCATTGAAAAGCCGCTGGCGACGAAGCTGGAAGATGCCGCACGACTCCGCGCCGCGGCAGGCGACAAGCTGATTCAAGTCGCGTACGTCTATCGCGTGCATCCGGCGGTCGAGGCCGTGCGAAACTTAATCCTGTCGAACGAACTTGGCATCGTGCATCAGGTGGTCGCCACGTCCGGCCAACACTTTCCGACGTTCCGCCCGGCTTATCGTGAGATCTACTACAAAGATCGGCGTACCGGCGGCGGCGCGATTCAAGACGCGATGACGCATCTCGCCAATGCCGTGCAGTACTTGGTCGGGCCGTATGATTGGGTTTTCTGCGACTACGCTCACCAATGTTTGGAGGGAGTGGAAGTCGAAGACACGGTAAATCTATCCGGCCGCGCCGGCAACGGTCGCATCATGGTTTCAATCGCCATGAATCAGTTTATGGCGGCCAACGAATCGCGCATTCAGATCAACGGCTCGCGCGGCTCGGCCCGTATTGAATTGCCCGAGCATCGCTACGGCGTGATTCATCACGGCGAAACGGCTTGGACCTGGAGCCCGCCGCAACTGCACGAGCGCGACGAATGGTTTCAGATTCAAGCTCGGCGTTTCGTCGAGGCTTTGGAAGGGCGTGAAACGCCGACCTGTCCGTTGGTCGACGCCGAGCATACGCTCCGGGTAAACCTCGCGGCGTTGGAATCCGCCGGCGCGCGACGGGTCGAGATTTCTCGGACGGCGAACGCATGACGTTGCTTGCGTTCAACGCCGTGATTCACGCACGGCCGGCGGGAGCGCCGACCGCCGACGATACGAGCTTGCGAGGCTGCGTCAGGCGCCGACTTGCGGTGCGCGGCGATGAAGTCGGCCCCGGTTTCGTTGTGACGTTTGAAACCGTCGGCGAGCGCTTGGCCGGCAAAGAGCGGCTCTATTTTGAACCGGACGGTTCGTTCGTGTGGGTCGCCGCCGCGGAGGAGCGGGCGTGGCAACTCGACGGGCTACTTGCCGACCGCGCCGACCGGTTGCTCTACGTCGAATTGAAGGGAACGTGCCCGCCGGAGGCGTTGGACGAGTTGCTGGCCGCGATCGGCCGGCCGGCGGAAGGGTTCATGTTTCAACTGGTGCGCGAAGCGGTGTTCCTCGATGAGGAGGAGTTCCGCCGCTACGCCGCGGCGCCGGACGTACCGTAAAGATTGGACGAGTCGTACGTCCGGTTATGTTGCGGAGTGCGTCACGTCGTCGCCGTCGTCGGGCTTGCCGTCGCGCCGCTCGGAAAGCTTTTTGCGCAACGTCGCGCGATGCAGGCCGAGCAGTTCGGCGGCCGCCGCGCGATTGCCGAGCGTCTTTCGCAGCACGACTTCGAACAACGCCGGCTCAATCACTTTCAACAGGCGTTCGTAGAGATCGCCGATCGTCGGTTTGCCGGCGACGGCGGCCTCCGACCACCGCATCACCGCATCGTGCACGACGTCGGCGACGTCGGTCGCGACGCGCGTTTCGTATCCGCCCGGCGGCGGCAGATGTTCGGATTCGATAATTCCGCCTCTGGCGAAGATCGCCGCCCGCTCGACGGCGTTGCGCAGCTCGCGCACGTTGCCCGACCAGGAGCGGCTCTTCAACTCCGCGATGGCCGCGGCCGAAATGCCGCGAGCGGTGCTGCCGCCGTCGACGGCCGATTGAAGAAAACGCCGCGCCAAGAGCGGGACGTCTTCCAAGCGTTCGCGCAAGGGCGGCAGACGAATTTCGAATCCGGCGAGTCGATACAGTAAGTCGGCGCGCAACGTACCGGCGCGCACGCACTCGGCCGGATCGCGATTGACGGCGGCGATCACTCGAAAGCGGCAGGGACGAGGCTTCACTTCTCCGACGCGCGTCACTTCACGCTGTTGTAAAAC
Organism: uncultured Pirellula sp.; assembly: GCA_964633125.1. Taxonomy (GTDB): domain Bacteria; phylum Planctomycetota; class Planctomycetia; order Pirellulales; family PNKZ01; genus PNKZ01. The sequence continues at coordinate 17,153 of CAZWDN010000017.1, read as the reverse complement.
GCGGAGCAACTTGATCTGCACCGGCGGCGGAATGTCGGCCGCTTCATCGAAGAACACGGTGCCGCCGTCGGCCGATTCCAATAAGCCGGGACGATCGAAGTCGGCCCCGGTGAACGCGCCGCGCGCATGACCGAAGAGTTCGCTTTCGACGAGCGAGGCATTGAGCGCGCCCAGGTGGATCGGCACGAACGGGCCCGACGCATGGCGAGAGTGCTTGTGTAAGGCGCGGGCGGCGAGCTCTTTGCCGGTGCCGCTTTCGCCGACGATCAAGACCGAGGAATCCGTCGGCGCGGCCAGCGCGATGCGTTTGAAAACCTCCTGCATGGCGGGCCCTGCGCCGAGCAACTCGTCGGTATCGACGGGCGCGGCGCCGGGACTCGTCGTGGGCCGCCGGACAAGCGAGTCGGCGGCGCGTCGTACGACGTCGACGACATGCTCCAGGTCGAACGGTTTGGTCAGGTAGTCGAACGCGCCGCGATCGACGGCGCGGACCGCGGTTTCCAAGTTGCCGTACGCCGTAACGACGATTACGGGAAAATTGTGATCGGCGCGGCGCAAGCGTTCGAGCGCCGTGAGGCCGTCGATGCCGGGCAAACGCACGTCGAGCAATGCGAGATCCGGCCGGCGTTTTTCGACCGACGCCAACGCTTCTTCGGCACTGGCGGCGACGGTGACGTCGTAGCCTTCTTCCGTCAGCAGGCGGCGCAATCCCCAGCAGATGCTCTCTTCGTCATCGACGATCAAAACGTGGCTCATCCGGCGACTCCTTCTGCGACTGGTAAGCTAGTTGTCGCCGCTCGGCTCCGCGGAAGCAAGACGTCGAAACGAGTTACTACCCCTCCGTCGAAGCGGATCGAACCGCCGTGCAGTTCGGCTATGTGCTTGGCGGCGGCCAATCCGATGCCGATGCCGTCGGGCTTGCCGGTGACGAACGGCTCAAAGAGTCGCTCGCGTACCGCGGGGGGCGGTCCGGCGCCGCCGTCGCTGATCGAAATACGGACTTCGCCGTCGGCGACCGACAGGGAAACCTCGGCCCAGCCCGATTCGCCGGCTGCGTCCACGGCGTTTAAGAGCAAATTCACCAGCAGTTGACGCAACTGTTCGCGATCGGCCGAGACCGAAGCCGAATTCTCGATCGGCAAGTTGCTCCGCAATACGACGCCGCGATGCCGAAACGTCGGTTCGACGAGCGACAACGCATCCAGAACGATCTCGCGAACGTCGGTCGTTTGCATGTTGAGCGGTTGCGGTTTGCCCAGCGTCAGCAATCGTTGCACGTATTGTTCCGCAAAATCGAGCTGGCGGAGGGCGACGTCGAGGCTTTCACCGTCGTCCGCGGCGCAGCGTCGGCGGTGTAGTTGCACCGCGAGCTTCGCGCCGGCCGAGGCATTTCGCAAGTGGTGGCAAAGTCCGCCGCTGAGTTGACCGAGCAGCGTCGAGCGGGCGGAGCGTCGCACGGCTAAATCGCGCTCTTCCAGTTGCTTAGCCAACGCATTCGCCGCGACGACGAGATCGCGCACTTCGTCGTCGCGTTGCGGCACCTCGAGCGTCGAGTAATTGCCCGCGGCCAAATTGGAAAAGTGCCCGCGCACGGCGGCGATCGGCCTCCCGATGCGCGCCGCAACGACGTACGACAACAAGCTCGCGGCGGCCAGCGCGCCGGCGCCGATCCACAGCGGCGGCCAGATCGCCTCGCGCAGCAATTGCCGCCGCTGCACTTGCGGGTAGAACATGTGCAGAATCAACGGCTCCGAACCGGAGCGATGCGGCGGACGCTCCACCGACCAAGACAGATATTCCACGTCGTCGACCGACACGGCGCGGCGCAATGTTCGGTCGGCGCTTGTGCGGGCCGCGGAGAGAAACGGCTCGGCGTCGGCGACGCTCGCCGCGCGAAGGCGTCCCGAGGCGTCCAGACAAAGGAAGTCCGCGCCCGTGAGTCCGTGCGATTGCCGCAAAACGGCGTCGGTCAGGGGGAAGTCGGCGGCCAGTAAGACGTCGGCCGCGCTGCGCACGCGGGCATCGATTTGCTTGTCGACCGTCGCCGCCGCCTGCCATGCTCCGGCCGCGCTCACGGCGAGAATCGCCGCGGCCGTTAGGCCTGCAAAGGGAAGCAGAATCTGGTTGCGGAGCGGTCTTCGCATGTTCGCACTCACGGGATTGCCGCACCTTGCCGGACTGCGCCGTTTTCGCGCCGCTAGGTCTGCGCGATGATCGGCGCTCGCCCGATGCTGTAATAGGTAAAACCCGCGTCCCGCAACGTCGACGTTTCGTAGAGGTTGCGGCCGTCGAAGATCACCGGTCGACGCAGGAGCTTCTTCATCGTGGCGAACGTCGGTCGATGAAACTCTTTCCACTCGGTCATGATCAACAGCGCATCGGCGTCAAGCAACGCGTCATAGGGGCGTTCGGCGTATTGGAGCTTATCGCCGTATTGCTTGCGGACGTTGTCCATGGCTTCCGGATCGTGCACGTGCATTCTCGCGCCGAGCTTGAGAAGTTCGTCGATCATCGCCAGGGCCGGCGCCTCGCGAATGTCGTCCGTGCGCGGCTTGAACGACAATCCCCAAACGGCGATCGTTTTGCCGGCGAGGTCGCCGTGAAAGTGATTCACGATCTTGTCCAGCATCACGGTCTTCTGCCGACGATTCACTTCGTCGACCGCGGGAAGAATCCGCATTTCGTATCCCTTCGATCGCGCCACGGCGTCGAGCGCGCGCACGTCTTTGGGAAAGCAACTGCCGCCGTAGCCGACGCCCGGGAAGAGGAACGCCGTGCCGATGCGGCTGTCGGTGCCGATGCCGCGTCGCACGTCGTTGATGTCGGCGCCGACGAGTTCGCAGACGTTCGCCGTTTCATTGATGAAGCTGATCTTCGTCGAGAGCAGCGCGTTGGCGACGTACTTCGTCATCTCGGCGCTTTCCGGCGACATGACGAGAAACGGATTCTCCGTTCTTAGGAACGGCATATAGAGTTCGTGCAGCGCTTCGGCGGCGCGTTGCGATCGGACTCCGACCACGACGCGATCCGGCTTCATGAAGTCGTCGAGCGCCGCTCCTTCCTTTAAGAATTCGGGATTCGAGGCGGCTTCGCATTCGCGCCCCGTCTTTTGCTTGAGGCGTTCGTACATTTTGGTGTTCGTACCTACCGGCACCGTGCTCTTGATGACGGAAATCGCCTTTGCCGGTAAGTGCGGCGCCATGGCGTCGACCACGGCCCAAAGGTTGCGCAAGTCGGCCGAGCCGTCGTCGGCCGGCGGCGTGCCGACGGCCAGAAAGACGAAATCGGCGTCGCTCACGGCGGCCGCCAGATCGGTCGTGAACTTCAGCCGCCCGGCCTGGATGTTGTGCTCGACCATTTCCGATAGGCCCGGCTCGTAGATCGGAATTTCGCCTTTGTTGAGGCGTTCGATCTTCGCCGCATCGATATCGACGCAGGTCACTTCGTTTCCGCTGTCGGCGAAGCATGTGCCCGTGACGAGTCCGACGTATCCTGTTCCGACGATCGCGATAGCCATAGGTTTCCGCTGTCAAGTAGTCCGGCGTTACTGTTGTTGCTGCTGTTGTTGACGAAGCGGCGACGCGCCGCTCCGGTGACGCTCGTGCCAGTAGTTCCAAACGTCGGCGACGGTTTCGGCATGAGAAACCGTCGGCGTCCAACCGGTGCAAGCGGCCAGGGCGGCGACGTCGGCGATCGGGTCGGAGCGCGGAGTCGATTCGCGCTCTTGCCAATGTCGATGGTCGCGAGCCGCGCCGCGAAGCAATTCAAAGAGTTCTCCGGTCGTGCACGGCGACCCGGAACCGATATTGTAGATTGCGCCGGCGGTTCCGTGGATCCCCAAGCCGCGCAACGCGCGGACGCCGTCGCGCACGTCGAGGATGTCGACCGTGACATGAAGATTGCCCACGTGAATGATCGGCGCCGTTCCCGCCAGTTGTCGGGCCCATTCGGCCAGCATCAGTCGCGGATCTTGCCGCGGGCCGGCTTGCGGAAACAGCCGGGCGATCACGACGTCTTGCCCCGACTCTTCCTGCGCCCCGCGGCAAATCGCCTCGGCCGCGAGCTTGGTTTTTCCGTAGGCCGAGCGCGGATCGCACGGCGCGCGCTCGTCGACGATCGGCCGACTCGGGTCGACCGGGGCATAGACGCGGCTTGTACTTGCGAATACTGTTCGCGGCCGGTGCGGCAACGAGGCGGCGAGTTCCAAGACGCGACGGACCCCTTCAACATTCACGTTCCGTGCCGCGACGGAGGGTTCGTCTGAACCGCAATCGGCGGGGATGCTCAAGGCGGCGAGGTGGTACACCACGTCGGGCGCGAACTGCGCGACGGCCTTGCGCAGCTGCGCATCGGTCGGAGTCGCCAGATCCCAGCCGACGGTTTTCGCTTCGCGAGGAACGTGGCGCAAGTCGTCGCCGTCGCGCACCGAGCCGAGCACTTCATCACCGGAGGCGCGCAGATGCTCGGCCAAATGGCTGCCGATGAATCCGTTGATTCCGGTGATGAAGGCTTTCATTTCTCGTCGACGCCGTTTCGGGCGATGTGCCGCTTAGCGATTCCGAATCTTGGTCATTTCCAATTCGTGGCCGACCCGCTCGAGGTCGGCGTCGACCATCATGGCGACGAGTTCCGGAAAGCGAACTTCCGGTTTCCAGCCCAACTTCGTGCGGGCCTTGGTTGCGTCGCCGCAAAGCTCGTTAACTTCCGCGGGACGGAGGAACGCGGGATCGAGTACGACGTACTTGTCGGGATCGAGACCGACGTGATCGAACGCGGCGTCGACCAGATCGCGCACCGTGTGCATTTCTCCCATGGCGACCACGTAGTCGTCCGGCGCGTCTTGTTGCAGCATGAGCCACATGGCGCGGACGTAGTCGCCCGCGAAGCCCCAATCGCGGCGGGCGTCGAGGTTGCCGAGGCGTAGTTCGTGTTGCACGCCGAGTTTGATGCGCGCGACGGCGTCGGTGACTTTGCGCGTGACGAATTCCTTTCCGCGCAACGGCGACTCATGATTGAAGAGAATCCCCGAGCAGGCGAACATGTCGTAGCTTTCGCGGTAGTTCACGGTGATCCAGTGCCCGTAAACTTTGGAAACGCCGTAAGGGCTGCGCGGCCAAAACGACGTGCGTTCCGATTGCGGCGACTCGCAGACCTTGCCGAACATCTCGCTGCTGCTGGCCTGATAGAAGCGAATCGACTTATCGACGACGCGAATCGCCTCCAGGACGCGCGTGACGCCCAGCGCCGTGACTTCGCCGGTGAGCAGCGGCTGTCCCCAACTAGTTGGCACGAAGCTTTGCGCCGCGAGGTTGTAGACTTCGCGCGGACGCACTTCGTTCAAGATGTTGACGAGCGAGAGCTGATCCAGCAGATCGGCTTGATGCAGTTCGATGCGATCGCGCAAATGCGCGATGCGCTCGAACGTGTCGGTGCTGGAGCGGCGCACCACGCCGTGAACCTGATAGCCCTTTTCCAACAGCAATTCGGAAAGGTAGGCCCCGTCTTGGCCCGTGATTCCTGTGATGACGGCGCTCGGCTGGGAAGCGGACACAAAACGACCTCAGGGCGTGGGTGTATTACGCCAAGGCAAATACCCTGGACGTCGAGCGCGGCTCGAACCTTCCACAGTAATCAACGTACGGCGATTTGCCGATGCGGCGAATCGCACATCCGCGTCGAATACCGTCACAACATTCCGAACTTACTCGTTTGCCGGGGGCTCGGCGGACGGGGTTGAGGCGTCCGTCGCCGCCGGCGGTTGATCGGTCGGGGCGGGCGCCGAGCCCGATTCCGCCGCGATCGGCAGTTCTTCCGGCGGAACCCGTACGACCGCTGCGAGCGTATCGTCGTCGTCGAGCGACATAATCCGCACACCCTGCGTGTTGCGGCCGATGACGCTGACGTCGCGGGCCGCGATCCGTTGAATCTTGCCGCCCGCGGAAATCATCAGGAGTTCATCGTCGTCGCGTACGCTGACGATGTTTACCACCGGGCCGTTGCGGTCGGTCGTTTTGATGTCGCGAATGCCCTTGCCGCCGCGGCGTTGCGTGCGGTAGCGCGCCGACGAGCTTTCATCGTCCTCGGCCGGTTCTTCCGGCGGCGCGACGTCGACGACTTCCGTTTCCGACGCTTCGTCCGATTCGACGCGCGTGCCGGTAAGCGGGTCGTTCGGTCCGAACGGCGTTCGCTTGCCGTAACCCTTTTGGCAGGCGGTGAGCAGCGTCGCGTCCGGATCGGTGACGACCATGCCGACGACCGATTGTCCCTTGGAGAGCTTAATGCCTTTCACACCGCTGGTGTTGCGTCCCATCGAGCGCGCGTCGGCCTGATCGAAGCGGATCGCCATGCCGCCGGACGTGGCCAAGAGGATTTCGTCGCCGGTCTTGGTCACGGCGACGTCGACGAGTTCGTCTCCTTCTTTCAGCTTGATCGCGATGAGGCCGGTCTTCAGGGGCCGCCCGTATTGGCTGAGCGGCGTTTTCTTCACGAGCCCTTGCCGCGTCGCCATAATCAAATAGTGGTTCGGCGCGGAGAAGTCGCGAATCGGCGTGCAGTAGGCGATCGTCTCTCCTTCGGCGAAGTTGAGCAAGTTGACGACGGCCCGACCTTTGCTTTCGCGGGCCAATTGCGGAATGTCGTAAACCTTGAGCCAGTAGACCTTGCCGATGTTGGTGAAGAACAGCAGGTAATCGTGCGTGCTGGCCACGAACAGGTTGCGGACCGGATCTTCTTCGTCGCTCTTGGCGCCGGTAATTCCCTTGCCGCCGCGCTTTTGCGCGCGGTAGGTCGTCGTCGGCGTGCGCTTGATGTAGCCTTGGTGCGTGATGGTCACCACCATGTTCTCTTCGGCGATCAGGTCTTCCATGTCGATGGAGCCGATCTCTTCGCCGCTGATTTCCGTGCGACGCTTGTCGCCGTATTTCCGCACGATCTCCACCAAGTCGGCGCGGATGATCGCATAGACGTTGGCGTCGTCGCTGAGAATCCGCAGATATTCGGCGATCTCGTTGAGCAATTCGCTGTATTCGCCGCCGAGTTTTTCTTGCTCCAGGTTCACCAATTGGCCGAGCGTCATGCGCAGGATGGCTTCCGCCTGCACGGCCGTGAGCGTGTAGTTCGACGAGACGCCGCGCTCGGTGGTGAAGTCGGCATAGCCGGCCGGCCCCAAGGCCCGCTCCATCAAAGCCGCCGGGCATTCGATGGTCATCAATCGCGACTTCGCTTCGGCCTGCGTCGCCGAAGTGCGAATGACGCGGATCACTTCGTCGATGTTCGCATGCGCGAGCAGCAACCCTTCGACGGTGTGCTTCCGCTGCCGGGCCCGATTGAGCAAAAACTGCGTGCGGCGGCGAATCACCGTGTAGCGATGCCGGATGAATTCTTGCAGCAGTTCGCGGATGTTCAGCGTCCGCGGCTTGCCGTCGACGAGCGCCAGGAAGATCAACGAGAAGGTGTCTTGCAGCGGCGAGAATTGAAAGAGCTGATTCAGTACGACGTCCGGATCGGCGCCGCGCTTCAGTTCCACGATCAGCCGGACCGGCGATTCGAGGTTGCTCTCGTCGCGAACGTTCGTGATGTCCTTAACGCGGTCTTCTTCCGCGAGTTCGACGATCGCCTTATGGACCCGATCCCGCGCCTGCTGGAACGGAATCTCCGAGATGACGATCCGCTGCCGCCCCTTCGCGTATTCTTCGACGTGCGTTTTGGCCCGCACGACGATGGTGCTGCGTCCGGTGTAGTAGCCGCGACGAATTCCGCCGCGGCCGCAGATGATGCCGCCGGTGGGGAAATCGGGGCCCTTGATGATTTCGAGCAGTTCGTCGATCGAAATCTCCGGCCGGTCGATCACCGCGATCGCCGCCAGGCAGACTTCTTCCAAGTTGTGAGGCGGCACGCTCGTGGCCATGCCCACCGCGATGCCGTTGGCGCCGTTGACGAGCAGATTAGGAAACTTGCTCGGCAGCACGGTCGGCTCGAGCCGGCGCTCGTCGTACGTCGGCGTGAAGTCGACGGTGTCGAGCTTGATGTCGTCCATCATCAGCGCGGCGATGGGCGACATCCGCGCTTCCGTATATCGCATGGCGGCGGCGGGCAAGCCGGCGATCGAACCGAAGTTGCCTTGCTTGTCGATCAGCACGTGCCGCATGTTCCATTCTTGCGCCATGCGCACCAGCGTCGGGTAGATGACGCTTTCACCGTGCGGGTGGTAGTTACCGCTGGTGTCGCCGGAGATCTTCGCGCACTTCACCCGGGCCGCGCCGGGCGAGAGGTTTAAGTCGTTCATCGCCACGAGAATTCGCCGCTGCGACGGCTTCAGGCCGTCGCGCACGTCGGGCAGGGCGCGGCTGACGATCACGCTCATCGCGTACGTCAGGTAGCTTTCCTTCATCTCATCTTCGATCTGCAGATCGATGATGTTGCCCCCCGTCACGCCGCCGGGAATGTCGCTCGAGTCGGCGGGAACGGGTTCCGGTGCGCCTTCATCCGGCAATTCTTCGTCGGCCAAGAGTGCAATCCTTTATCGATGGTGCAGGGGGCTTTTCGCATTCCGTTGCGATCGTATTGCGGGGCAAAACAATCGCCGAAACCGACGCCTTGCCGCGAGTCGTTCGTGGGCCTGGGGCCGCCGAGCGGTTCGCGACTTTCCTGCGGGAAAATCCGGGCAAAATGCAAACCGGAAGTATACCGTTTTCAGCGCCGATCCACAATTGCCGGAAGCGTGCGAAACGCCCCTGTTTTGCGGAGTCCCAACGCTTCGTCGCGTCGTCGTCTCGACGTGTCGAAAACGGCACGCTCACGGGGGCTTCGCCGGCGCGATGACGGGTGCTTCCGTGACGTAAGTGCCCAATCGATCGTCTGACTTACGACGACGCTGAAAAGTGGTCTGCGCACATAAGTCGAGTTATGTGCGCACCCCTTGTGGGTTTTGGGGTTGTGCGTAGATAACTCGACTTATGTGCGCAGGCCGTTTTGGCGCGTCGACGTAAGTGCTGAAGCGCGAACGTGACTTACGTCAGAATCTGCCGACGGCTCAGACCCAATCCAAATTGCCAAACAGCCAACCCTGCACGTTAGCGATTTTCGTAACGGAATCCAGGGAACTTTTGGCCGGCGAAACAGATGGTCGCACGCGTACCGGCCGAATTCATATCCTTGCGAGAACGGGCTGGTTGCCGTACCCTTCAAGGCCCGATTTGGGGCGAACCCGATCGTCGGGGACCGGTCTTCAGAGAGCGTCCGACTCGTCGGCTCCCCAGCCGTTACTATTCCTTGGCTCTAACCCCAGTACTCGCCATGTCCGATCCGTATTTTCAATCGCGTTTTGCCGACCGCATCGGCGGCCCCAACTACGGCAAGGGGACCGAGATCTATAAGTTTGAGAAGATCAAACGGGCCAAGCGCAAGGCGCTCGCCGATCATCCGGAGCGGATGTTGATTGATTTCGGCATCGGCGAAAACGACGAGATGGCGCCGGAAAGCGTGCGCAAAGTGCTGGCGGCCGAGGCGAACAAGCCGGAGAACCGCGGCTACGCCGACAACGGTATCACCGCGTACAAAGAAGCCGCCGCGCGTTTCATGCAGCGCGAGTTCGGCGTCACGATCGACCCGGTGAAAGAGGTCAACCACTGCATCGGCACGAAGACGGCGCTTGCCATGCTCCCGGCGGCGTTTATCAACCCCGGCGACGTGACGCTCATGACCGTGCCCGGCTATCCCGTGGCCGGCACGCATACGAAGTACTACGGCGGCGACGTCCATCGCCTGCCGCTGTTGGCGAAGAACAACTTCTTCCCCGACCTGGAAACGATTCCGGCCGACGTCCTGGCCCGCGCCAAGATGCTTGTCATTTGCTATCCGAACAGCCCGACCGGCAAGACCGCGACCGTCGACTTCTACAAGCGCGTGATCGATTTCGCGCTGAAGAATAAACTCGTCGTCGTGCAAGACGCGGCCCACATCATGCTCTCGTACGATGCGAAGCCGCTCAGCTTCTTGCAGGTGCCGGGCGCGAAAGAAGTCGGCGTCGAGGTGCACTCGATGTCGAAGGGCTTCCACATGATCGGCTGGCGAATGGGCTTCGTCGCCGGCCATGAAAAGATCGTGCAGGCCTTCGCCGACGTGAAAGACAACAGCGATTCGGGCCAGTTCATGGCCGTGCAAAAGGCGGCGGCCGCGGCGCTCGACGACGCCTCGATCCCGAACATCGTGCGGGAAAAGTACCGTCGCCGGCTGAAAAAGCTGGTTGACGTGCTCACACGTTGCGGCTTCGAATGTTCGATGCCCGGCGGCACGTACTTCCTTTATTCGCCCGCGCCGAAGGGCTTGGCCGACGGGACGAAATTTGAAACGGGCGAAGCGGCGAGCCAGTACCTGATCACGCAGCACTCGATCGTCACGGTGCCGTGGGACGACGCCGGGCCGCACTTGCGATTCTCGGTCACCTACGAAGCCGCCGACGAAGCCGCGGAAGATGCGCTGATGCGGACGACCGAAGAGCGGCTCAAGCAGATCAAGCCGGTGTTTTAGGCTCCGCGCCGGATCGAACCCGACAAAAGGCAACGCCCGGGGGAGCCGACTGGCCTTCCCGGGCGTTGTTGTTTTGTGAGTGCCTACTCAAACGTTTCGTCAACTACCAACCGTGATGGTGTCCGGCGCTCTCACCCGCCGCGATACCGCTGCTGCAAATCTGCACGCACTTCGAATTGCCCCAGTCGCCGAGCGAATCTTTCGTGTCGCAGAAGTCGGCAAGATCGGTGAACGCTCCGCCGCCGCTAAAGGCATGGTGGCCCGACACGCCGCTATAGCTATACGACTGGCTAACGTTGGCCAACGCCTGAGCGACGTCCGCGAGTTCGGTAACCACCGAATCGCGCAGGGCCGAGAGACCGACGATGACGCCGATCACGAGAATCGTGGCGATGAGCATAATTTCCGCCGAGACGATGGCGCCAAGCTCTTCTCGCCATAACCTGCCGAACAACATCTTCATTTGCAAACTCCGAGTGAGAGGAAACTGGCGCCGGCGACTCGCCGAATGCGGCAGACGTTCGCGACACGGGTAGAAAGCGAAGCGTCCGGATTCGTCGAACCCCAAAGATTCGGCACCTAGATTTCACGCTAGTTAGGAAGTGAAAAACTTCCGGAACGAAACAGCGGAGAATGTTGACGAATTACCACGCCTGCGGAGTCGTCGGTCGTTAGACTTCGCCTAATCGTTAACGTCGGCTTCCGGTTGTTCGCTGTTTGTCGAGAGCGTCGGTCGCGACGGTTTTGCCGGCGTTGTGCTTTCACAACACGCCGGCTCCCCCGGAGCGCGCCTGGCGCGACCTGCCGCCGCCGTCGGCTTCCCGGCGGAAAGTCGAAAAATCGGTGGAAATCCCCTTTCGCGCGTCGTGCCGTTCGGTCGCCCCGGCGGACTTTCGCACTGCCGGCGGACCCTTGTCCTAAGTGGTTGTGCATAAGCACCTTGGGTGCTTTCGTGCCGGCGTCTCCAAAGTGTCGGGAAATGTCCTGGCCGGCAAATAAAACGAGCGGAAGGCGCGTCAGATTAACGAAGGTCGAGCGGAATGCCCGAGCCTTCGAAAATTATGCTGGGGTTTTCGATTGTGGACGGACCTTTGTACGGTCCGGATTTGGGGCGAATTATGGCACGAGTAATCGACGACGAACTGCTTTGGACGGCTTATCAATACTCCGTCGGCGAACTGGCCGACGAGGCGGGTCGGTTGTTCGAAGAGCGACTCGGCAACGATCCGATCGCTTGCGAGGCGCTTGCCGAAGCCGTGAAGCTCGGTCAGACGGTTCGGGCGGCCATCGACTTGCGGCCTGTTGCGCCGGCGCAGCTTGCGCCGACACCGATTGCTCCGGCACGGGTTTCTCCCGCCGGGCGTTCCTCAGCCGCCGTTTGGATCATGGTCGCCACGGCGGCCTGCGTCGCGTTGGTCGTCGGTTGGCAGAAGTTCCCAACCGCTGGCGAGCATGCTCCGCGGGAAGTTGCCGAAGCGCAGGCCGAGTCCGATTCGCGCTTGCTGGCCGCACTGGGGCCGGAGCACTCGTGGGATGCGCCTTCTTTGCTGGTCGACGAACTTACGACCGGCGACGAAGTCGATACCGAAGATCACGATCTGGCCGTGCAAGCGGCCGACGATATGAACGTGACGGCGCCGGATTGGCTCTTGGCGGCCGTAGTTGAATCGTCCGCCGGCCGTGACGAATAGTATTTGCCGTCTGCGGTGTGCGGTTCTCTTTTTTGTGATGACGGTCGTTTGTTAGGCGGATTGGGAATGCGACGGTTCGACTTTCCTTGGATGACGATGATTCGCGACATTGCCGGCGGCATGTTCGTGCTTGGCGCCGTGACATGGGGCGTCGTCGAACATTCGCAAGCAACCATTGCCGCCGACGACCCGGTGAAGCCCGTATCCACGGCGATTCCTTCTGCGGGGCTCCCTTCCGCCGGTTCGTCGGCAGCTACGAAAGCCGTCAAAGTCGCGAAGCCGACGCAGGGTTTTACGCTCGAGCGGGAAGCGGCGGCGCTGACGTTCGTGCGGATGCATCACGCCGAACTCGCCGAGTTGCTGGAGCGACTCAAGACGCGCCGCCCGCAAGAATATCAAAAGGCGATTCGCGAGCTATTTCGGGCCAGCGAACGCCTCGCTCTCAGCCAAGAGCAGCAGCCGCTGCGCTACGAATTGGAATTACAGGAGTGGAAGCTTTCCTCGCGCATTCAATTGCTCGCAGCCCGGATGTCGATGAATCGCACGCCGGAATTAGAGCAAGAATTGCGGCAGCTCCTCAACGAGCAGGTGAGCGTCCATCGCGAATTGATCCGCTTTTCTTACGAGCGCACCTCGGCCCGAGCCGCGGCGTTGCAGAAAGAACTCGCCGATCTGGAGCGGCGCCAGGCCGACTTGGTGGAAGAGCGGTTTCAGGCGGCGCTGAAATCGAACGGCCAGAACCAAAAGAAGCAGCCTGCGAAAACGGCGACCGCGGCAAACAAGCCCGCGTCGAGCAAGCCTGTTGAGAAGGATGCCGCCAAGAGCGGTAAGCCGGCCCAGGCCGCGCCTTAGTGATCGCCCATTGCTCAATAGATAGATGAAGAGATTCGCCCCAAGAAGTTCGTAACCGTGCATCGCCGACCGACAAATGCAGTAAGCGGCTGACTCCCGTCGGCCAAGCGATATTCCGCCCGCCTAGTCGTTTTGAACCCCCACCCCCGAACGTGACATTGCTCCCCTGGCATTTCTGTTTTGGGGAGCAGCCTGACTCACGGAGAGTAACGAGTTATGCGTCGCCCCCTGTCGTCCCTGATTGCCCTGGGTTGTTTGCTCTTCGCGGCCGAATATGCCGCCGCCGAGACGGCCTCGGCCGATAAGATCATCCCGCCCGCCAACGAACGATTTGCCTCACCCGAGGCTCAAGAGGTGCCGAGCCTGCAACGGCACGTGCTCCCGCTGATGGGCCGGCTCGGTTGCAACGGCCGCGCGTGCCACGGTTCGTTTCAGGGGCAAGGAGGCTTCCGCCTCTCCCTCTTCGGCTACGACTTCAAGACCGATTTCGACGCCATCGTCAAAAGCGAGCAGCCGCGCGTCGACCTGAAGAAGCCGGCTGAAAGCATGATCTTGGCCAAGCCGTCGTCCGACGTGGAAGACGAGCACGGCGGCGGCAAGCGGATGGATAAGAATAGCTGGCAATACCGGCTGATTTCCCGCTGGGTGGAAGCGGGCGCTCCGGCCGTCGACGAGACCAAAGACGCGCACTTCGTGCGCATGGAAGTGACGCCGACGGAAATCGTATACACGAAGCCCGGCGAAACGACGCAACTCAAGGTGCTCTCCTATTGGTCCGACGGTAGCGTGGAAGACGTCACCCCGCTCTGCCGCTTCACGACCAGCGACGACGCCGTGGCGAAAGTGGACCTCAACGGCAAGATCACGGCCGCCGGCAAGGGCGATACGCACGTCGTCGCTTATTACGACAACGGCGTGGTGCCGGTCGCCGTGCTGATGCCGGTGAGCGATCAGGTCGGGCCGAAGTATCCGGAAGTCGCAACGAAGACGAAGGTCGACGAATTGGTCATCAACAAGCTGAAGAAGCTCGGAGTGGTCGCGGCCGACGTTTGCACCGATTCGGAATTCCTGCGTCGGGCCACGCTCGACATCACCGGCCAACTGCCGACGGCCGACGAAGTGCGGACGTTCGTCGCCGACCAGAACCCCGACAAACGCGCTAAGAAGGTCGACGAACTGCTCGCGCGCCCCGCCTACGCCGCGTGGTGGACCACGAAACTGAGCGACATCCTCGGCAACAGCCAAAACCAACTTCGCAACAGCGCGCCGGTCAAAGCCGGCGAACACTGGTATCGCTGGCTCAATCGTCGCATTGCCGAAAACGTCGCGTACGACGACATCGTCGAAGGCATCGTGATGGGCGTGAGCCGCAGCTCCGAAGGGCAGACCTATTTGGAATACTGCCAAGAAATGACGTCGTATGTTCGCGACGACCAGCCCACGGACATCACCGAACGCGAGACGATGCCGTATTACTGGATGCGGCGAAACATGCGCACCCCGAACGAGAAGGCGCTCTCGTTCAGCTATGCGTTTCTCGGCGTTCGCCTGCAATGCGCGGAATGCCACAAGCATCCGTTCGATCAATGGAGCCAGTACGACTTCCAGCATTTCACGGCGTTCTTCAATCGCATTTCCAGCGGCCAGCGCGAACGAGAAGTCGCCAAGGAGTTGATCGCCAAGTCGGGCGTGGAAACCGATCCGAAGAAGGTCGGCGGCGCCAAGATTCAACGCGATCTGGAAAACTTGGCCATGGAAGGCAAGGTGGTTCCCTTCAACGAGCTCTACATTCAGCCCCTCAAGACGTCGAGTGGTAAGGGAAACAAGGACAAGGGCAAGGTCGTTACCGCCGGTCGCGTGATTACGCCGAAGGTGCTCGGCGGCGATGAGCTCGTCGACGCCAACTACGAAGATCCTCGCCAACCGCTGATGGACTGGCTCCGTCAGAAGGACAATCCGTACTTCGCCCGTTCGTTCGTCAATCGGGTTTGGGCGCATTACTTCAACGTGGGCATCGTCGAGCCGCCGGACGACATGAACTTGGCGAACGCCCCGAGCAATCGCGAACTGCTGGATTATTTGGCCGACTCGTTCATCGAGCACGACTACGACATCAAGTGGCTGATGCGCGAGATCGTCAATTCCGACACGTACCAACGCTCGTGGCACACGAACGCGACGAACGAGTTCGACCTCCGCAACTTCAGCCATGCGGTGCCGCGCCGTCTGCCGGCCGAAGTGGTGTACGACGCCGCGGTCGACGCCACGGCGGGGCCCGACGAACTCGCCCGTCGTGCGAAAGACCCGATTATGAACTGCGCCATCGGCATGAACACGGCCTACACGAACCGCAACAATTCCGACAGCTACGCCTTGAGCGTCTTCGGCAAGCCGAAGCGCGAAACGCCGTGCGATTGCGAACGTTCGAACGAACCGTCGCTGTTGCAAACCGTCTTCCTCCGCAACGATCAGGAAATGTTCAAGATGATCGAGCGCAAGGGGGGCTGGCTCGCCGAGGCTTCCGCGGCGCTGCCGGGCGGAGATAAGTCGACCGGCGACGGTGCGAGCGAACTTCGCAACATGGAACTCGAACTCGCGCGGCTGCAAGAACGCCTCGCGACGGAGACGGCCAAGCTGAAGTCGTCGAAGAAAAAGGTCGGCGCGAGCGAAGCCGAACGGCTTAAGCAAATCCAAGTTCGCGCGAAAGAAAAGGTCGCGGAGTTGGAAACGAAGATCGCCGAGGCCAAGAATTCCGCGGCACGACGCTCGAAGGCCGGCGCGCAATCAACCGGCGATCTGATCAAGGAAGCGTACTTGCGGACCTTTACCCGGCTCCCGAGCGCCGAAGAGTTGGCGACCGCCGAAACCTACTTGAAGGAATCGGAGAACCCGGCGGAAGGACTACGCGACCTGGTTTGGGCCCTGCTCAACACGAAAGAGTTCGTCGTCAATCACTAATCGCTCCGTCCGCCGATCGAATACCACCCATTCAACAATCGCACCCGAACTTGTTTTCATAAAGGACTAACCACATGTCCCAACATCGTTTTTGCGACGGCCTGAAGCGGCGCGACTTCTTGAAAGTCGGCGCGCTCGGCGCCGGATTGAGCCTTACGGATTATCTCCGCCTGGCCAAGGCCGGCGAAGTGAAGTCGACGGCCAAGGCCAAGGCCGCGATTTACATTCGCCTCGGCGGCGGACCGACGCACATGGACACGTTTGATATGAAGCCGGAAGCGCCGGTCGAATATCGCGGCGACTTGAAGCCGATTAAGACGAACGTCGCGGGCATGGAAATCTGCGAGAAGTTTCCGCTCTTGGCGAAATGCGCCGACAAGTTCACGATTTTGCGTGGCGTCAGCCATACGTTGGCGGCGCACGAACTCGGCACGAAGTACATGTTGACGGGCAACCGTCCGCTGCCGTCGATCGAGTTTCCCTCGCTCGGCTCGGTCGTGAGCAAGGAACTCACTTCGCCGCCGGATATGCCGCCGTTCGTCGCCGTGCCCAACACGCCGCAAGGGGGCGGGTTCCTCGGCCTGCAATACGGCGCGTTCGCCACCAACGCCTCGCCGAAATTGGGGCAGTCGTTCAACGTGCGCGGCATCGGCCTGCAAGGCGGCATGACGCTTGAGCAAGTGAATCGCCGCGAGCAACTGCTTGCTAAGGTCGACAACACCTTCCGTACGATCGAAGCCAAGAGCGACGTGCTCAGCGGCCTAGATGAATTCTCCGAGCAAGCCTATTCGATGATCAGCTCGCGCCGGGCGCGTGAAGCGTTCGACTTGTCGCGCGAAAATCAAAACGTCGCCAAGCGCTTCGGCGACGGCGAAGTCAATCAAAGCGCGCTGCTCGCGGTGCGCCTCATCGAGGCCGGCGCGCGTTTCGTGACGCTGACCACCGGCAGTTGGGATATGCACACCGACATCTATACCAGGCTCGATAAGAACCTGCCGATGGTCGACCAAAGCCTGTCGGCTTTGCTCACGACTCTCGAAGAGCGAGGGCTGTTGGAAACCACGTCCGTAATCATGACGGGCGAATTCGGCCGCACGCCGAAGATCAATCAACGCGGCGGCCGCG
>CAZWDN010000016.1:0-34875 GCA_964633125.1 uncultured Pirellula sp. | reverse complement strand
CGCCGCGGCGGCGGGCTGCGCGGCTACGCCGGCGAGCAACGCTTTGCTGTCGATGAAGATCAGGACCTCGCCGCGATCGGGCCCGCCGGAAAGCATGGCTGGCATGCGGAAGCCGGAGGTGCTCGGCGCGTCGGCGGCCGACGGCACCGGCACGACGCCGAGACTGATGAGCAACACGGAATCGGTCGGCCAGCGGAAGCGATCGTGCAAGCGGAACTGGCTGACCTGCGGCACTTGGATGTCGGTGCGTTGGCGCGGCGCCACGGACGACGGCACTTCCACGCTGAGGCTTTGCAGACGTTCGAGTTGATCGATGTTGACCTTCACGACGGCGTCGAGCGTGCGGCCGTCGAGCGAGGAGAGCGGACTGACCTCGACGGAGAACCCTTCATCGAATTGCGACGTGCGGGCTTCGTAGCCGGGCCAGGCGTCGTTGCGCATCGCGATGTCGGCGCTGTAGGGGCGCGGACGCATCAAGCTGACGACGGCCGATTGACCGCTTTGAATGATGAGTTGAGGAGAGCCGTGTTCGCGAAAGTCGGTTCGTTTGCGCATTTCCGTGATGATCAGCGAGGCGTCTTCGCGCGCCACGAGCCAAGCAGAAATGCCCTGGGTTTGCACGGGCACGGCCCGCAGAGCCGGTTGGGCGCGCGTGCGCCAGTTGGGCGAGCCGAGCGAGATGATGCGCACGTTGACGCTTTGCGAACTCCCTTGGCTGTTGACGAAGCGGTCGACGACGTCGCCGACGATCGCCTGCACTTCCGGCGTGTGATACACCTTGAGCGTGCGGGCGTCGGCGCTCAACATGCTGACGACGTTGGAATGCCAGACCTCGTAGCCGGTTTCGCGAAGAATCCAATCGACGAGCGCTTGCTCGGGGCGATTGGTCGAAGTGACGCGGGCCGTGTAGGGGCTGATGTCGTACTCGCGCCAGACTTGGCCGTCTTGATTGGGAAGCGTGCCGGTACCGCTGGTGACTTTGGCGATCGGAGCGCGCGGCGCGCCGGGAATGGGCGACAGGCCGGAGTTGGCGCCGGAACCGGCGTTCGTCGTCGTGCCGCTATTAGGCAGCGATGTCCCGGTGGCGGCCGAACGCGTTTCGCCGGTCGGCGATCGCCAGACTCCGGAGAACCCGGTGCCGGTGCTCGTGGCCGGTTGATTCGGATTGACGCCGGCCGGGGGTTGTTGGGCGTTTACCGCCGGCGCAAGAAGCAGCCCGAACGACACCGCAACGACGACTAACACGAGCCTATGCAACATGTTCCTACCTCCTTGTAGGACCGCTTCCCAAACCAAGAAAGCGGGGGCGGGAGTATAGGACGACGAGAAAAACACGGCAAGAACAAAGCGAACAAGGGGGAAGGTGGAAGGCGGAAAGGGGAAGTGAGGCAAGTTGAATGTGATGCGAAATCCGTCCGCCTTCCCCCCTCCCCCTTCCCCCTTTGCCTTCCACATCGCCATAATTCGGGTTTACCCATAACCGCCGCTCCCGCGAGTTGCGCCATGCAAGATCTGATCAAGTACCAAGGCATCACCTTCGACGACGTGCTACTGGAGCCGGCATATAGCGAGGTCGTGCCGGGCGATTGCGACGTCTCGACCAAGTTGACGAAGCGCATCACGCTCAATATCCCGCTGTTGAGCAGCCCGATGGATACGGTGACGGAGAGCGACATGGCGATCGCCCTGGCGCAAGAAGGGGGCATCGGCATCATTCACAAGAACATGTCGATCGACCGGCAAACGGACGAGGTCGACAAGGTGAAGCGGTCGGCCAACGGCATCATCGTCGACCCTGTGACGCTGCCGCCGACCGATTCGGTCCGCCGAGCGCGCGAGGTGATGGCGCAGTTCAACGTGTCGGGCGTGCCGATCACCGATGCCGGCGGCAAGCTTGCCGGCATTCTCACCCGTCGCGACCTGCGGTTTCTCGAGAACGACGAAACGCCCATCGCCGACGTGATGACCAAACAACAGCTTGTAACGGCCACGGGGACCGTAACGCTTGAGCAAGCTGAAAAGATTTTGATGGTAAATAAGGTCGAGAAACTTCTGCTGGTTGACGAAGATTACAAACTAACCGGCCTCATAACCATCAAAGACATCGACAAACTGCGCCGCTTTCCAAACGCCTGCAAAGATCGTTTGGGAAGACTTCGAGTAGGCGCCGCAGTCGGCATGTTTGAGTTGGAGCGCGTGGCCGGCCTGATTGCGAAGGGAGTCGACGTTCTCGTGGTCGACAGCGCCCACGGGCACTCGTCGAACGTGATCGAGACGATCAAGCAAATCAAGCAGAAGTGGGACATCGACGTCGTGGCGGGCAACGTCGCGACCGAGGAAGGAGCCGCCGATCTTATTCGGGCCGGAGCCGACGCCGTGAAAGTCGGCATCGGGCCCGGTTCGATCTGCACGACGCGGGTCATCTCGGGAGTCGGCGTACCGCAAATCACGGCGATTGCTCGGGCCGCGCACGCTGCAAAGTCGGCGGGCGTGCCGGTGATCGCCGACGGAGGCATTCGCTACTCGGGAGACATTTCGAAGGCGCTGGCCGCGGGAGCACACTGCTGCATGATCGGCGGGTTGTTCGCGGGCTTGGATGAAAGTCCCGGCGACACGATTCTCTTCCAAGGACGAACGTTCAAACAATATCGCGGAATGGGTTCGCTCGGCGCCATGGTGAAGGGCTCCAGCGAACGCTACCGGCAAGGAAGCAGCGAAAAAGGTACCGGCAAGTTCGTGCCCGAAGGGGTCGAGGGTCGGGTTCCTTTCAAAGGTCACTTAAGCGGTTTCGTTTATCAGCTCGTCGGCGGCCTGCGGGCCGGCATGGGCTATTGCGGCACGAAGAACATCGACGAACTGCGCACGAAGGCGCGGTTCATCCAAGTTTCAGCAGCCAGCGTTCGGGAGAGCCATCCACATGACATTGCGATCACGCAAGAATCGCCGAACTACAGCACGGAGCGCGCCGGCGGCGACGGCGGTTAATCGAACCTGGGCGTCGGTCGCGATGACGACCGACGCCGCGCGACGGGCCAAGCGTACGGCCCTGGTCGCGCTGGCCGTCGGGACGGCGCTAGTGCCGCTCCTCTTCTACTTCGCCGCCGCGGCCGGCGGCGCGGAGCCCCAATCGAGCGGCATCCGCAAGTCGACCAACTCATCGCTCAAATGGCGCGCGGCCGGCAGCCGCAATGAGGCGACCGTCGAGTTGAAAGCCGCGGAAAACGTCGAACTCAAGGCCCCGCAAGAGACGCCGCCGCAACTCTTCGCGGCCGACGTGGATGCGAAGCCGCTACGATTGGAAGGCCCGGCCAAGGTCGCGTTCAAGCGCGACGACGCCGTGATCCAAACCCAAGCGGCCGATCCGATCTCCGATCCGTTCGGCGACACGAAGCCGGCCCCGGCGCCGCGCTTGCTTGCCGAACCGAAGTCGACGCTCACGCAGCCGACTGTGAAGGCCGAACCGAGTTTGCCGCTCAAGCCGAGTAGTCCCGCTCCGACCACGACGTTGCCGCCGTTGCCGAGTTCGCTCGATCAACTTGCCGCCGGCGGCGGGGCCTTTCAACAAGAGCCCTGCCCGACGATCGCCGATTTGAAGAAGATCACCGCGATCACCAACAACATCTCGGCCTCGCAAGGGGAGCTGCCGCGCGAATGCTACTTCGATGAAAGCGTCTCGTCGCCGCAGAACCGCCTCTGGCCGATGACCAACTATACGTGGAAGGCTTCGGGCCTGTGCCATAAGCCGCTCTACTTCGAAGAAGTGGCGTTGGAACGCTACGGTCACTCTACCGGCCCGTTCTCGCAACCGGTCGTCAGCGGTGCGCACTTCTTCGGCTCGCTGCTGGTGCTGCCGTACAAGATGGGCATGGACCCGCCGGGCGAATGCAAGTACGCCCTCGGTTACTATCGCCCCGGCAGTTGCTCGCCGTACATCGTTCCCGGCATCCCGCTCAGTGCTCGCGGGGCCGCCGCTCAGGCAACCGCCGTGACGGCCGGAATCCTGCTGTTCCCGTAAGCATAGTAGCTAGTAGTCGGTAGCTAGTAGCTAGTTGAAAACGAAGAGGGCCGCGTCGAAGAGCATTCGACGCGGCCCTTTGTTTTTTGTCTTCTCTAGCAACGAGTAACCAGCAACCAGCTACTAGCTACTCTTGCCCTACATTCCGCAGCCGCCCATGCCGCATTGGGGCTTGCCGCAACCGCCCGGCGGCATCATCGGCAGCGCACTCGACGAACTGCCGGCGACGTGCCCCGCCGGTACGCTCAACAGCTTCGTGAGCTTCGTACTTTCGCACTTCGGGCAGACGGGCTTCTCGCTCGCGCTACGAATCAGCAGTTCGACGTTTGCGTCGCACGCATCGCAGTGGTATTCGTACAGGGGCATTGAAAGTTCTCCATTTAGGCGCGTCGAAGTGCCGACGCGCATCTGTGTTCGTCCAAGCATCATACATGACCAAGCCGCTCATCCTCAACCGCGAACAGTCACGCCGCGTCGATGTCTTGGCCGTCGAAAGATACGGCATGACCGGCTTGGTGCTCATGGAAAACGCGGGTCGCGGAGCGGCGGAAATCATCGCGGGCATTCTCGGTGTACCGCAGGCAGACAAGCCGATCGTCATCTGCTGCGGCCGCGGCAATAACGGCGGCGACGGCTTCGTGATGGCCCGACATTTGAACAACCGCGGCTTCGCTGTGCGGGTTTTGTTGTTCTGCGATTCTGCCAAGTTGACCGGCGACGCCGCCTCAAACTACGAGATCGCCCGCCGGGCCGATCTGCCGATTGATTCGTTTCCGGCCGACGTCGATTCCCGGCAACTTGCCGAACGTTTGGCCGGTGCGAGTTGCATCGTCGACGCACTGCTCGGCACCGGCGCGACGGGCGAACCTCGGGCACCGTACGACCAAGTGATCGACGCGATCAACGTCCAATCGGCCCCAGTCGTCGCCGTCGACCTGCCGAGCGGCCTGGATTGCGACTCCGGTCGGCCGGCGCGACATACGGTTCGAGCGCAGCACACCATCACGTTCGTCGCCCCCAAGCCGGGGTTCTTTACGGAAGCGGCGCGGCCGTGCGTCGGCGAGTTACACGTCGTCGACATCGGCGTGCCGCGGAAGTTGCTCGCGGAGTTCGACACCGCGTAGGTTTGCTCTATCCCTTCTTCTCGATCTTCTGCCAGCTATCCCGCAGCGACACTGTGCGATTGAAGACCGGTTGGCCCGGCTTCGAGTCGACCGTGTCGACGCAGAAGTAGCCGACGCGCTCGAATTGGAACCGCGCACCCGGCTCGGCCTGCGCCAAGCTCGGTTCGAGTTTGCAGTCCTTCAGCGTCACCAGCGATTCCGGATTGAGATTCGTCTTATAGTCGACTCCGTCCGGCGTGTCCTCCGGGGCGGGCACCTTGAACAGGTGATCGTACAGCCGTACCTCGGCGCTTAGCGCATGCGAGGCAGAGACCCAATGGATGGTCCCCTGCACCTTGCGTCCGTCCGGAGCGTTGCCGCCGCGCGTGGCCGGATCGTATGTGCAGTGAAGTTCCTTCACTTCGCCGGTCGTCGGGTCTTTCACCACGTCGGTGCAGCGGATCAGGTAGCCCCAACGCAGCCGCACTTCCTGGCCGACCGTGAGTCGATAGAACTTCTTCGGCGGCACTTCGCGGAAGTCGTCTTGTTCGACGTACAGCTCGCGCGAGAAGGGCAGTTGTCGCGTGCCGGCCGCGGGATCTTCGGGGTTGTTCACGGCGTCGAGCATTTCGACCTGCCCCTCCGGGTAGTTCGTGATGACGACCTTGAGCGGATACAACACGGCCTGCACGCGCGGAGCCCGCTTGTTCAGGTCGGCTCGGACGGCGTTTTCCAGCACGTTGATTTCGACCACGCCGTCGTACTTCGAGACGCCGATCTCGGCGCAGAAGGCCCGCATCGCCTCGGGCGTGTAGCCGCGGCGACGGATGCCGGCGATCGTCGGCATCCGCGGATCGTTCCAGCCCGTCACGTGCTTGTCTCGCACGAGTTCCAGGAGCTTGCGTTTGCTCATCACCATGTAGGTGAGGTTCAGCCGGGCAAACTCAATTTGCCGCGGGTGGAAGATGCCGAGCGCCTCGACGTACCAGTCGTAGAGCGGGCGGTGGTTTTCAAACTCCAGCGTGCAGATGGAATGCGTGATCCGTTCGAGCGAATCGCTTTCACCGTGCGTCCAATCGTACATCGGGTAGATGCACCACTGGTTGCCCGTGCGATGGTGCTCGGCGTGTAGAATGCGGTACATGACCGGATCGCGCAGATTGAAATTCGGCGAGGCCATGTCGATCTTCGCGCGCAGCGTTCGGGCGCCGTCGGCGAACTTGCCGGCCTTCATCTGCTCGAAGAGTTCCAAGTTTTCCTTGGGCGTGCGATCGCGATACGGGCTGTTCTTACCCGGCTCGCTCAAAGTGCCGCGGGTCTCGCGAACTTGGTCGCCGGTGAGGTCGCAGACGTAGGCCTTGCCTTCCTTGATGAGTTGTACGGCCCAATCGTAGAGCTGCTGGAAGTAATCGGAGGCATAGTGCAACTCGTCCCACTCGAAGCCGAGCCAGCGCACGTCTTCCATGATGGAGTCGACGTACTCCTGCTCTTCCTTGGCCGGGTTCGTGTCGTCAAACCGCAGGTTGCACTTGCCGCCGTAGTCGCGGGCGATGCCGAAGTTGAGGCAAATGCTCTTGGCGTGGCCGATGTGCAGATAGCCGTTCGGCTCCGGCGGAAACCGCGTATGCACGCGTCTGCCGTGTTTGCCCGAGGCGTTGTCTTCGTTGATGATGGCTCGAATGAAATCGACCGGCCGTGTAGGTTCTTCCGTGCTCATGACGTTTGCTTTCCGTAATCTGACTGAACGGTATTGTTCTCACCACGGAGGCACGGAGGACACGGAGAGGAGTCCAATGGATTAGCTCCGTGCTCTCCGTGTCTCCGTGGTGAAGAAGTGTTTTGTCCTATGTTTTCGCGCGAGCGATTGCCAACTCAATCCGCCGCATTGACGACTCACGCCCCAGAATTGCCAGCGTATCGAACAGGCCGAGGCCGACCCCCTGCCCCGTCAGCGCTACGCGGAGCGGATGCACGAGTTCGCCGATTTTCTTTCCTTCGGCGGCGATAAACTCCTGGGAGAACGCTTCGAGTCGCGGCACTTCATACGGCTCGACCGCGGCCAATTGGGTGCGGAACTTCGTGAGCAGTTCCACGGCGCCCGGCGCCCGAATCGCCTTGTCGAACGCGGCCTCGTCGTATTGGATCCGGTCGTCGGCGGTGAGGAAGCTCGTGTAGCTGAGGATATCGCCGAAGGTCTTGATGCGGTTGCCGGCCGCGTCGACGATCTGGGCCAGCCGCGGCCCGATTTCGCACGGCACCGGCTTCGGTAGAAAGCCTGCTTGTTGCAAATACGGAATGAGCTTCGGCACTTTCTGCTTAGTCGGCAGGTCCTGCATGTATTTGTCTTCAAACGCCCAGAGCTTCTTCGGGTCGAAACTCGCCGGCGACTTGCCGACCCGTTCGAGCGAGAAGTTGGCGATCATCTCGTCGCGCGTGAAGAACTCTGTTCTGTCGTCGAGCGACCAGCCGAGCAGCACGAGGTAATTGAGAATCGCATCCGGCAAATAGCCGACTTGTTCGTAGAAGTCGACGATCACGGGGTTGAACGTTTCGGCGGAAGTCGTGAGCCCCAACGCCGCGGCAATGCCTTGGCCGTGGTCGTAGACCTTTTTGAAGTCGGGGTTCTTCAGGTACGCGGCGATCTTTCGTTTGCTGAGCTTGTTCTTGCTGCCGGGCTCCGCCACATACGGCAAGTGTGCATATTGCGGCAGCGGATAGCCGAGCGATTGTGCGATGAATATCTGCCGCGGCGTATTCGAGAGGTGTTCTTCTGCGCGAATGACGTGCGAGATCTCGAAGTCGAAATCGTCGACCACGCTCGCCAAGTGGTAGAGGCAGGTGCCGTCGGCTCGTTGGATCACGTGGTCCTGCTCGCGCGACCAATCGAATTCGACGTCGCCGCGCACGAGGTCGGGAATCAGCAGCTTCCCCTCGCGCGGCATCTTAAGCCGCACGACGCCTTGCCGGCCTTGCGCTGCGAACGACTTTGCTTGGGCGTCGGTCTCGGCCATCCACTTGCGGCTATAGATGAACGGGCGTTTTTCGGCTTCGGCCGTTTCGCGTTCGAGCTTGATTTCGTCCGGCGTGGCGAAGTCGCGATAGGCCAACCCGGCGGCGAGCAGCTTCGCGGCGGCGTCTTGGTAGCGCGCAAGGCGTTGCGATTGGTAGTACGGCGCGTGCGGACCGCCGACTTCGGGTCCCTCGTCCCAATCGAGGCCGAGCCAGCGGAAGCCGTGCAATATGGGGGCGAGCGCCGCTTCGACGTTGCGCTCTTGGTCCGTGTCGTCGATCCGCAGCAGAAACTGCCCGCCGTGCTTGCGCGAGAAGAGCCAGTTGAAGAGGGCCGTGCGGACGCCGCCGATGTGCAAATAACCGGTCGGGCTGGGAGCAAAACGGGTACGAACCATGACGAACTACCGAACAGGAACGCGGAACGAGCGGAGACGATTTCGCTTAGCTTAGAGGGGAAGCGGCGATTCGGGAAAGGGGTAACCCTTCGGAGCGAGGATTTCCCACGGCGAATGCGCGGCGAGACCCGCCCCGCGGCGTTCTACTCCCCGTAGCCGCGCCGCTCGGCTTCCTTTTGGCGGCGCAGCGCTTTGCGGTCGGCCTTGCTGAGTTTGCGGCCGTCGCGAGGGCCTTCGTCTTCGTCGTCGTGTTCCGAGAAATCGGCGCGAACGCGCTTGACTCGCGACGATGCCCGATCGCTCTCGTCTTCGTCGACTTCCTGAAACGCGGAAGACGGCACCTGATACGACGGCTTCGCCGCGGACGTCAGGTCGTTGGTCTTACGCGTCGGAGCCGGCACGGGATGCGGCGGGTCGATCTTGTCGGTCTTCCGCAACCAACCGAAGAGGCCTCGCTTGGCCGGAGCCTCTTCTTCGGCGTGCTCCTTCGCGGCGAACTTCACGGCCGGTTCTTTAGCGGCAGGCTCCTTCGCCGACTTCGCAAGGGCCTTCGGCGCCTTTTCTTTCTTCGGCTTTGCGGCGCGCGGCGTGATTTCTCCTTCCGCCTCCAGCACCACGTAGCGGGCATGCAGTAGTTGCGACGTGAGCAGCAGCAGGTTGGCCGTCATCGTGAGCCCTTCTTCGGCCATGACGGCTTCCGCGCCGGCAAGTTGCGGGAACCAGTGCAATTCGCCGTTGAGCAACACGGCGGCGGCCGCGGCATACGTCAGACCGCACGCGAGCAGCAGCGTCGTCGACAGTCGGCATTCGCGCATTTCGAGTACCAGCCGCAGGCCGACGAAGCCGAGCACCAGGCCGAATACGCCGAGCCACCAGATGGAGCCGTGACCGATGCCGTGTTCGCCGCTGAGGCCGACGGCCAGATCACGCAGCGCTTCGTGCAGGCTCGCGGCTTCGTCCATGCCGAGGAAGAGCCACGCCGAGGCGGCGAGGAACCAGATGCGGTAGCGGCCGTGATAGTCGTCGGCCCGATGTTTGCGAATGCCGTAGACGACCCAAGCCGTGACGGCGGCGGCCGTGAGCAGCGCCGTGGAAAGCCACGAGGCGAGGCTCCCTTCGCCGGCGAGATCGAGCGCGGCGATTCGGCCCGAGGCCGAAAACTTCACGAGCTGCGGTAGATAATAGTAGCCGGCTTCGAGCGCCGCGATGCCGACGGCGCCGAGGAAGAAGACCAACGCCAACCAGCCGTAGTGGCGCGGGAGTAAATCGACGACTCTCGGTTGACGGTCCATGCGCGCCGCGTCTCCGTAACGACTTCTCGCTTTCGAACCGGCGACGTTACGTGGACCCGCATCGGCCGAGGCTTGATCGTGGGGCGCAGCACCCCCCATCAGCTCTTCCGTAAGCACGCGTCGGCGACGGTCGTCCGCTCGGCCGTTTCCCAGCATGATGTTTGTTTTGTGCGACCGCGTCGCGCGGGGCGAGCGGCCGCGAATGGCGCGCAGAGCGGCCCTACACGCAGGCGGGCAGTGCGCATTTTTTCGTCATGAGCGATCGAAGGGACCATCCCTGATCCGTGTGTAGATGAATTCGGCATTTCGCGCGACGAACTCAATCGTCGCTGCGTCCCCCCTCCCATTTTCGCAAGCAGTGCCGGCACGGCCTTCTCTGCATCGACATTGACCGCCGGCAGCCGACCGTAATACGCTCTTCGCCGGTGGCGTACGGAAACGAGTTTCTCATCGGGCGAACATGCCGAAGCGCACGGCAAATACGTTGCTTCAACTGGCGTTGCTGCTCGCGGCGACGTTGGGCCAACAGGTCTGGCACGTGTCGCGCGCCGTGCTGCCTGCGCAAGACGCCGTGGGGTTCGTCAGCGTCGCCCAACGCATCGACCGCGAAGGGGTCTTGCCGACGGTGCGCGCGGAGACCGTGCCGCCGTTGTTTCCGGCCGCCGTTTGCGCCGCGCATCGCACTTTCACACGCGTGGGACTCCTCGGCCCGAACGAATGGGGACGGGCCGCGCAACTGGCGGCGACCTTGCCGCTGGTTCTCGCCGTGGTGCCGGCGTATCTCTTTGCGCGGCGATTGGTCGGGGCCGACGCCGCACTCTGCGGCACGCTCTTGTTCATTTCGCTCCCCGAAACGGCCCGACTCGGCGCCGACGGCATCAGCGACGGACTGAATTTGTTTCTCATTGCTTGGGCCTTGTGGGCCGTTGCGGCGGCGTTCGACTTCGCTTCGGCGGAGCGTCCCGCCGTACCGCCGATGCTCGCGTGGTGGACGGCCGGCGGCTTGACAGGCCTGGCATTGCTCGTGCGTTCGGAAGCCGTGGTCATTGCAGCGACCATGACGGTCGTGGGCTGTGCGGCATCCTGCCGGCGCGGCGGCTTCGCGCGGCGTGCCTTCGGCGAACTGCCGCCGCTCTCAACTGCTTCGCTCCCGTGCTTCGCCGGCGGTGCGTTGATCGCCGTGTTGCCTTACGCGGCGGCGGGCATCGTTGATCCTGTTCAGTGGCTCGGCAGGATTCGCGGCGGCGGCGCGGCGACGGAAGACGCGCCGATCAACGCCGCCCCCGCGACGATGAAGACCCTCGCGACACCCTTGACGGCGGGAGAAGTCGAAGCGTCGTTGGGACGCAAAGACCCGACGCGCAGTATTCGCTTTCACGGGTTCTTCGCCGCGGTCGGCGAGTTCGCGGCGGAGTCGGCGCAAGCGTCGGCCTATTATTTCGCGCCGCTGGCGATCTTCGGCCTCTATGTCGAGCGCAAGCGATTGAGGACCTGGGCGAAGCTGTTCCCGGCCGTCGTGATCGGCGTGTGCTTGGCCGCGACGTTTGTCGTGGCCTGGCGCGGCGGATATCTATCGAGCCGGCACCTGCTGCTGCCGTTACTGGCGGCGATGCCTTGGGCGGGGCTCGGCATCATTAGGCTCGCCGCATGGCTGGATGTACGCCTGAAGCACGTCGAGCGGTCGCCGCTGCGCACGGCGGCGATCGTCGCCGGCGCCGTCTCGATCGTCTGCTTTCTATCGATCTCGCGGCCTGCACACACGGCGCAACTCGCTCATCGCCGCGCCGCCGATTGGCTTTCGACCGCCGCGGCCGGCCCCGGCGCCGTGCTGGAACAACACGGCTATACCGCGCTCGTGTCGGGACGCACGACCTATCGGTTCGACGCGTCGTCGCAAGCGCTCGGCGATCCCGACCTGACTTACGTGTTGCTGGAACGGGCCGATCTCGAAGCCGAAAGTCCGCGCGGCGAGAAACTGCGCGCGTTGCTCGGCGATGCGTCCCGCGCCGTCGCGCAATTCGCCGATCATCGCTCGCAGCCCGAGCGCGACGTGCTCGTATTCGCACGTCCCGCCGTCGCCGCTACTCCGAATCTTCTCATCACCGCCCGGCCGGAGACCTCGTCCCATGCGCGATAACGTTCGGGCCTTCGTGGCCGCCGCCGCCGAAAGTTTTCAACCTGCCGGGCCGGTGTTCGAGTTCGGCTCGTTCGTCGTGCCGGGCCAAGAGCATATCGGCGACCTGCGACCGCTATTCCCCGGCCGGAAGTATACCGGCTGCGACATGCGCGACGGTCCCGGGGTCGATCGGGTCGAGGACCTCGGCCGGCTCACGCTGGCCGACGACTCGGTGCCGACGATCGTCTGCGTCGAGACGCTGGAGCATGTGTTCGAAGTCCGCAAGGCGGTCGACGAAATGATGCGGGTGCTCGCCCCGGGCGGCATCATCATGGTGAGCACGCCGTTCAATTTCTACCTGCACAACTATCCCGGCGACTACTGGCGTCTGACGCCGAGTTGCCTGCAAGGTTTGTTGGCCCCGCTCGGCGCGACGGCCGTCGGTTGGCAAGGAGTCGACAGCTTCCCGCACACGGTGTTCGCGGTCGGCTGTAAAGCTCCGGTGCCGAAGTGGTTCGGCGAGCGCTTCGGCAAGTTCACCGCCAACTTCACGCAACGGCTGCAATCGCTGGAAGCTGCGGAGCCGTGGCGCAAGCGGTTCAAACGGCGCGTCACCGGCATCTTCCGCAGCAAGGGAGAACGCCGCCGCGAGCAGAGTTACTTCAAGTCGCAATGGATCGGCTCGTTCACGGTCGGCGAACCGCTGAAAATGCCGCGCCAGGCGGTGGCGGAGATGATGCAGGCGGAAGAGGCTAGAAGCTAGAGCCGGCGAGAAACGCGGCCCGGCTTGTCGACGGCTCCGGTCTTTCCTACCAGTGCATCACGAAGCCGCCGTCGACGTTGATCGTCTGGCCGGTGACTTCGCCGGCGCGAGCGCTGCTGAGAAACACGACCATGTCGGCGACGTCTTCCGGGCGTTGCCAGCGTCCGAGCGGCACGACGTTGCGCACCTTTTCGCCGGCCCAATCTTCATACGACTTGCGTTGGTCGGGCGGCTGCTGATCGTGCCAGGCCTGCCACACGCTCCGATTGAGCGCCGTCTGCACCATGCCGGGGCAAACGGTGTTCACGCGCACGTTGTGCTTGGCTAGGTCCTTGGCCATGCACTGGGCGAAGTTGATGTTGGCCGCTTTGCTGGCGCTGTACGGCGGATCGGTCGGCGAGCCGATTTGGCCGGCCACGCTGGCGATGAAGACCATCGTCCCGCCGCGGCGCTCGAGCATCGGCGGAGTAACGGCATGAGCAAAATGCGTCATGCCCATGATGTTTACTTCGAGCACGCGCGGCCAATCGGCGGCGGCGAGGTTCGTAAACGGAAACCCGAACTTGCCCGAGCCGATCGCCGCGGCGTGGGCCGCGTGATCGATCGGGCCGAGCGTCGACGCAGTCGATTGCATGGCGGCGGCAATCGTGTCGGGCTTCGTCACGTCGACCGAGCAGCCGACGGCTTTCACCGAGAACTCGGCAGCCAAACGTTCGGCTTGCGCGGCCACATCGTGCGCCACGTCCCAAAGGGCGACGTGGCAACCTTCGGCGGCAAAGCCGCACGCAATGGCCCAGCCGATGCCGCTGGCTCCGCCCGTGACGACGGCGACGTGTCCGCTAAGTCCGAGGTTCATGCGAACTACTTCTTCACGTCGTACACGAAGAGGTTGTCTTGCTCGCGCAGGTAGAGCTTGCCGCCGGCGACGACCGGATGCGGCCAACTCGGATTCTCGCAGTCGGGAATCTTGAACGTGCCGGACAGCTTGTAGCCGGCCGGCGTGGCTTCGACGAGCGCCATCGTGCCGTCTTGGTAGCGGAAATAGACGTGGCCGTCGGCCGCGACGATCGCCGCCGAGCCGGAGCCCGCGCCGCGACCGCCGTCCCACACGATCTTGCCGGTCAGGAATTCGACGCAAACCGGAAAGCCCTTGTTGTGGCCGTTGCCGCAATAGAGGTAGTCGCCCAAGAGCACGACGCCGCCGTGGTGGTTTTGAAACTCCTTGCCCGGCGTGTACCAGACTTCCTCGGCGTCAACGCCGCCGCCGGCCTTTGTGAGCTTCAGCAAGGCCGCGCCGCCGCCGCCGTAGCCGGTCGTGCAGAAGACGTAGTCGCCGCGCACGATCGGCGTCGGAATGTTGGCCGTCGGGTTGGCGACCTTGTTGTAGCCCCAAAGATACTTGCCGGTCTCGGCATCGACGCCGACGCAGCCCCGTCCGACGATCGTGACGTATTGCTTCACGCCGGCCCCTTCCGAGATGACGATCGACGCATAGCCGGCGCCGTCTTTGCCGTTTTCGCCTTCCACGGCGAGCTTGCTCCGCCAGATTTCCTTGCCCGTTAGTTTGTCGAGCGCCACGATGCCCGCGTCGGCGCCGCCGGGCGTGCAGACGACTTTGTTACCGTCGACCAGCGGCGATTCGCTGTAGGCCCAGCCCGACATCATCTTGCCGCCGAAGTCCTTGGCGAAGTTCTTGCTCCAGACGATCTTGCCGGTGGCCGTTTCGAGGCAAAGGAAATCGCCGCCGGTGCCCAGCGCGTATGTGCGCTCGCCGTCGATCGTCGGCGTGCAGCGCGAACCGTGGTAACCGGTTTGTTCAAACGACGGGCCGATCTGCGTCCGCCAAAGGCTCTTGCCGGTCGCGGCATCGAACGCCATGACATACTGCTCGCCGGTCGAAGCGCCCCCCTTTTTCTTCTTATCGACGGGCTCGCCGGCCGGCGGGGGCGGAACGATGTCGCCCATCGTCAAGATGCGTCCGTCGGCAATGGCGACGCTCGAGAAGCCGCCGCCGAGTCCGGTGATCTTCAGCGCGAGCTTCGGGCCGTTGCCGTCTTCCGGCCACTGCGGCAAGAGTCCGGTGTCGGAACTCACGGCGTCGCGATTCGGCCCGCGCCATTGAGGCCATTGGTCGGCGGGCAATTTCACATTGCTCGGCGCGGCGGCAAGCAGGCTCGCCGCCGGAAGGCAGAGGGTCAACAGTGCGGCAAACGAGACACGGAATCGCATGACAACTTCCTTGGTTCTGAACGGTGGCATTAAGCGGCCATGCGGTCGGGCGATCGCGCGGCCGCCGGTATTTTCGTGGGCGGGACGAAGCAGTCGCGACATTGTCGTTAGCACCGTCGCGGAACTCAAGGGGCCGTGCAGCGGACTGCGGCGTCGTGGAGTTGTTGTTTGTTTTAGACGCAAGGTGTTTGCTTGTAGGGACTTGCAAATTGTGGATAGAAACATCTTGAATTGTCGTTCGTGAGGCGTTAACTTTGTCGATAACTGCTACGAACGGGCCGTGCAACACGCTGCCGCGCCTCCCCACCGCTTGCCATGGGTAACGCCATGTTTCACTCCACTGGGTTCCGCTCCACTGGCCGCACTCGGATCGTCGCCTTCGGTCTCGTCCTATTCGCCGGGCTCGTCGCAACCGGCGTCGCAAGTGCGCAGGCCGACAACTACGAAGCCGAGCCGATCCGGTATTCGAAGTCGACGCCCGACAACACCATCTCGCAATTGCAACAACGGCTCGACGCCGGCAAGACGCGACTGAAATTCGAAGACCATTTCGGCTATCTCCGCAGCGTGTTGCAAGAACTCGGCGTTTCGACGTCGACGCAAACCTTGGTGTTTTCCAAGACAAGCTTGCAACGGCAGAAGATCACGCCCGACGCGCCGCGCTCGCTCTACTTCAACGACGACGTCTACATCGGCATGTGCCAATCGGGC
The DNA here is from genome assembly GCA_964633125.1 of uncultured Pirellula sp. Lineage (GTDB taxonomy): Bacteria > Planctomycetota > Planctomycetia > Pirellulales > PNKZ01 > PNKZ01. Next base: position 19,239 of record CAZWDN010000016.1, on the reverse strand, counting down.
GACGTGTTGGAAGTCTCGGCCGTCGATCCGCAGCTAGGAACGGTGTTCTATTCGCTCGACCAAGTCGAGACGGAGCGTCCGCGGTTCGTGCGGCAAATCGACAACTGCACGACGTGCCACGCTTCGAGCCATACGCAAGGCGTCCCCGGCCACACGATTCGCAGCGTCTTCGCCGACGCCGAAGGTTATCCGATTCTCTCCGCCGGCAGCTACCGCATCGACCAGACGAGCCCGCTGGAGAAGCGTTGGGGAGGCTGGTACGTCACCGGCACGCACGGCAAGCAAACGCATTTGGGCAACGTCGCCTATCGCGGCACGGATACTCCGCGGCCGATCGACGACAAAAACGGCTTAAACCGCACCTCGCTCCGCGGCGAGTTCGATGCCTCGGGCTTCTTGACGCCGCATAGCGACATCGCCGCGCTGATGGTGCTCGAGCATCAAGCCGAAGCGCACAACCTGCTGACGCGCGCGAATTTCGGCACGCGTCAGGCCGTGTACTACGAAAAGGAACTCAACCGCGAACTCGGCGAGCCGGCGACCAAACGTTGGGAAAGCACCGGCAGCCGAATCAAGAGCGTCTGCGAGCCGCTGGTGCGCTACTTCTTGATGTCGGAAGAAACGCCGCTCGAAGCGCCGCTGGTCGGCACGTCGGGCTTTACCGAGGAGTTTTCCAAACAGGGCCCGCACGACTCCCAAGGGCGTTCGCTGCGGCAACTCGATCTCAAGCGGCGCTTGTTCCGGTACCCGTTGAGCTACCTGATCTATTCGAAATCGTTCGACGCGCTCCCCGCCGAGGCCCACGCGTACATCTATCGCCGCCTGTGGGACGTATTGCACGGCGCCGACGCCGACCGCCGCGAGTTTCGCCATCTGTCGGCGGCCGATCGGCGGGCGATCCTCGAAATCGTGTGCGACACGAAGGCCGGCTTGCCCGACTATTGGAAGCGCCCGGCGGCCGATTCGGCCCCGTAAGCGGCCCTGCGTTAATCGGCTCGTCGTTGCTATGATGGGCGGTTTGCCGGCTCGGGTCCGTGCCTTTTTAGGCCCGAGTCGCTTCTGTTCCAGCACCGTAGTTCGAGTCGTTCCATGTCGCGCCGTTTGCGGATGTTTTTGGCCGTCGAATTATCTCCCACCGTCGCATCGCACGCGAAGAAGCTCATCGAACGGCTCGCCGAAACCGGCGTCGAGGCCAAATGGGTCGGCGCCGAAGCGATGCATCTGACGCTCAAATTCCTGGGCGACGTCGACGAGATGCATCTGCCCGAACTCTGCAAGGTGCTGGACGCGGTCGGCCGCGAGCTGCCGCCGTTCGACGTGGAGTTGGGGGGCATCGGGGCGTTTCCCGACGCGAAGAATCCGCGCACCTTGTGGATGGGCGTTCTACGCGGAGGCGAGGAACTCGCCGAACTTTACAGCGCGCTGGATGCGCGGTTGAAGCCGCTCGGTTATCGGAGCGAGGAGCGGAAGTTTCGCCCGCACCTCACGATCGGCCGTTTGCGCGAGAACGAGCCGGAAGTGATCGATGCCCTGGCCGACTACCTCCAGGCGCAGGCGGAGTTTCACGGCGGCGTGACCGACGTTTGCGAAGTAACGCTCTTCTCCAGCGACCTACGTCGCGACGGTCCGGTGTACGAAGCCTTGCACACGGCCGAACTCAGCGGACGCTAACGGGCCGCGAGTGCTGCCGGCCGCTTACCGCTACGCGACCCTGACAACGCGTTATCGGACCCAGCCCGCGACGACGGCCCGTCGATCCGCCGCAAGCAAAGCCCTAGTCGCCGCCGCCGTGCCGAGCCGCACCTGGTCACGTCCGGCAACTACGCGGAGAGTGAAGACGACACTCCAAACATTCTGCCGTCGCTACCCGTGCGCCTACTTGACTTTAGAGGCCATAAAACCATTAAGCCTGCGTATCTTTGAGCCCGATGAAACCGTTGTAGCCTTGCCACTCAGGGTCGTCTTGGAAACTGATCTGTATAGGAAATGGATCAAGGTGCCCCAGAGTCTCGTTAACCAACTCCATTACCGTGTCAGGATTACGCGCGTACCATTGCCATTCGCGAACGCCGTTGCCGGTTACTGCGACGGTGAGAAACGCTTCCTGACTAGCCTCTAAGCCTCCCTCAAGCAAATCTTCGAGTTCGGCCATGCGCTCCGCGTCTTCCGGAACGGGCATTCCGTTGGCCGCTGCGGGGTCGAATGCCCAAGAGATGGCCAATAGATGTGGAAACGCGGCCTGCTTTGCGAATCGTGGTGGTTGGTCGCGAATGCGAAAGATCAAGGGTTTGCCGTTGTCTTCGCCGGTTGCGATGCTCCAACCACTATCTTCTTTCATCTCGCACCATTGGGCCTAACGTTATCGGTCACCTGCGCGGCGGCAGGCGAGACGTTGAATTGAAAATCCGAGTATAAGCCGCCGCGTCAGGTGGAGCGACTTGTTCGGCGTCTGGCTTCATCTACCGCGACCAGCCAACAATTCGCGACACACCGAGGCGACCTGCGCCCATTGCTCCTTCTGCCGGAGAGACGAATCGCTGTAATCTCTTTGCTCGTGCGCCCCTCGGATAAGGTCGTCGACCATCTCGCCGACACCGATCAATTCGCGTGCGAGCGGCTCCGTCATTTTGTTCGCGGCTACAAGTGCCGTTAAGTTCGCCTCGCTGAGCGCCGTGCCTACGTCGATGTCGAGAGGCTCGAAGACCGTGTACGTGAGCAGGTCGTCGTCCATGTCGAGAAGCGTAGCAAGAGTCTCGACCGTACTCCACACCCAAGCCAACCTCTCATCAAGTGTCAGCTCCGGCGTCATCCAGCCCTCCAGGGTCACTCGTAGCCGCCTAACTTGTTATTAACACGCGCCGGCGCGGGAAATCAAAGTCCGCTCAAACGACAGCGCCAGCGCCCTTAGTCGTTTCCCTCTACAGGCTTATTGCGATACTACACCGCGCAAATGGGCCGAGCAATTCTTGTGCAGCGGGATTTTGGTCACGAAGCTTCGGGAACGTGTATTCCCAGACGGCCTCCGCACAACAACCTGGGCCAACCGCCCCGGGCGCTTATTCGTCGTGCAGGGCTCCATCATGCGCGGCTCGGGCTAGGAGCGTTTCCGGCGGAGGTGCGTCGGCGGCGCGCACTACGGCGTCGTAGAGCCATGCCGGCGTTCTCGTTTGCCGCGCGTGCGCACGGAAGTGTGCGACCACTTGTTCGCCGGCGGCGAAGCCGCGCACGGTTCCGAGCGTGAGCTTGCCGGCCGGTTCGGCCACGGCGTCGATGCAATGCACGACGTCGGCCGCGCGCTTGGTGCGCGGCTTCGACGAATCGTAGACCTGGTAGCGGACGGCGCCCGAGGCGAGTTGTTCGCTGCGTCGCGCGGCTTGCTCGTACAGCCGGGCATCGATCTCCAGCGGCCCCCAATGGCGCACTTGCACGTCGAGTCGCTCGGCGAATCGCAGCGTTTCCCCGAGCGTGAAGTTCTTGCCGGCGGTCGGGAAGAAGCTCAGCCGCAGCGTGTCGGCAAACTTCGCGGGGAGCCAACTGATGGTGCGGGTCTCGAAGCGGGCCTGCCGGGCATTGTCGGCCGTATCGTCCAGATTCGACGCTTTCACGAACGTCGCGAACGTATGCGATTTTTGCACGTGGTTCTCGGCGTCTTGGTACGAGAAGACCACGACAAAGTAGCGGTCGGGCGCCGCTGCCGATTGCGAAACGGAAGCGTGACGCTCGGGCGCATGCCCTTGGCATTCGGGGCGATCGCCGAGCAGCGCGGGAACCAGCAGCACCAACGAGACGAGCAGCGTAGCGCGAAACATAGGAGCACCTCATGCGAATGTTTGTCCGCCGGAGCTCCCTGCTCCACGTGCTTACTCCATTGCCGAGTTAGATGCCGCGAGCGGCGTAGAGATACGAGCCGCTCGCGGGCATTGCTCATATGAAGACAAATACCGTGCCGAACCGCCGGTCTGACCACCTAACGAACGCCGCGGCGTCGCTACGATTTGCCGCAAGTGCCTGACTTGCCCGAGGCTTACCGATTTTCACGGAAACAGGGCCGCCGCGACCGTGGGGGATGGTCGATCATGCGCTGCGCGTGGTCGTAAAAAGACCGTGGGGGTGAATCCACGCGATCGTTGCGGAAAGGCGGGGGACGGACGGGAGCAGTGTGCCGGACGCCCAAGAAGGCGGTGCAGGTGCTCGTCCGAAAAAGTGATCGTCCCCCATCTCCCGCTTATCTTCTCCCGTCGTATCGCTCCAGCGCTAGGTTCGTCATTTTGCCGGGTGGATAGGCGGCCAGAAGTTGATCGTCGGTCGTTTCGTACCGAGGGCGGTCTTCAGGAACGTCAAACACGCGGAAGCCGAGACCGCGGAGATAGCGGAGATATTCCGCGGCCGAGATCAGTTTGTCGAATGCCGCCGGGCAGAATTCGACGATCAGTCGTACGTTCGGCGAACGTGCCAAGAGTTTCGTCATTCCTTGCAGGGCCAAATACTCGGCGCCTTGGATGTCGATCTTGATGAAGTCGATGCCGCCGGGAAACTGAGCGAAGTAGTCGTCGAGGGCGACGCCATTTGATTCGACGCAATCTCGATCGCCGGCGAACACGCCCGTATCGGAGATTCGGTTGTCGCTTTCACCGCTGCGACAGACGAGCAATTTGAGCGGACCAGTGTTGTTTGTGACGGCCTGATTTTCGAGGACGACGTTCTGGTAGCCGTTTTCGCGCACGTTGCGCGAGAGAATCTCAAAACTTTTCGGTCCCGGCTCGAACGCATACACGCGTCCCTGCGTACCGACGAACTTCGCCATCAGAAGCGTATAGAACCCGATATTCGCACCCAGGTCGATTACGCGCTGTCCCGGCTTCACGGTTTCGCAAATGTAGCCGAGTTCGCCGAATGGAAAGTCGTTCAGCGTTAATCCGCCAAGGCTGCGAAAATCGATCGCGACATCTTCAGGGTTTTGATGCAGCTTGTGGCCAAACACATGGGCGATCGTCGCCGGAGTGCGGCCTCCGGTAAAGCGGTGGAGCGACGATCGCGTGAGCCGCAAGATTCGGCCCGTGGAACGACGCAGCCAGGTCGAAGGGTTGAGTACCGGCATGCTTGCGACCTCCTGCGTTAGAAACGATTCTATAGCAGGGTTTCTAGCAAAACTGCACGTGCAGGGTAAAGACCAATGGCGTGCCGGCGGTGCCGCCGTCTTGTCGTCTCTGAACAAGCCTCTAGGGGGTAGGTCTAACGCAGGATGGTACGGACGACTCGTTGAGGCCGTCCGAGAATTCAAACTCGAAATCGCCGGTAATTCGAGGGCCTTAAACCTGCTCAATCGAACAATGCGTCAGCATGCCGGCATCGGCGTCGTAATCGCCCGGATTTGCCGATGCATTTGCGGCACTCAGTTCCCGGACGCCCTTAAGGAATTGTCGAGAACACCCCGGTGCTGAAGCGTGAGGAACCATCGCGCATGGCGGCTCGGCTATTGAGGTGCCGCTTGTTTTTGCCAGACGAGCACGGCCGGTGCGCCGCGATCCGTCTCCAACAGGCCCCAGGCTTCGATCATACGGTTGCCTTCGAGGCGATAGACGAACGCCCGACCGCCGCGTCGGGCTCCCATGTTCGGGCCGGCGGTGACCAGCGTGTTGTGAATGACGAACGTCCGCAGCGGCCCGTGTTGCGCGAGTTCGAAGGTCGACGTGTGGGCATGCACGATGTTGCCTTGCGCGTCGAACTCCGTGACGGTGTCGGCCTCCCCTTCGACCTTCTTCTCGACGCGCATCCGCACACCGGCCTGGTTGGCGAACTCGCGGAACCAGATGCCCTGCATCGCATCCAAGTCGTCGGCGAGCGGATTGTCGGCAGGCTTGTCGGCGGTGCCCGACTTTGCAGTGGTCTTGGGCTTCGCAGTATCGCTGGGCTTCGCAGCGTCGTTGGGCTTTGCGTCGGGTGCGTTGGTGCGCGGAGCGTCGGCGGCGAATGAGGGAAGTTGCGAACACATCGCGAGGCAGCAAGTGACGAACGCGGCGCGAAGGGGGAAGCAAAGCGGCATGGCGTCGACTCCGAACGCTTGGCGAAGAGGCGATGAATGCAGACGGAAGGGCGCAGTGATTCTATCGAACTTTGCGTTGAGAACGCCGGCCCGATAGTTGGGCCGGCGGGAAAGACTCTAGAGATCGTCACCTGGCACGGCGTATACTCGGAGACCCTGCCGAACCCAGCGTTCGTCCCCCTGCCCCACCCCATGCGAGGCCTTTGCGATGCCGCAGCACCGTTTTTCGTTGTGGATTCTGTTGTTCGCATCGCCGGCTTGGTTTGCCGACGCGGCGCCGGCCGGGGCGCAAGGTCCGCACCAACGATTGATGCACTACGCGGACGAGGCCGGCCGGGAGCAGCCGGTGCGCAGCGCGGACGATTGGCAACGTCGCCGCGGGCAGATTCTCCAAGGGATGCAGGAGGTGATGGGCCCGCTGCCTGCCGAGATGCGCCGCGACGGCGCGAATGCACCGGCTCCGGCGCCGCTCGACGTGCAGGTGCTGGATTCGACGGAGCAGCAAGGGGTGCCGCGGCAGACGATTTCGCTGGCTTCGCGCAACGGCGAGCGCGTGACCGCGTACGTGTGGACGCCGAAGGGAATTGCCGCGGGGGAACGTCGCGCGGCGATCTTAGCTTTGCAACCTACCGGAGATTTGGGGAAAGCGATCGTCGCCGGCGACGGCAAAGCCAACCGCGGCTATGGGCTGGAACTTGCGCAGCGCGGGTATGTTGTCATTGCGCCCGACTATGTGAGCTTCGGCGATCAGAAGTCACACGACTTTACGAAAGACGATTACGTGAGCGGCACGATGAAGGGGATCGTCGACCACATGCGGTGCGTCGACTATCTGCAAAGCCGCAGGGACGTCGATCCGGCACACATCGGCGTGATCGGCCATTCGCTCGGCGGGCACAACTCGCTGTTTGTGGCGGCATTTGATCCGCGGATCGGCGCGGTGGTGACGAGCTGCGGTTGGGATCCGTTTCATCATTACTACGACGGCAAGAAGCTGAGCAACTGGGCGCAGCAGCGGTACATGCCGTGGGTGGTCGAGAAGTTTGGGGCCGATCCGGATCGGATGCCGTTTGATTTTTACGAAGTCGTGGCGGCGATCGCACCGCGGCCGCTCTTCACCAACTCGCCGCTGGGCGACGCCAACTTTCAATTCAAGGGAGTGAAAAAGGGCGTGCTGGCGGCGCGCGAAGTTTACGAATTGCTCGGAGCGCCGTTGGCGCTGCAGGCCCGGTATCCGAATTGTTCGCACGACTTTCCCGACCCGCAGCGGCGCGAGGCGTATGCCTTTTTGGATGATGCGCTAAAGCACAAGCCGACGGCCGTGGTGCCGGCCCTGCAATACGGCAAGCGCGAGCGGGTGGAGATCAAGAGCACGGCCGACGGTTCGATGCAGCCGAGCTACATCACCGTGCCGACCGGCTACTCGCCGGAGGTCGGCGCGAAGGGGCTCCTGGTGAACGTGCATAGCTGGAGCGGCGACCTGAATCAGCGGGCTCCTGAACTCGAGGCGGGAGCCAATGCCCTGGGCTTGATTTATCTCGCGCCGAACTTCCGGGGCATGAACAACCAGCCCGAGGCGTGCGGTTCGCGACTGGCGCAGCAGGACGTGCTGGACGCGGTCGACTACGTACTCATGCATTACAAGATCGCCCCCGGCTGCGTGCTGCTTACCGGCTCGAGCGGCGGCGGACACATGACGATGCAACTAGTCGGCAACCATCCGCAGCGCTGGACCGCGGCGAGCGCTTGGGTCGGCATCAGCGACTTGGCCGCGTGGCATAAGTTACACGAGCGCGACAAGTACGGCGCGATGCTCCGCGGCGTCTGCGGCGGTGCGCCCGGCACGAGCGCCGCGGTCGATGAAGAGTATCGCTTTCGATCGCCTAAGACGCACCTAGCGCGGGCCGTCGACGTGCCGCTGGAGATTGCAGCGGGCATCTACGACGGCCACGCCGGCAGCGTGCCGGTGCGGCACTCGTTGGAGGCGTTCAACGTGGTGGCGGCGGCCAACGAAGCTCGTGTGGCTGCGGCCGCTGCGGCGAGCGCAGGAAAGTCGCAAGTAATCGACGAGGCGACCATCGCGAAGCTCAGCGCCGCGCCGTGGCGGCTGAACGCTCCGACCGCCGACGGCGAACAGCTTGACCCGATGTACGACCGCGCGATCTACTTCCGCCGGACGTCGGGCAACTGCCGCGTGACGCTCTTCGAGGGAGGCCACGAACGGCTCGACCTCGCGGCGCTCCAGTGGCTGATGACGCACGTGAAGGAGTGAAGGCAAATCTCAAAACGCGAAATGCAAAACGAAACTTGCCGATACTTGCGTCGTTGAAGTTCCTTCCTCATCAGTTTTGACTTTTGCATTTCGACTTTTGGCTTTTGCCATGTCCGTTCACGATCACAACCGCCGGGCTTGGGATGCGCTGGTCGCCAAGAAGCAGCGCTTCACGCGTCCGGCACAGGACGACGAACTGCACGACCCGCTCGGCACGGTCGACGGCGCGGGCTGGCTGGGCGGCAGCGTCGCGGGGAAACGGGTGTTGTGCCTCGCTTCCGGCGGCGGCAGCCAGAGCATTCTCTACGCGGCGGCCGGTGCGGAAGTGACGGTCGTCGACATCAGCCCCGCACAGTTGGCCCTCGATCGCGAAGCGGCGGCCGAGCGCGGGTTGCAGGTTCGCACGGTGGAAGCCTCGATGGACGACCTGCAAGCGCTGCGTGACGCGGCGTTCGACGTCGTGATCCATCCGGTGAGCACCTGCTACCTGCCCGACGTGCGGCGCGTGTTTCAAGAAGTGGCCCGCGTGACGGCGGTCGGCGGTCTCTATATCAGTCAGCATAAGACGCCTCAGAGCTTGCAGGCGGAGCAGCGCCCGAGCGGCCGCGGCTATGAACTCACCGAGCCGTACTATCGCACCGGTCCGCTGCCGCCGGTCGTCGGCAGCCGGCTGCGCGAGGAGGGAACGCTCGAGTTTCTGCACCGCTGGGAAGACCTCGTCGGCGGCATTTGCCGCGCCGGCTTTGTGATCGAAGACCTGCTCGAACCGATGCACGCCAAAGCCGACGCCCCGCCGGGAGCGTTCGGGCATCGAGCGCTCTACATCGCTCCGTACGTACGCATCAAGGCTCGTCGCACGGGCTCGGCCGCCGGTGGTTCGTCGCCGTCGTCCCCCGGTTCGTCGCTGTGGATGCCCGAGTAGCCGCATTTGCTTCCGTGCGGCGTTGTTCCGGAGCCTATTGTCGTTGCCAACGAGTTGCTTGGCTCGGTGCGACCGCTGCATAATACGGCCATCACATCCCATTTCCTTTCTGTTGCCGGAACTCAGCAGGAGGTATGTATGCGCTGCGCTCAAAATTCGCCGCTCTTGGCCCCGTCGTTTCTTTTGGTGCTGTTGTTCATCGTCTCGCCGCACGTTGCCGGCGGTGACGAGGGATCGTCCAAGGAGAAGCCTGCCCCGTCGCCGGCCGTCGGTCTGCCCGAGGGGCGCACGATCAGCGCCGACAGCGATCTAGAGAAACGCATCCGCGCGGCGCTCGACGAACCGGCGAACGTTCAATACCTCGACACTCAATTGAGCGACATCGCGAACGACCTTTCGCTACGGTACAAGATTCCGGTGCATCTCGACGTCACGGCCCTCACCGCCGACGGCAAATCGCCCGACACGACGTTGTCGCTCTCCGTGCGAGAAGGCTCGCTTCGAAGTGCGCTGCGACTCCTGTTGGGCGCCCAAGCTCTGACGTTCGTCGTGCGCAACGACGTGCTTCTTGTCACGACGAAGACGGCGGCGGAAGCGATGACGTCGACGCGCATCCACCAAGTACACGATCTGGTGGTGATGCCGAACGACCCCACGGCGGCTCATCCCGATTTCGAAGCGCTTATCGAGATAATCGTATCCACGATTCAACCGGAAAGCTGGCGCGAAGCAGGAGGAACTCAGGGAGACATCCAACCTTATCGCGGGCCCGGCATGCTGACGCTGGTCGTGAAACAAACCGATGAAGTGCACGAGCAGATCGAATCGCTCTTAAAGACCTTGCGCGCCGCCCGTGAGCCGAAAGTGCAAGAATTGCAGCGGCATGCGAAGCCGATTGAAGAGCAAGTGCCCAAGGCCAAAGCCAAGCAAGTACACGGCTCCGCCTCTCGTCCGCCGACGAACGGCGGCTCCGGCATGTTTTAAGCGGCACGCGAAAAGCAGGCCCGCTTGTCAAACGGCGCGGCTTGCGGGAAGATAATCGGCCCGCCCCTTCCCGTTCGCCCTCCTTTCAGGAAAGCCACCGCCGTGCCGACGGATGAACTGCAGCAGATCGTGTGTTGTTTCGGTCAGCCGGTCGCCGGCAATCCCACGCAGTACATGATGGAGAAGGCCTTCGCGCGGGCCGGGCTCGATTGGCGCTACCTCACGCTCGAAGTGCCGCCCGAAGGATTGGTCGACGCCGTACGCGGCTTGCGAGCCATGGGCTTTCGCGGCGGCAACCTGACCATTCCGCACAAGGTGGCGGTGATCCCGCTGCTCGATCGACTCACGCCTGCCGCGGAAATGATGGGCGCGGTTAATTGCATGATCCGCGAAGGTAATGAGCTCATTGGAGAAAACACCGACGGCAAAGGCTTCGTGCAGTCGTTGCGCCAACTGCTCGACCCGGCGGGTAAACGCGTCGTGCTGCTCGGCGCGGGCGGAGCGGCCCGGGCCGTGGGGATCGAAACGGCTTTGGCCGGCGCGGCGCAGTTCACGGTTGTTAATCGCAACGTTGAACGGGGTGAGACGCTCGCCAAGCTCATTCAAGAGAAGACCAACGTGCCGACGACGTTCGTCGCCTGGCAAGGAGACTATGTCCCGCCCGCCGATACGGAAGTGCTGATCAATTGCACATCGATCGGACTGAACGACGAGACAGGTCGCGTGCCGGTCGACTTTACGGGCGTGGCGCCGGAATGCGTCGTGGCCGACGTCGTTTTCAACCCGGCGGAGACGCTATTCCTCAAGGCCGCCAAGGCCCGCGGTTGTCGCGCGCTCGACGGCCTCGGAATGCTCGTCAACCAAGGGGCGATCGCCTTCAAACGCTGGACGGGTATCGACCCGGATACCGGCGTGATGCGTGATGCGGTGGAAGAGTTTCTCGAGGCGTAAAGGCAAAAGGCGAAACGCAAAATGCAAAACTAAGGTGGACGACCAAGTGCGTTTCGCATTTTGCCTTCAGACTTTTGCGTTTATCCCTGCTTCGCCTGCTGCTGCGTGATGCAGTGGAACGCGCCGAGGCCCCAGACCAGTTCGACCGCGCGTTGGCCGACGACTTTGCGGTCGGGCATTAGTCGTTGCAGCGTCTCGAGCACGACACGATCGGCCGGGCAATCGAACTGAGCCGCCACGACGACGCCGTTGGCGATGTAGAAATTGCAATAACTCGCCGGCAGCCGCTGGTCGTCGCAGAATACGGCGCTCGGCATCGGCAGCGGCACGACCTCGAGCGGCCGGCCTTGTTCGTCTTTCGCCAGTTTCAATCGCTTCAGGTTGTCTTGCAGCGGCGCGTAGTTTTCATCGGCCGGGTCTTCTTCGACCACGCACACGACGGTGCGCGGACCGACGAAGCGGGCCAGTTCGTCGATGTGCCCGTCCGTGTCGTCGCCCACGATTCCTTCGCCGAGCCAGACGACGTTCGGGGCCGCGCAATAATCGAGCAGGAAGCGTTCCATGTCGGCGCGGTCGAGCGTCGGATTGCGATTCTCGTTGAGCAGACATTGCTCGGTCGTGAGCACCGTGCCGAGGCCGTTGAAATCGACCGCGCCCCCCTCGAGAATGATGCCCGGCTCGAAGCGGCGGTATTTCAGGCTTTCGTTGACGCGCTTCGGCACGACGTCGTCGTGGTCGAACGGCGGATACTTGCCGCCCCAAGCGTTGTAGCCCCAATCGACCATCACGGGCGGGCTGCCCGCAGGGCCGACGAGAAACATCGGCCCGTGGTCGCGCATCCACGCGTCGTTGGTCGGGATGTCGTGCAACGTGACGTTCGGCAGATGTCCGACCAATCGCTTCGCCTCGGCCATCACTTCTTCGCCCCCGGCGCAGATATGCACCGGCTCGTACGCGGAAAGCGTAGCGGCGAGTTCGGCCCAAATGCCGGGCACCGGCTCGAAGTGGCCCGGCCAGCTATTGCGATTGCGCGGCCAGGAAAGCCACGTCGCGGCATGCGGCTCCCACTCGGCGGGCATGCGGTAACCGAGGCTGCGCGGCGTGGCGGATGTTGTAGCGGTTGGTTGCGTCACTCTTGTGCGAATGCTGAATGCTGAGTGCTGAATGCTGAACAGGAGAAGATTGTACGTCTTCCATTCAGCATTCAGCATTCAGCATTCAGCATTTCTCTCCTAGTCGATATACCGTTTAGTCAAATCACCGTACGCGTCCACGCGGCGGTCGCGGAGGAACGGCCAGTGGGTGCGGGCCACGTCGATCAGGCCGAGGTCGCATTCGACGATCGGCGTTTCTTCGCGGTCGTGCGTCGCGCGGTGGATTAGGTTGCCGTAAGGGTCGGCCACGAACGACGCGCCCCAGAACTCGATCGCCCCTTCGGTGCCTACGCGGTTCACCGCCGCAACGAACAAGCCGTTGGCGATGGCGTGCGAACGCATCATCGTTTCCCAAGCGTTGTGCTGGCTCGCGCCGTACACGGCCTTCTCCGGAGCCTGCCAGCCGATCGCGGTCGGGTAGAAGAGAATCTGCGCGCCGGTGAGCGCCGTGAGCCGGGCGGCTTCCGGGTACCATTGATCCCAGCAAACGCAAACGCCGATCCGCCCGTAGCGCGTGTCGACCGACTTGAAACCGAGGTCGCCCGGCGTGAAATAGAACTTTTCGTAAAAGAGCGGATCGTCGGGGATGTGCATCTTGCGGTAGACGCCGGCGCTCGAACCGTCGACGTCGAACACGACGGCCGTGTTGTGATACAGGCCCGGCGCGCGGCGCTCGAAGAACGATCCGACGACGACGACCTTGTGCTCGCGGGCCGCCGCCGCGATTGCCTCGCTCGCCGGGCCGGGAATCGGCTCGGCCTCGGCAAAGCGCGCGTGATCTTCGCTCTGGCACGGGTAGTGCCCCGGGAAAAGCTCCTGTAGGCAGACGACATGCGCTCCGGCGGCGGCCGCTTCGCCGATGCGCTTCACGGCCTTGGCGACGTTCGGCCCCTTCTCCGCCGTGCAACTCATCTGCACCAGCGCGACGTTTACTTTTCCTTCGTAAGTTTTCATTCCACAGTCACCATAACAATTCGGCACTAAACGAATTGGCACTACACGATTTGGCGCGTCGCCCGTAACGACGCACAATGGTACGCTGACGCCGCCCCCTTGGAAAGGACCGTATGACTACGCATCACCTGCCCGGATTGTTCGTCACCGGCACCGACACCGGCGTCGGCAAAACGTACGTGGCGGCGATGATTGCCCGCGCGTTGGCGGCCGAGGGACGGCGCGTCGGCGTGTATAAACCGGCGGCGAGCGGTTGCAGCCGCGATGCTCACGGAAACCTCACGAGCGACGACGCCGTGCAACTTTGGGAGGCGGCGGGCAAGCCGGGCGACTTGGAGCATGTCTGTCCGCAACGGTTCGCGGCTCCGCTGGCGCCGCACTTGGCGGCGCGCGCCGAAGGTCGCGAGCTCGACTTCGATCAACTCCGTTGGGGTCTCGACTACTGGCGCCCGCGCAGCGACGTCGTCGTCGTCGAAGGAGCCGGCGGTTTGTTCTCGCCCCTCTCGGACGAGAAGCTGAATATCGATCTGGCCTTGGCGCTCGGATTTCCGCTCGTGGTCGTCGCCGCGAATCGACTCGGCACGATTCACGCAACGATCGCCGTGCTCAAGGCCGCGCACGATTCCTTCCACGGCGCGCTGCAGCGACTGCCGTTTGCCGCGGTGGTAGTCAACGGAGCGACGCCCGACGACGGCGCCGATCCCAGCCGCAAGACGAACGTCGCCGAGCTACGGCGTTGGGGACGTGGTTCGAAAGTCGCAAAGACGATCGAAGTCGCCTTCGGCGAGGCCACCTTTCGCGAGCCGTGCGATTGGTTCCATGCCGCCGGGCACGCGCCGACAAACGGACACTGAGCGTCGTGGTTGGTTGCGAAGCGGAATCGACGACACCCGACGTCAGGTTGACGACACGAACTGGCGCAACCCGCTGCGGCACATTGCGAGAAACGTTCCTGTTTTGCGAGTAATCACTAGGACGAGGGGGAATTGGAACGGCAAGTGCATTCAGGCCGGACGACAATTATCGGCCCCACTTAAAACTGCCGCCCATAAAAGGAGCCGCCCATGGACGCTCTCGCCCGGCTACGACGTTCGACATCCTTCCTTGCCGTCGGTTGTCGGTTGTTGGTGCTGGGAATCGCAGCGCAGGCGGCTGGCACGGAACCCGTCATACCGCCGAAAGCGACCCCTGCAGTCTCCGCCGAGACGTCGCCCGAGGTGAGCCCGCTCGTCGAGTGGATGGGAACGATAGTGCCTTATTCCGAGGTCGTGTCGACGGCGCGCAACAGCCGGACGCTTCAAGAGTATCTGCGGCTTCGCGCGACGACTTCCAAAACGACCGACGGCCAATGGAAACTCGCCCAATGGTGCGGCAAACATGGTTTGAAAGAGCAGCAACGAGCTCATCTGACGGCGGTCGTCGATCGCGAGCCGAATCACGCATTTGCTCGGGCGGCGCTGGGGCAGAAGCTCGTTCACGGCGTTTGGATGACGCGCGAGGACCAAGTTGCGCAAACCGCGGCGCGGGAGGCGGCCGTCGCGGCGCGAAAGAAATGGGGGCCGAAGTTGCGGCAACTGGTAGCGCAGGCCGGCGCAAACGATATCCGTCGAAACGCCGCGGCCCTCGACGAACTTGCCGCAATTCGCGATGCCGGAGCGATTCCGACGTTGGAACGCCTTGTTTCGTCCGAGGCCGACGCTCGGCTCGGGAAGGCGGTCGTCAGCGCGGTGGCCGAAATCCCCGGCGATGCGGCGACGATGTCGTTGGCTCGCCACGGCGTCTATCACCATGCGGGCGAAGTGCGCGAGCTCGCCGCCGTGGCGCTGCGGAAGCGACCGCAGATGACCTATGTGCCGGCGATGCTCGGCGAGATGTTCACGCCCGTCGTCTCACAGACCACGTACATCAACGGGCGGCACGGCGTCGAGGTGTTGCAAACGTTTTATCGCGAAGGCGAACAAGAGCAGCAGTTGGCCACGTTCGACACCGTCGTCGAAATCCGCGGCAATGATGACGACGAAGAGGATCGGTCCGCCGCGAGGGCGGCAGGCCTGCGAGCGATGGCCGTGGCCCGCCGTAATCAGCAACATGCCGATATGCAAAACGAGCGTACGCGGCAGATGAACGAGCGAATCTGCACGGCGCTGCAAATCGCCGTCGATCAGGTGCTGCCCGGCGAGCCCGAAGCGTGGTGGCAGTGGTGGAACGAACGCAACGAATTGTACGTCGCCGAGAAGCCGATGCGTCGCGGGTACAGCTCGGAGTCGTACTCCGTGGTCGCTCGGCCGCGCTCGACGAAGAAATGTGATTGCCTCGCGGCGGGCACCGAAGTGCAAACGTCCGTAGGGCCGGTCATTGTGGAAGATCTGCAGGTCGGCGACCTAGTGCTCTCGCAGAACCCCGACACCGGCGAACTCGCCTACAAACCGGTCTTGGCGACGACCGTTCGTCCGAGCGGAGTGCTTACGCGCATCAAAACCAACGAAGGGGAATACCTGACCAGCGGCGGCCACCCGCTTTGGGTTGTCGATCGCGGCTGGGAGAAAGCCCGCAACATCAAGTCGGGCGACAAACTACGAGGCGTCGAAGAGAGCGTGCTCGTTTGGTCGGTCGAGGAAGCTTTCGAAGCGCCGACGTACAACGTGATCGTCGCCGACTACCACACGTATTTCGCGGGCCCCGGCCGGATCATAAGCCACGACAATACGCTCTGCCGCCAAATCGCCGACGCCGTAACGGCAGCGCAGCCGTAAACCGGCCGGATCGCGACGGCCGTTACACGGTCGCCGCGACGGCCGATGAGTTCGACTTTTCCATGCGGCTCTCGGCTTGCGAGGTGTCGACGACGAGTTGCATCGTCACCGACCAACGGCCCGAGGCGTCGCCGACGACGTGCCAGTGCGGCAGGACGACGATCGATTGGTGCACGAGCTCGAAGCCCCCTTCCGATTGCGAAACGGTCTCGATCGGGAAGGTCCAGATGCCGCTCGGCTCGGAAATCCGCAGACCGACGTCGATGCCGAGCCATTCGTCGACGAGGTTCACGCCGCGCACCCCGGCCAAGTCGAGCTTGGTTCCGAGGTGCCCGAGGCGGTTGTGGCGACCGTCGTGGAAATAGCGATCGTCGCACTTCGACGGCAGGCCGGCCAAGTTGAATTCGACGCCGAAGTGAAACGACCGGCCGGGCGGTAAGCCTTCGATCATGTAGGCGACGTCGATCACGCCGCTGCCGGCTTCCATTGTGAAGCCCTTGGTGATCCGTAGCGGGACGCCCCAAGCGTTGCCGTCGCGCGAGAGCCGAGCCTGAATGCGATGCGGGTTGCGCAGCAGTTTCGCTTCGTAGCCGAGGTTCAAGAAGTCGCCTCGTTCCATCGCTTCGTTGGCCGCTACGACGGCAAGCGTCGCATGGTCATCGAAGAAGTGATCCTGCATCGCCTTGCGCTGGTAGGCGTCGTAGTGAATCTGCTTGTCGAGGTCGGGCTGCTTGAAGATGACTTGACTATGAATGCTCTTGGCCCCTTCGAGCTTCGAGCCGGTGCCGGCCAACACTTTGCGATGGTACGCTTCCGGCCGGCGGGCGAGCGTCGAAAGCAGGTTCTGACAAATGCTGCGGACGTCGAGTTCATAGAGCGAGCCGCCGCGGTGCGGCGAGATCAATGCCGCGAGTTTGTCGTTGGCCAAGTAAATCTCTTGGCGAGCGTCGCAATTGAAATCGCCGTGGGCCGCTTCGATCCAAGGTTCGCCCCGCTGCGCCGGGCTGCCGGCGACCGCGCGATGCAGCAGGTTGTCGGCGGCGATCAGATGCGTGTAGATCGCGTTGCGCAAGTGCGGCAAGTAGATGCCGCCGAACGCACCGTGCCAGTAGGCGCAGTTGCATTGGCCCCGATAGAGCTCGGTGCGGGCCTGTTCCAGGAGGTCGCGGTCGAGGCCGTCGGCGAAGGCTTCTTCCAGCCGACTGCTGATCATCATCATCCGCGAGTACATCTCGTCGGTTTCCGGGTACTTCACTTTGAAGTTGCGCCAGAAACCGCCCCGGATGAATTGCTTGATTTGCGGCCAGTGCGGATCGTGCTCCATTTCGTTGGAGAGTTGTTCGTATTCGAGCAGTCGCTCGGTCGGGAGGACCCACTCGGTCATTTCGCGGTAGCTGGCGTCGGGTAGATATGCCTTGCCGAGCGGCGGCACGGCATCGATGGCTTCGCCGAGCGTCGTGGTGTGGAGCCACGAAGCGTTCGCAACGAGCGCATCGAAGAAGCGGCGGAGCCAGCCGTCGGTATAGACGTGGCGATGCGTGTCGGGCCAGGTACCGAACTTCTCGCCGTCGTCGCCGAACACGACCACGGCGCCGGGGTGCTCGGCGGCAATGCCGCGCAAGTAGTCGATCGATTCGTGCGGCTGGCTAAAGGGAATGAGATACCGCAGTCGCTCGCTGCCGGGAAACACGGCGAGGATGCGGCCGTCGTCTTCCGTGACGTAGGAGCCGTGTAGTTGGTGCGGCAACAGGCCGGCGTTCTTGAAGTGGAAGTCGTCGAGCACCGTGTACTCGATGCCCGCGGCGGCGATTTCGCTGACGAGCGACTGCTCCCAGACGCGCTCGGGCATCCACATGCCGCGCACCTTGCAGCCCAAGCGACGCTCGAGCCAGGCGGTGTAGGTGCGGATTTGGCCGATGCGGTCGCGCCGCGGGATCATCGGCAGAATGGCTTCATAGAATGCGCCGCCGACGATCTCAATGCTTCCGGCGGCCGCGTATTCGGCGAGCCGGTCGAGGTATTCGGGGTGCCGTACGGCGAGCCATTCCATGAGGCAGCCGCTCGTGTGGAGCGAGAGCTTCAGCTTGCCCGCGTAATCGGCGAAGACGTCGAGAAACGGCTTGTAGCTTTCTTGGTACGCCTGCTCGATGACCGCGTCGAAATTTCCCACCGGCTGATGATTGTGCAGGACAAGCGCGAGACGGATGGAACTCGACATGGCGAACTTTCAGAGCGGGGTAAAGCAGGTATCGGCGACGATGGCGGACGGCGGCGGGCGGGCGCGGTCGACGGCGGATTATTTCGGGAATTATGCTGCAAAACCTGCGCCGCCTCGGGCCGCACGTTGGTGCGTTGCGAACCGATCGGCCGGAGCGGTGCGGCGCTGCTACCGTGCCTGTTCCTTATTATCGGAAGTTTTTGCCGGCGGCATGCGACACGCCGGCGGCGGATTCCGAAGTTGGCGCCGTCAGCACTGCCGGCAACTGAGCCGACGCCTTGATTCTACCGAATGTCCCCATCCGTCAACCACTGACGGCCGTCTGTAGGGAACGCCTTCCGTGGCGTTCCGAGCCCAAGCCAATCGCGGAACGCCACGGAGGGCGTTCCCTACAGGGTGACGGCGCGAAGCGTCGCCGCGGCTCGTTCCGGCGACACCGGATTGATATGCACGCCGGTGCCCCATTCGAACCCGGCGGCCTTGACGATTCGCGGCAGGATCTCCCAGTGCCAGTGATAATGGCCGCAGTTTCGGTTTTCCCAGGGTGCCGTATGCAACACGCAGTTGTAGGCGGCCTCGTCGCAAACCTGTTCCAGTCGCGCCAGGCCGCGGCGCAACATGTTGGCGGCATTTGCTAGCTCCGCGTCGTCGGCCGCATCGAAGTCGGCCGCATGGCGGCGCGGTGCCAAGCACATTTCGTAAGGAAATCGACTCGCATACGGACAGTACAGCACGAAGTCGGCGGTCGCTTCCACGATGCGACTCCCGGCGGCCAACTCGCCGTCAAAGAGTTCACAAAATGCGCATTTGCCCAGTTTCTGAAATTGGGCAAGCGCGGCGGTCGACTCCTCCGCGAGGAGCGTCGGCACGACCGGCAGCCCGATCAATTGGCTGTGCAAATGCTCGATCGAAGCGCCTGCCGCTTCGCCGACATTGCGAAAGATTTGTACGTACCGCAAGTTCGGCTCGGCGCGCAAGGCGCGCAGTC
>CAZWDN010000015.1:0-37532 GCA_964633125.1 uncultured Pirellula sp. | reverse complement strand
GAAGAGCGCGACGTGCAAATTCGCGGCTATCCGGTGAAGTTCGACATCGACGTGTTGATTCTCTTTTCGGCCAATCCGTCGACCTACAATCGCAGCGGCAAAGTGATTCCGCAATTGAAGGATCGCATCGGCTCGGTCGTGCATACGCACTACCCGCGCGAACGCGATCTGGGCATTCGCATCACCGAACAAGAGGCCGGCCTTGATCTCGGCGGCGACTGGCCCGTGGTCGTACCGTACTTCATGAAGCAGATCATCGAAGAGATCACGGTCACGGCGCGAAAGAGTAAGTACGTCGACCACCAATCGGGCGTGAGCGCCCGGTTTAGCTTGGCGAACTATCGGGCGATGGTCGGCAGCGCGCGGCAGCGGGCGATCGTTCTCGGGGAACGTCCGGCGGTGCCCCGCATCAGCGATCTCGGCCATATTTATTCGTCGGCCCTCGGCAAGCTGGAGCTCGACTTGATGAGCAGCCACCAGCTTTCCGAGCGGCAAGTACTGGAAGCGATCATCGCTGAAGCGATCAAGACGGTGTTCGAGGAATATGTCGACGAGCACGGTTTGAAGGAGATCGGCGAAATCTTCTCGAAAGGCGTGAAGATCGAGGTCGGCGACATGCTCCCGTCGTCGGCCTATGCGGAGCGCATCCAACGAGTGCCGCCGGTTTGGGAAAAGGCCTTCGAAGTGAATGCCGCGAGCGACCCTGCGATGCGGGCCGCCTGCGTCGAGTTTGTGCTGGCCGGCTTGTATGCGACCGACCGGATTTCGCGAGCACAGCGTCATGGACGCGTCGAGTACCAACTTCCGTAAGGATGGCTTTCGATGCCGGCAAATCGCGATAACCTCGGCGGGATCATTCATACGTACCAACGGTACGACCCTGCGAATTTTCCGAGCCCGACCGCGCCGCCGGCGGACGTCGTGTCGCCGGCGTTCGAGCATTTGCTGGCCAACGGCAGCTTGCGCGAGTTGACCGAAGAGGAGTTGGCCCGAGCCGTGCATCTTGACCCGAGCCAGATCGCCGGACTGGGGCCGAGTTTGGAATCGCTGCGGCAATTGTTGCTGGAGCGAAAACAGAAGATTCTCGAGACCTTTGAAACCGACCAGGTTCGCCAAGAAGCGGCCGAAGTGTATCGTCAGTCGTCGGATCGGTTGACGCCTCCGAGCGAGCTGCGCGATCAGTACCGGAAAGCGGCTCGCGACGAGCAACTGCGAGAATTGGAACGCTTGTGGTATCGCGCCGGCGGCGAGCGATCTCGCTTTGCCGCTCACCTGATGAAGGTGATCGAGCGACTCAGTGAGAAGTACCAGGTCGACGAACTCGCGGCCAAGTACGCGTTTACCGGCCGCACGGCGCTCACGGTCGAACAAGCGCTGGCCGTGAAGGAAGAACTGGAGACGATCGACAAGCTTCTGAAGCAGCTCGAAGAGGCCGCGAAGACCGCACAAATCGCAGTCATCGACGTCGACGAGCTTTCGCAGTTCGTCGACCCCGAACAGATGGAGAGCCTGAACGCGCTGCAAAAACAGGTGGAAGAAATGGTCCGCCGGCTGGCCGAAGAGCAAGGGATGGAGAAGACGAAGAAGGGGTACCAACTCACGCCGAAGGCCTATCGCATCTTCCAAGGCAAGTTGCTGGAGCAGATTTTCAGCCAGTTGCAGGCTTCGCGCACCGGTCGGCATACCGGACCCATCGTCGGTGAGGGAGCCGTCGAGTTGCCGTCGGTGAAGCCGTATGAGTTCGGTGATTCCGTCGCGAATATGGACATCGTCGGCACGTTCACCAACGCTCTCATCCGCAGCGGCGGCACGCGCCCGATGCGGCTGAAAAGCGACGACATCGAAATCCACCGTACGCGTAACGCCCCGAAGTGCGCGACGGTCGTCGTCATGGATATGAGCGGCTCGATGGGTCGGAGCGGACTGTACGTGCATGTGAAGCGGATGGCCTTGGCCTTGGACGGGCTCATTCGCCGAGAGTACCCGGGCGATTTCTTGCAGTTCGTCGAGATGTACACGTTCGCCAAGCCGCGGGCCTCGAGTGAGATTGCGACGCTGATGCCGAAGCCGGTGACGATCTTCGATCCGTGGGTTCGCCTGAAGGCCGACATGAGCGACCCGAACGTGACGGAGTCGCGCATTCCGCCGCATTTCACGAATATTCAACATGGATTGCAGACCGCCCGTCGTTTCTTGGCGAATCAAGACACGCCGAATCGACAGATTATTCTCATCACCGACGGCTTGCCGACGGCCCATTTCGAAGCGGAAATGCTCTACTTGCTCTATCCGCCCGACCCTCGCACGGAAGAGGCCACGATGCGCGAAGGGGCCGTTTGCAAACGGGAAGGCATCACGATCAATCTGTTCCTGCTGCCGAGTTGGTCGCAATCGAGCGAAGATATTCAGTTTTCTCATCGACTTGCCGAGCAAACGGGCGGCCGCGTATTTTTTACGGCCGGACGAGATCTCGATCGCTTCGTCGTCTGGGACTACGTGAATCGGCGACGCAGCATCATTTCCTAGCTACTTGTAGCAGATCGCCTCGACGCTTTCCGGTCTAAAAAAGGCCGCTCGGAGATCTCATGGCCGACTGGCTTCTGTACGGCGTCACCGGCTATACCGGCAAGCTGATCGTGCGCGAGGCCGTGCGGCGCGGGATGCGGCCGATCGTCGCGGGGCGCGATCCGACGACCGTGGCACGCGCGGCGAAGGAGCTTCGCTGCGACAGTCGCGTCTTTGCGATCGATCGGCCAGACCGCGTGGCCGGGTATTTGCGCGGAGTGAACCTGGTACTCAACTGCGCCGGGCCGTTCGCGCGGACCGCGCCGACTCTCATGGCCGGCTGTATCGAGGCCGGCGTTTCCTACCTCGACATCACCGGTGAGATCGACGTCATCGAACAGGCCGCCGCGCTGGACGGAGCGGCTAAGCGCGCGGGCGTCACGCTGTTGCCTGCCGTCGGGTTCGACGTCGTTCCGTCCGATTGTCTGGCCGCGATGCTCGCCGCCGCGATGCCCGACGCCGTGCATCTGACGCTTGCCTTTACCGGTGCGGAAACCTCTCCCGGCACGGCCAAGACGATTCTGGCCAACCTGCCGCACGGCGGTCGTGCACGCGTCGACGGTAAGATCGAGGTCGTTCCCGTCGCGTGGAAGTCTCGCATCATCCCCTTCTCTACCGGCTCGCGTGAGGCTTCGACCATCCCGTGGGGCGACGTCTCGTCGGCGTTCTATACCACCGGCATACGCAATATAGACGTCTACATGGCGGTCGACGAAGCGAGCGCCGACCAAATGCGCAAGCTTCGGAAGGTCTCGCCGCTGCTCAAGTTCGGCCCGGTGCTGAAACTCGCCGAGTGGTTGATCGATCGCTATGTGCAGGGACCGAGCGCGGAGGACCTTGAGCGGCAGCGTGTATCGCTTTGGGGGGAAGTGCGCGACGTCGCGGGGCGTGCCGTCTCGGCGACGCTCGATACTCCCAACGGCTATCGGCTGACCGCGCTCACGGCGGTCGCTGCGGTCGAGCAGTTGCTCGCGGGCCGCGCCACGCCGGGCTTTCAAACACCGGCGCGGGCCTTCGGTAAGGAATTCATTCTTTCGATCCCCGGCGTGCAATGGTCGGGCATTTGCTCGGCACCGGTGAGCTAACGGGCCTTCAGACCAATCGGCTTGCCGTCGAGTTCCCATTGCGGATCGAGCCCGACGCCCAGGTGCGCAAGCGCGGTGACGGGTACGTCGACGATGTACGCCTGCCCTTGAATCTGGCCGCGCTTTGCCGCCGCCCCGCTCACGATTGCGAAGCTGTTTAAGATTTCGGGCTTCGCGTGCCCGCCGCCATGGTCCTTGCCGAGGCCGCCGTGGTCGCTGGAGACGAGCACGAGCCAATTCTCTTCGGCGTAGTACTTGCGCTTCTCGAGAGCCTGGATTACCATGCCGACATGCTCGTCGACCCGTTCAATCGCCGCGACGTATTCCGGCACGTCGGGCGAGAAGCCGTACTTGTGCCCGTGCTCGTCGACCTGCCCGAAGTAGACGAACATTGCAATGGGATTGGCGCCGCGCAGCATGTCGGCGGTGAGTTTCGCCGTTTCACGATCGCCCGGCACATAGAGATCGTCGTGCGGCGAAAGATGATTCACGTCGGCATTGCTGACGATCGTTTCCGAGATCGGCGGCCAGGAGGCGATCGATATCGTGCTTCCCTTGAAATCGGCCTGCTTCACGCGGCGAAAGAAGTGCGGAAAGCGATTCAGGTGCGGATCGCGAAACTTGTTGTCGTCGATGCCGTGCTTGTCGGCCCAAACGCCGGTGAGCAGGCTCGTCCAGCCGGGGCCGCTTACCGTTTCGCTGCGGCGATAGCGCTCCCCGAGGATGAGCACGCGGTCGGAATAGCATCCATCGCCGATTAAGCGATCGAGGTTCGGCGTCCGCGCCTTCTCAACGGCGTCGAACCGGCAGCCGTCGATGCCGATGAACATTACACGGCCTGCGGGCAGTTTCGGTTCGGCCGCGGGGGCCGTTGCGCCGCCGAGCCAACCTGCTGCGCCCAGCAAAAGCCAGGCGAAGCAGAGGCTGCGGCGGAACGACGATCGCAGGCCGTTCATATGCTTGCCGCCTTACAAGTACGTGTTGATTAAGTTCTCGAAGAGCTCTTGGCGACCGCTCTTGCAGGGCGCGGCTTCACCCTTCTCGAGCATGTATTTTTCCAGCGAGGCAAACGACGCCTTGCCCCCTTCGATCTCGGCGCCGATGCCCGAGTCCCAGGAGCTGTAGCGATCTTTCACCAGCTTCTCGAGCCGGCCATCGGCGCGAATCGCGGCGGCGATCTTCAAGCCGTGCGCGAAAGCGTCCATGCCGCCGATGTGGGCGTAGAACAAGTCGACCGGTTCAAAGCTCTCGCGGCGTACCTTGGCGTCGAAGTTCAAGCCGCCGGTGGTGAAGCCGCCGTATTTGAGCAGCACGAGCATGATTTGCGTCGTGAGGTAAACGTCGGTCGGGAATTGGTCCGTGTCCCAGCCGAGCATCAGGTCGCCGTAGTTCGCGTCGATCGAACCGAGGAAGCCTTGCATGGCCGCGTATTCGAGCTCGTGGTGCATCGAGTGGCCGGCCAGCGTCGCATGGTTGGCTTCGATGTTCATCTTCACGTGCTTCTCCAGCCCGTAGGCGCGGAGGAAGTTCACGCAGGCGGCCGTATCGTAATCGTATTGATGCTTGGTCGGTTCCTTCGGCTTCGGCTCGAAGTAGAACTGGCCGGTGAAGCCGATTTGCTTGGCGTAGTCGACCGCCATATGCATGAACTTGGCGAGGTGATCGATTTCGCGCTTCATGTCGGTGTTATAGAGGCACTGATATCCTTCGCGACCGCCCCAGAAGGTATACCCTTCGCCGCCGAGTTCCTTCGTGACTTCCAATGCCTTCTTCACTTGCGCGGCGGCGTAAGCGAACGAGTCGGCGTTGGAGCTCGTCGCGGCGCCGTGCATGTAGCGCGGGTTGCTGAAGAGATTGGCCGTGCCCCAGAGGAGCTTGATGCCGGTACGTTGCTGCTCTTCTTTGAGCACCTTGGCGACGGCATCCAGGTTTTTATTGCTCTCGCTCAGCGTCTTGCCTTCGGGGGCGACGTCGCGATCGTGGAAGCAGTAGTACGGCGCGCCGAGCTTCTCGATGAATTCAAAACCGACGCGAGCCCGATTGCAGGCGTTCTCGACGTTGTCGGTCGGACCTTCCCACGGACGATGCATCGTGCCGGGGCCAAACGGGTCGCTGCCCGTGCCGCGGAAGGTGTGCCAGTAGGCGACCGAAAAGCGGAAATGGTCCGCCATGGTCTTCCCTTCGATCTTCTCCGTCGGGTTGTAATGGCGAAACGCCAACGGATTCTTGGATTGCGGCCCTTCGTACTTGATGGCGGCGATGTCGGCGAACGCAGGCATGACACGATCCTTTGCTTATCTGTGAGGGCAGTGCTTGTTCGGGCTCATGGAGAATCCACAAATTTGGCAGATGGAGAGGTCGCCGGCAAGGTATCGGGTCTCGGCCGTCAAGGGTGCAAGCGAGGGGCGAGTTCACTTCCTTCGATAGATTTCTCCAAGAGACTTACGGCGATTCGTTCCCGCACGTGCTGCGTACATAACTCCGGGTTATGTACGCACACCTTGTGGGTTTTGGGGTTGTGCGTACATAAGGGTCGGTTATGTACGCACGAACGCCTGCCGAGCGTCGACGTAAGTACTGAGTGGAGTCAGCACGGGGCACGTCGCGCTCCGGTCGATACGGCCCCCGCCCGGTTCGGCAAGGCTCTCCCGAATCTCCGCACACCGCAACGTAACGGGGTCGGCGACGGATATCCAGGCGACTTTTGGCCGGCCAAAAGTCGCCTGGAGTTGAGATTGCGAAAGGCCTAGACTTCGCACGGCGTGAAAACCGTCGGCTGGTCGGACCACGTGGCAATTTTAGGGAGCATTACGCGATGTTCGCTCGCACTTGGATGTCGTTTTCGTTCGTTCTATTCGCCGGACTTCTTGCCGAACGTTCCCAGGGCGCGGACCCGGCGTCGCCGAAAGTCGTCGTGGACGGACCGCAGTATAAGATCTCGCTCTACATGATCGAGCGCGCCTGGTCTGATGGTGCCGAAGCGAAAAAAGCCGTGGAGCCGGTCGTAAAGACGGTCGACCCCAAGCTATGGCTAGACGCCATGCAAGATGAAACGCGTGTGAAGGTCTTGAGTTCCCCCACCATCGTCACCACAAGCGGACGCGAAGCGCGCATGAGTGTCGGTGGAGAGCACTTATTTACCGTGGGATATGCCGACGACAAGGCCGTGACGAAGGTCGTACCGGTCGGCGTTCAATTGACGGTCACCGCGACTGCGCTTGGCGAGGAACGCGTGAGCGTGGATTTTGCCATGCATGTTTCGGAGTTGGCCGATGTTGCCGCCATTGACCTGCCGGCCGAGGCGGGCAAGAAGCCACGTAAGCTCGAACTCCCCACGGTGCGCGAGCAAGCGGTGAAGTCGACGCTGGTGTTGTCCCTCGGTCAGGCCGGAGTCGTAAGCGGCGAAGTGCGTGAGACCGACGGCAAGCGATTTCACACCGAAGTGCTCGTTACCGTCGAGCGCTTCGATATACCGCGCTAGTGGGGGCGGACTTCATATCGACGGGCGTCGTTGCGACGCCGCAGCGCAAGTAGCGCGCGGCGCAGCTTGCTATACTGCGCACCATGGTCGATTTTTTCGAATTTAGCAACGAGATGCTCTGCCTGGCCAATCACCAGGGCTATTTCACGCGCGTGAATACCGCGTGGACGCGCACTCTCGGTTGGTCGGCGCGCGAGTTGACGAGTCGACCGTATACCGACTTCGTGCATCCCGACGACCTGGAAGCGACGAATCGCGAAGCCGCGCTGTTGGCGAGCGGCAATCATGAGACGATCTGGTTTGAGAACCGATACCGTTGCGTCGACGGCACCTACCGTTGGCTGGCTTGGCGCGTCACGGTCGAACCGGAGCAGAAGCAGTTTGTCGCCTCTGCGCGCGACATTACCGAACTGAAGCGGGCAGGCGAGTCGCTGCGGGCGTCCGAGGAGCGGTTCCGGGCGTTCATGGACAATAGCCCAGTCGCCTGGGCCAAAGACGCCGAAGGACGGGTCGTCTATCTCAATCGCACCGCCGAAGAGAAATTCAACCTCCCCGGACGCGAGGCGTGGCACGGCAAGACCGACTACGACTTTTGGCCCGCCGAGCATGCCGACCGCTTACGCGCCAACGATCGGCGCGTGCTCGAGGGGGGCGAGACGTTGCGATTTACGGAAGAGACCGTGGCGGCCGACGGGCGCCGCTTTTATTGGATGACGATTCTCTTTCCATATCATGATCGGTCCGGACATCGCTATGTCGGCGGCATCGCCGTCGATATTACCGACCTCAAGCGGGCCGAAGCCGCACTCGTGGCGGAACAGAATCTTATGCGCAACCTGCTCGAATTGCAGGAACGCGAAAAGCAGCATCTTTGCCACGAGTTTCACGACGGGCTGATTCAATACGCCGTCGGCGCGATGATGTCGTTGCAAGGTCCCTGGCGCACGGGTCTGCCGCCGGCCGCCGACGCCGAGATCGACGCCGTGATCGAAAAGCTGCGTCAAGGGATCGAAGACGGACGCCGCGTCATTCGCGGGATTCGGCCCGCGGTGCTCGACGAAGCGAGTTTGCCGGCCGCCTTGGAAGACTTGGTCGATCAGTTTCGGCAAACCGAGATTCTCATCCGCTTCGATTGCGATCCGACGATCGGCGTCGTGTCGAAAGACGTCCAAACGGGAGTCTATCGCGTCTTGCAGGAGGCGCTGAACAACGCCCACAAGTACAGCGGTACCGACGTCGTGCGCGTGAAATTGGAGCAGATCGGCGATTCATTGCACTTAGAGGTGCGCGATTTCGGCTGCGGCTTCGACGTCGCCGAGGCGCGCCATCGCGGCTTCGGGCTGCTCGGCATGACGGAAAGAGCGCGCCTCCTTGGCGGCGAGTGCACGGTCGAAAGCATCCCGACCGAAGGGACGACCGTTCGTATGCGCCTGCCGCTAGCTCAGGTTCTGTAGGGAAGGCCCGCCGCGGCGTTCCGTATGCGAATCGGATAGATCGACTTAGTATGACGCAAGAACACTTTCCACGACGAGGCACCCATGCTGCGTAACGGGCTTGGCTTGGCGACGATTGCGCTCGGTTTGCTCTTCCCACCGAACTCCGAGGTCGATGCCGCGGAATCGGCCGCTTTGCGAATCGGCACGTTTCAGGTCGACGCCACGCCGCCGCTCGGCTCGCCGGTGGCCTACGCTCCGGCGCGAAAGATTGAAGACCCGCTCTCGGCGCGCGGCATCGTGCTGCTCGGCGTCGAAAAACCGATCGTCTTGTGCGCCGTCGATTGGATCGGCATCGCCAACGGCGGGCATGACGCTTGGCGCGAAAGTTTGGCCCGGGCCGTGGGAACGACGCCGGATCGAGTCGCCGTGCATGTGCTCCATCAGCACGACGCGCTCCGTTGCGACTTCACCGCCGAAGAATTGGCCGCCGCGCAAGGGCTGCCCGGCAAGCGTTTCGACGTGCCGTTCGTGCGCAAGACGATCGCCGACGCCGCGGCAGCCGCGAAGACTTGCGTCGAAACGGCTCGACCGGTCACGCATCTCGGCGTCGGCGAAGCGCGCGTCGACAAGGTCGCTTCCAATCGCCGTATTCTCGGGCGCGACGGGCGCGTGGCGATCGCCAGGTCGAGTTCCTATCGCATTCCCGAGCCGATTCTGTCGCGGCTCAACGCCGAGGCGAAGAAGCAAGGGTACGAGTTGAGCGCCTCGCGCGTCGAGGAAGCGCTCGCCGCGCCGGAAGGGGTGATTGACCCGCTGTTGAAGATGATCACGTTTTACGAGGGGGAACAACCGATCGTTTCGCTGAGCTATTATGCGACGCATCCGCAGAGCCATTTCGGCAAGGGGGACGTCACGTCGGAGTTTGTCGGCTTGGCCCGCGCGAAACATGAGCGCGCGCACGACGGCCGGTTGCTCGTGCATTTCAACGGCGCGAGCGGCAACGTCGCCGCGGGAAAGTACAACGACGGCACTCCGGAATTGCGCGTCGTGCTGACCGATCGCATGGCCGACGGCATGCAACGGGCCTGGGCCGCGACGAAACGCTCGCCGATCGCGGCCGCCGACTGTGAATGGCGCGTGCAGCCGGTCGATTTGCCGCTGCCGAACTACCTGGACGCCGACAAGCTTCGCGCCACCTTGGAGAACGCGACGGCGACGGAAGCCGAACGCCTTACCGCGGCGGCGAAGTTGGCCTATGTGCTGCGCCGTAAGGAAGGTCGGCCGATCGAACTTTCCTGCCTCAAGCTCGGCCGCACGTACTTGGTGCACATGCCGGGCGAGTTGTTCGTCGAGTATCAGCTCGCCGCGCAGAAGATGCGGCCCGACGACATCGTGTGCATGGCGGCCTACGGCGATTACGGTACCGGCTATATCGGCACCGAAATCGCCTATGCGCAAGGAGGCTATGAGACGCAACCCAGTTCGTCGAACACGGCCCCGAGCGTGGAACGCGTGCTGCTCGACGGCCTGCGGGCGCTCTTGAAGTAGTTATTTCTTATTCGCGAGCGCTCGCTTGAGGACGTTGTGCGTCATGCGCTCGACGCGATCGTCGGGGCCGTGAGGGCGCGACCAGTGCGACCACGGCAGCACGTGCCCGGGCGGCGTCGAGAGCCCCTGGGCCCAGAAGATCGTCGAGGCGTTGAACACCACGTTCCCCTTCGGGCCCGGATAGACGACGGCCATCCACTGCTGCGGGTTACGGCCCCCCTGCCACGCCGTGCCGGCCGCCACGACTTCCAGGCCCGGAATATCGGCCGGCTGCCCGTGGTATTCCCAGCCGATGAGGCCGGGAATCGCATCGCCGGCCTTCATGCCGGTCCCCTCAAAAATCCAATGTTCGGGCTTCACGCAGATCCAATCGCCGCCGCCGTTCACCGGGTCGATATTGCGCACGCCCATGAGCAGGCCTTCGTCGGGGCCATGTTCCGGAAACGGACCGTCGGCCTTGAGGCGGTCGAGTGCATATTTGTTTTGGCCGCCGTAGGGGCCGCCGCGGAACATGATGCGGTTGGGCGCGCCGTCGCTCGACGCGCGCATCGGCGTGACCCAGCAGACGGAGTTGCCCGAGAGAAACAGCAGACTCACCCCTTCGTCGCGCATCTTTTCGACGCTGCGAAACTGGCGAATGTCCCAGTATTCGTCGTGCCCGACACTGATGAACGCCTTACACCGCAGGCCACGATCCGGCGTCAGCATGTCGCTATTGCAGCAGTAGGAAACATCGTAGCCGTGCTTCTCCAGCCAAAAGGCCAAGGGAAACTCGAACGGCAGAAACTCGCCGGAGCCGACCGTGAGCGGATCGTTCACCACGCCCGTGTGCTGCGCTTCGCGGCCGTAGGGACGGTCGAAGCTGACGTCGGCCCACGGCCCTTGCACGCCCTTAGGGTGCGTGTAGACCGAGTAATTGTCGGGCCAGCGGTTGTAGGCTTGCCAAGTGTTGTCGGAGCATTGAAATAAGATGTCGGCAGGCCGATCGTCGCGCACCACGAAGACGATGTAGCTCTGCCAATAGGGTTCTTTCTCGCGATCGACCACGGTGGTGAGCCGGCCGAGATAGACGCCGCTGGGCCAGTCGGCCGGAACGGTGAACTTAAACGACGGCTCCCACTTGCATTCGTGCAGATTCTTTTCGCCGGGGGCGGGCGTCGGCTGCTTGCGCCCTGCGAACGGGCCGAGCTTCGTCATGAGCCGCGCGCCGCGTCCGCCGTAATAGCCCATGCGAAAGATTTCGACTTCAAACTCGTGTACGGGATCGGTCGAAACCATGACGACCACTTCCTCGCCGGCGGCGGCGCTCTGACGCGAGCAATAGCCTTCGATAGCCGGTGCGCGAAAGCCTTCGGCATCGACGCGCACGCGCGTGAGTTGCCAATCGGTAGCGCCCGACTTCGCGTTTTCGGCGACCAGCGGGTTGGCAGCGGTAGCGTCGGCGGCGGGCTTATCGGCGGCCACGCCTTCGGCGGCAGTCGCGGCCAATGTCGAGGCCAGCGACGCGGCCAGGGTGCTTTTCAGAAAATCACGGCGCGAAGCGTTCGGGTCGGAGTGCGACATGGCGAGAGTTTCCGTGCGGAGGGACGATCGAAGAAGGTCGACCGGTCGGGCGGGAAGAACGACAGGCGGGAGGGCTCGGGCGAGAGCGTCGAGTTTAGGCCGTGCCCTTGCCGGCCGCAACGATTTCATCGCTTGCGAGACGAATGTGCATCGTTCGCGTCACACCAGACGGACGAGGCACTTTCCGGAAGAGGGGTGACCCCGAAATAGGAACTAGTGCGATCTTCGCGATAGAAGTTCCGAAAACTCGCACCGCCGGCCCCGGGGAATTCTCAACCCGAGAGACCGGACCGACCAACGAACACCAGCCAATTACCAGAGCGGAGGGCACGAGATTCGAACTCGCAACCGGTTTCCCGGCACGACATTTCCAGTGTCGCCGCTAACCATTCGCTTACCCCCCGGACGCAGACTCGAACCGGTTGTCGGTGTTGCCTATTGGGCGGGCTTCGCAAGTGCCATTGCCCCGCCAACGTACGCCGATAAACCGACCCGTAAATGGTAACGCGAGACTCCTTGGGCAGCAAGGGATTCGAGGCGTAAGGGCTTTCAAACCTCGCATTTTTCCGATCGGTCAGGAGCCGGGCTTGCGCGTGAGAGCCTCGCGCGCGTCCCGCACGAATCGCTTCGCGGACCAAGCCCGAACTTGCATGACGCCGGAGTACAGAATGAAAATGACGCCGAAGGTTTGGGAAAGCGGTTGCCGATCGGCGAAGCCGCGATAGAGAAGCAGGCCGCCGATGATCAGCAACGCAACGGAAGCGAGCCTGCGATTGCGTAGTCGACGTTGGAACTTCGCGGTGGCAATCGCGAGGGCCACGCTCATTTCAGGTTCGGGCATGGTAGCCGTTGGGGTAATGTAGCGAACTGCCCGGCGCTTTCCGTAGAGTGCAACCTCCGCGGCGCCGCGGAGGCTGCGACATCCAACGTGTGTCTAGCGCCTGACGCCTGATGCCTAACGCATCTTAGTAGATGCCGATGCCGAAGCTCACGCCGCTGCGGCCGCCGTAGTAACCGGGGGAGCCGCCGTAGTAGCCGGGATAGCGGCCGTAATAAGGCGAGCCGTATCCATAAGGGCTGCCGTAGCCGTAGCCGCCGTACGGATAGCCGTAGCCGTACGGGTAGCCGCCCGTGCCGATGCCGATGCTGATCCGCGGGCGGTTGTAGTATGAGTTGTAGCCGCGATAGCCGCGCGACGGTTGCGCGTAGACGTTTTGCCGTGAGTACATTTGCTGCTGCATTTGCAACTGCATCTGTTGTTGGGCCGCGAGCATCGCGGCCGGATCGTACTTCACCCAAGCCCCGTTTTGATGCACCATCCAAGTTTCGTCCGGCATGTAGTACCACCAGAGGCCGTCTTTCCAAACGAAACGCCAATCGTCGTCGGCGGCCGGCGTCGCTTCGGGTTCGTCTTTCGTGGTCACGGGCCCAGCAGTATTCACCTTGGCGTCGACGGAAGCGGCGGCCGGCGCCGAGGCGGCGGGAGCGATTGTTGCCGGTGTCGCCTTTGCGGGAGGCAGTGCGGCGGGAGCGGGATCGACGGTGACCTTTGGCGTCGGTGTGGGAGCGGCCGACGGATCGACTGCCGGAGCTTGTGCGCCTGCCTGTTGCGTCAAAGATATCAGCGTGACCGCGACGGCGTATAAGAGAGACGTTCGCATGGCATTCTCCTTCGACTCAAGAAGAGCGGGGCGCGAAGCACGGGGATGCCATGATTCTACCGCCTGCGGATTCATTTGGGCTAGTTCGATCGGTCGCCCCGCCGAAATAGTGACCTGCCCATGGGAGGCGGATGCGTCGAAAGGCCACTAGGCGGACGACGGCAGTCGGCGCGAAAGTTGCTCGATGTAGCAGGCTTGCAATTCGGTTATGTCGCGCGCGGTAAGAAATCGCGAGTCGCCCTGGAGGCCCACATGCAGTCGGCCGGCGTACGTGGCAATGCCGAACGAGGCGCAGGTCAGCGGCCGCACCGGAGCGAAGAATTCGAAGTCGTCGAGTTGCAAGGGCCCCACTTGGAGTCGGCCGTCGCTGCGCGGTAGCGGCAACGTGTTCAGCGGTCGCATGATATTGGTGAGGATCGCCGTGCAGCAAAACTTTTGCTTATGCACGGCTCGTTCCATGACGCCGGGAATGATTCCGGAAACACGCAATGAAAGCAGATAGATCAGGCCCAGGTCGTTGCGCTTGATCAGCATCATCTCGTCATGCACGGACTTCAGCAGCGCAGCCGCATCGTCGCGCAGCCGTTTGCCGTCGCGATCGAGAAATACGGTGCTCATCACGTTGGCGGCCGGCATCGCGCGATCGTCGGGCGTGCGCATGTTGACGGGAACCAGCAGTCGCAGCCACTCGTCGTCGGGCACGATCGTGCGCCGCTCGCGCCACGCGTGGAGCGCCAGGAAGAGATCGCACGCGAGGATGTCGTTGAGCGTGACGCCCGAGGCGTGCGCGGCGGCGAGCAGTTCTTGCGTTTCGGCCGCGGTAAAAGCGTGCGTGTGAAGGGCCGGATACGTCGCCGGCTGCGGCGTCGCACGCAGGGCGGGCTCGTGCGGCACGAGCGGCACCGTCTTACGGGCCAGAAATTGTTTCACGCCGCGAAAGCCGACCGAAAGCTTCGATAGGTTGCGAAGGAACTTGATCGCGTTATAGCCGTACGTACCGCGGCGACGCAGCCGCGCGTCTTCGAGCGGCGCCCAGGCGGGGGATTCGCCGCGCGAGAAGGCGGCGTAGGACAGCAGCAAGTCGCCGATGGCCTGTTCCGCGCCGAGGCCGTCGACGGCGATGTGATGGAAATGCAGCAGCACCTCCGTGCGGCCGGATGCTTCGGCTGCCCAGATCTCCAACGCCGAGCCGTGTTCGAGGTGAAGCTTTTCCACGGCGGGCCAACTGCCGACGGCATGCTCGTTCCAATGCACGGGCACCGGCGCCGTCGGGCGGCCGTCGTCGGGCCAGGTCCAAGAGAAGCGGCCGAGCTTGCCGCGGCGCACCGAGGCGCGCAAGAACGGATGTCGCTCGACGACCGCCGTCAGCGCGCGGTCGAACAACGCGTGATCGAGGGGGCCGTCGAACGTCAGGCGAAACAAAATGTTCCACGGATACGCCGGACAGTCGTCGACGTAGAGCGATTCTTCAAACGGCGTAAACGACAACGACGGCATGGCGTTTCCTATTTGTTCCGTCGTCGAGCTTGTTCGAGCGCCACCATGACGTCGAGCGTCGAATCGGTCGAGTGTTGAAACGCGAAGCCGAACTCATCGCGCAGGCGATTCGGAGCCGCGACCCAGGGATAGCGGACGAAATCGAGAAAGTTCGGCGGGTACTCGTGCAGCGGGAAGAAGCTCCACCAGCCGAGGCCGGCCAGGAACTTTGCCAAGCGTAAGCTGACCGACACTTGTCGACGCTTGGTACGCTCGGCGATCGCGGAGAGCGGCAACGCGTCGACCGGGCAGATGTTAAACGGGCCCGTGCCGCCGCGCTCAAGAATGACGCGGCAGGCCGCGGAGACGTCGTCTTCATGGACTAATTGCAGCGGACTGTCGAAGCCGTCGAGTCGGGCGACGATCGGGCATTCGAGCAACAATCGGCTGAGGTAATTGTCGCAGTGCGGGCCGGCGACGACGCACGGACGGACCCAACTGACGCGCGATTCCGGATGTGCCGCCGCGTAGGCGGCCGTGAGGGTTTCCAGTTCCACTTTGTCGGCGGCGTAGCGGAAGCGGACGTCGGCGCGAATCGGGCGGCGGTCGTCCATCGGCACCGGATTATCGGGGCGGGCGCCGAGGGCCGTGGCGCTGGAGCAGATCATCAAGCGCTCCGGCCGAATGTCGGCGGCGGCGTCCAGAACGTTGCGGCTGCCGCGGATGTTGATGTCGTGCATGCGGGCTTCGTTGTGCATCGGCGGCACGACGAAGGCCATGTGGATCAAAGTGTCGGGCGCGAACTTGCGCAGCGCATCGGCGAAGTCCGCGTCGCGCATGTCGAGCTTGAGAAATTCGTGCCCTGCCGGATCGCGCGGCGCAACGACGTCGAGCCCGAGAATGTCGGCGTCGGGATAGTGTTCACGCAGATGTCGCAGCAGGCAACCGCCGACGTAGCCGGAACTGCCCGTGATGGCGATGCGTCGCATGGCGGGAAAGTTGGGCCGGGGTCGAACGGAGATTGTGGAAACGCGAACGCCGCGAGGCCTTATGCGGCCTCGGCGGCGTAGCTTCAGCCTGCTGAGTCTCTCGGCTTATCGCAAGCCGTTGGAAAGCATGCGGGGCGGCAGCGCGGCCGGATAGACGGTCGCCGGAGCGTTGGCGGCTCCCTGCGCCGCGGCCGGCGTAACGGGAGCGTAGCGATTGTCGCTCGGCGCGGCGGCGATCGGAGCGGCATGCACGACTGTGGGCGTCGCCGCCGGAGCGGTGCCACCGGCCGAGGTCGCATTGATCGGAGCGGCGTTCATCGGCGTGAACGGCGCCGGGGCGGCGGATGTCGCATAGCGAACTCCCGTGGACTCCGCGGTGACGTTAGGCGTGTTCGACGACGTGGTGGTCGGCGCCTCGTCGGCGTAGAAGAATGTGGAGTCTTCTTGCGAGAGGTCGGTCTGAGGATTCGCGCTATGTAGTTCGACGCGTAGACGATGATTGCCCGAGGTCGTCGCGCGAGCCGTAATCTTCAACACGCGTTCTTGAGCCGCGCCGACCGACGGAAGCGTTTTGAAAACGACCATGCCGGGTTGCAGTTCGTGGCCGTGGCCTTCGACCTTCTCGGGCTCGATTCCTTCGGAGAAGAAGGCGACGACGTCGACCCCTTCGGCGCTCTTCATGCCGCGATTGCGAACGTGGATTTCATAGGTAATCGGTTGTCCGACGGCGATCGGGCCCGGCGTGTCGACGACGTCGAGTACTAGGTCGGCGACGGCTTGGACCGTCGTGGTTGCGTGCGCCGATTTGCGGAGGTCGCCGTCGGCGGCCGCCGTGGCGGTGAGTTGTTGCGTGCCTCCTTGGCCAAGCGCACAGCGAACGGTGTAGACCTGTTCGGCGCCGGCCGAGAGGCGATCGAGCGACCAAGCGAGCGTGCCGTCGGTTTCATTGCGTGACGACGGACCGGCCTGAAGGAGCTTGGCCCCTTGCGGAAGATCGACCGACACGCGAACGTTGCGAGCTTGGTCGTCGCCTGTGTTACGGACGCGGATTTCGTAGGTTCCGGGCACGCCGGCGAAGAGCATCTTCGGCGCGGCGACCGATACTTCCAAGGCTGCGCGATGCACGACCACGTCGGCCACGGCCGACGACTTCAGACTTCCGGCGCCGGTGGCTTCGGTGCGAATTTGCAAGCGGCCTGCCTGACGGGCCGTAAGTTCGACTTCGACGGAGATGCTGTCGCCGGCCTTGAGGCTGCCGATTCGGTGGGAGACGGCGTCGCCGTCGCCGGGCGTGAGCGGCATCAGTTGCAGTTCGACGTCTTCGGCCGTACCGGTGCCGGGATTGGCGACGGTGAGTTTGTAGAGGCGTTGCTCGCCGTACGACACTTCGGTCGGACCGGCGATGGAGAGTTGCAGTTGCGGTTCTTCGACTTCGATCGCCGCGACGGCGGCCGCGGGCGAGCAGGCCCAGCGGACTTGCAGGTCAAACGTTTCGCTTCGACGCGGAATGAAGACCAGCGTCAGTTCTTCCTCGGCGCGAGCGGAGAGCACGTCGATGACCCATTCAAGCGGTTTGCCCGCGGCATGTTCGTCGGCGCTCGTGGTGTGACCGGTGGTCCCGTTGAGTTGCGCGATCTCGGCCCATTGAGGAATGCCGACCGTGACGACGACCTGCTCGGCTTGCGACTGTCCGCGGTTGCGTACGATCACGCGGTACGTGGCTTCGCGACCGATCGAAATGCGTTTCGGTCCGACGGTCTCGACCGTGATCTCCGGACTATTGAAGGCGGTGAGCACGGCGGCCTGATGAGCCGAAGTCGTCGTGGGAGCGATATCGGCCCGCATGACGTTAGCTCCGCGCGGAGCGACCAAGGTCGATGGTTGCGACGGCGATTGCAGTTCCGGCATGCTCGCGGCGACCGGAATCTGCGTGAGCGGCGCGGCGTCGACGGGAGCGGCCGTGAGGTTCGGGGCCCCTTCGATGGTGCGCGGCAGCGCGGCCGGCGTCTTTTCCACGGCGGCGGGCGGCAAAGAGTTGTCGAAAGGACGGGCATTGCGGCTGTCGGCGGTGAACGGCGTTTGTGGGACAAACGCTTCCGTGCGCGGCGCGGCCGACGCGCGGGATGGGGCAGGGATCGGCGTAGCGATCGGAATCGAGAGCGGAACCTCGGACTCCGGAGCAGTCGTTGTCGGAGCGGCATCAGCGCCGGTGCGCGAATCGGCGCCGTCGGAGGCTCCGCGACGACGCGAAGTCGTAATCGCCGACGGAAGCACCGGTGCGCCGCCGGTCGAACGGGGCACCGCTTGTGCGGCCGTGTTCGGCGCCGCGGTTTGCGATCGCGCGGCGGTCGACGTGGTCGGACGATTGGCGGTTGCGGCGCCTGCCGGGGTGCGCGAACGCTCCAGCAAAGCGGGGCGCGGCGGTATCGGTCCGCCGAGACTGGAAGTCGTCGGTTCCGCCGATTGATCGTCTGCGGTCGCAAAGCCGTTGTCGCGTTGCGGCGTCGGCGGTACGGGGCGCGTATTGTTTTGGGCCGCGGCAGCCGCGCCGGGGTTCGGTTGTTTGCTTGCGGTGCCATTGCCCGCGCCGTGCGGCACGGTTTGGTGTGGGGTACGTCGCGCTCCGTACGCAGGCAAATCCGGCGGCGGAGGGGGAGGCGGAGCGTTTTCGCCGCGGTCGATCAACCCGAACAGCGAGTTCACCTTCTGACTGAAAGTGCCGCGGCTGCCCGGTTCTTCTTTTCCCCAAACTACGGGTACGAGAAGCAGCAGAGTGAATCCGCTCGTGAGTAACGCTGCCTTGCGCATACGACGTTCCTAGTGAGAAATTCCACGAATGACGCGCGACTACTTCGCCCGTCGTCGCCAGTTATCGGCGCGGCAGACTTTGCGGTTTAGGGAAACTTTGCCGTTGACGTCGGATTTTCCGTGCAGCGGTGCCGGCTTCAGCAGCGGCGATGTCGTCGACTTTGCGAGCCGGAACGCATAAACGCGAGCAGGCAAGCGCCGCTAGGAGTCGTCCGTCGGCGGAGAGGCGTGTCGGGCCGCTTCACGCCAGGCACGGCTCGCAACGTGAAAGCACGTTGCGGAAAGAAACGTGAGGAAGGCGCCGATCACCGCGGAACTGCAAGCGGCCAGTACAAAGCTGGACCAATCGAGCCCGTCGCGATTGTGCCGCCAGATGAGCGTTGTGCCGACGATGCTTCCCGCTGCGGCCCCGCAGGCGATTATGTGTTGGATTGCCGACCCGTGCGCGGCATTGCCGCCGAGACGCGTCGTGGGAACGATCGCCGTTTGCGGATCCAGTTCTAATACTTGTTGTTCGAGCCGCGATTCGCCGTCGGCGTCGTCGGTTTCGAGTGCCGTATTTGCGATGCGTCGCCGGGCAAACGTCGGCGCCCTTGCCGCGGAGTGCGTTCCTAAAGCATTCGCCGCCACATGCGCCGCGACGAGCAGTACGCTCCAAATCAGCACGGCTCCGAGCGGCGCGCTCACACGCTGCAATGCGGCAAATAAACCGGCGGCAAGCGCCATGAGAATCAGCAGCGTCTTTAGACGAAACTGCAACGGCGCCGGACCGGCGTCGTGAGCATGCTCCGCCGGCGGCGTTTGCATCGGGGAAACTCTCGGCGACACGTTCTGCTCGATTCTCGATGCTTTTCTGCGGGTTTTGCCTCACGCCGGCGCTACTCCTTATGATAGCGGAGCATGTCGGGGCGGCAAAAAGACTTTACAACTTCCGTCGCGGCCGGCTATGTTTGCATTCGCTACCAGGGATTGGGTACGCATCTTTTCTCAACGGAGGTATCGGCCATGAAAGCCGGAACTGCCGAAGCCGCGGTCTGCGGCCTCTGGATCGAGTTTCTTGACGCGCAAGGACACACGCTCGAGCAACACGTCGTCGACGAATGGCACGGCCGCTTGGTGCCGGAGCGGGGCGACGATTTTCACATGGCCGACGTCGTCGGCGTCCGCCGCTTTCGCGGACTCGTCGTCGGGCGGCAACTCGATCTGCAGCATACTTCCGAGGGGGAGCCGCAATTGTGGGTGCGGCTGTTCGTCCGCGTAATGATGATCGCTCCGCACCAACGGATGTTGCCGGAATTCTCCTGCAACTAACGGCGCGGTGCGTCTTTGTGCGACTGCCGGCTTGTCCGGCAGCGCACATCACGAGGATGGCCCA
Organism: uncultured Pirellula sp.; assembly: GCA_964633125.1. Taxonomy (GTDB): domain Bacteria; phylum Planctomycetota; class Planctomycetia; order Pirellulales; family PNKZ01; genus PNKZ01. Next base: position 17,545 of record CAZWDN010000015.1, on the reverse strand, counting down.
CAAACTGCGGGGCAGGCCGGCAGCGGCACATGAGCGATTCTTAGTTCGCCGCGGCCGTCGTTTCCGGGATGCCGAGGCGGATGGCGGTTTCTTCCCCCTTGGTCACGGTGAAGCCGAGGTCTTCGATCATCTTATAGTCGGCTTCGGCCGCTTGCCCCTTCGTCGTCAGATAGTCGCCGATGAAGAGCGAGTTGGCGGGATACATTCCCAGCGGTTGCAGCGAGCGGAGATGGATTTCGCGACCGCCGGCGATGCGCAATTCGCTCTTGGGGTTCGCAAAACGGAACAGGCATAGCACCTTCAGACAGTAACGCGGGTTGAGGTCGCTCTTGCCGGCCAGCGGCGTGCCGTCGATCGGGTTCAAGAAGTTCACTGGAATCGATTCGACCTGCAAATCGCGGAGCGAGAAGCACATGCGCACGACGTCATCGTCGGCTTCGCCCATGCCGATGATGCCGCCGGAGCAAAGCTCCATTCCCGCGGTGCGCACGGCGCGGAGCGTGTCGAGACGATCTTGGTATGTGTGCGTCGAACAGATCGTGCCGTAGTGTTCTTCGCTCGTGTTGAGATTGTGATTGACCTTGTCGACGCCGCAGGCCTTGAGGCGTTGGGCTTGCTCGGGCGTGAGCAGCCCGAGGCATGCGCAGATATTGAGGCCGTATTGCTCCTTGATCATCGGCACGATGGATTCGACGGCGCGGATTTCCGATTCGTTCGGGCCGCGTGCCGAGATGACGATGCAATAGGTCTTGCTGCCCCGTTCGGCCGCCACGCGTGCGCCGTCGAGCAGTTTGTCGCGGCTGAGGATGTTGTAGCGCGGGATTTCGGCGTCGGAAACCTTTGATTGCGAGCAGTAGCTGCAATCTTCCGGGCAAAGACCGCTCTTGGCGTTCATCAGAAAGTAGAATTGCACCGTGTTGCCGAAGTAGCGGCGGCGAATCTCGAAGGACGCCGCCAGCAAGTTGGGCAACTCGTCGTCGCTCGATTTCAAAATGCCGAGCGCTTCCTCGTGCGTGAGAACGTGGCCGGCGAGAATTCGTTCGGCCAGGGCGTGCCAGCGGGAAGCGTTTGAGGACTCGGTACCGAGAATCATGGGCGCTCTACCAATTCGATTTCTGGGGCGACTATCGCGAGCCGCGGCTCGCACGATAATCTCGTAAGTATCGTCACCGCCGGGCGTTTCACAAGGCATAATCGGCCCGAAGCGGGGGTGCTCAGAGCTTGGCATTTCCGGCCGTGCCTGCGAGAATAACGTTTTCGTCGCTGGTTTATCGCCCGAGGTATTGCGTACGTGGCTTCCAAGCATCTGATTCGTTGGGGAGCTCCCGGCTTCGTCGCGGCTTTCGCGGCGGTCGACGCGGTGCGCTATCCGCGCGGCGCGCATGTCGTGCTGCGTACGGCGCGCGGCTTGGAACTCGGCGAGGTCTTGGCTCCGATTAACGGGGACGCAGGGGCGCCGGCGGGAGGCGAGATTCTGCGCGGCCTCACGGCGCAGGATGAATTACTGCAGACGCGCCTGGTGAAGAACCGCGCAGCCGCCTTCGACGCTTGCACGCGTAAGATCGACGAACTCGGCCTGGATGCGGCGCTGCTCGACGTCGAGCATTTATTCGACGGTCGGTCGTTGATTTTTTATTTCCTCGGCGACGAGCCGCCCGGTTGGGAATTGCTCGCTCAAGAGCTTGCGGAAGAGTATGACGCGCAAGTGCAATTTCGCGCTTTTAGCGATGCCGTCGCCGTCGGATGCGGCCCGGATTGCGGCACCGAGAATGCGACGGGTTGCGGCAGCTGCGGTACGGGTTGCGCCGTCGCGCAATTCTGCTCGACGCACAAGCACTAACAACCGCGTCGGCGGTCATTGCATGCGCGCTCGGCATGCGAGACACTAGCGGTTCGCGTTTGCGGCGTTTTACGCCGCGTCGAAAGTTCCGTAACCCTCGCTCGTGGAAAATGACTCAACCGCTCTCGATCTCGGCCGCCGGCGCGCTGCTGCGCAGCGGCGAACTGACGCCCGTTACGCTGCTTGAACGGTGCTTGGCTCGCATCGATGCCCTGGAGTCCGACGTCCGCGCGTGGGTCGTCGTCGATCGGAGCGCCGCGCGCGCGGCGGCCGAGCAAGCTCGCGATGAATTGATCTCCGGGTTCGACCGCGGCCCGTTGCACGGAATTCCCCTCGGCGTCAAAGACATTATCGATGTTGCCGGATTGCCGACGCTGGCTGGCGCGAAAGTGCGGCCCGACGCGCCCGCGGCCGGCGACGCGTTCGTCGTGCGGAAGTTGCGCGAAGCGGGCGCCGTGTTGCTTGGCAAAACCGTGACGACCGAGTTTGCGTCGTTCGATCCGTCGCCGACGCGTAACCCTTGGAACCTGAAGCGGACGCCCGGCGGGAGCAGCGCCGGATCGGCCGCGGCGCCGGCGTGCGGCATGTGCTTCGCCGCACTCGGCTCGCAGACCGGCGGTTCGATCATTCGTCCCGCTTCGTATTGCGGCGTGGCGGGTCTCAAGCCGACTTGGGGGCGTTTAAGCCTGCGGGGCATCGTTCCCTTGGCGTACCACCTCGATCACCCCGGCGTGCTGGCTCGCACCGTCGGCGATTTGGAACTTACCTATCGCGCCTTAATCGGCTTCGACGCGCTCGATCCCTGTTCGGCGGCCCGACCGCAAGCATCCGGCGGAGACGACGCATTCCAAACCGAGCTTGATCCGGCCGGCATGCCCCGGCTCGGGTTGGTTCGCGATTATTTTTTCGACAAGTCCAACGACAACGTCCGTCGCGGCGTAACGGCCGGTATGGATCGCTTGCGAAAGGCCGGGGCAAGCGTCGCCGTCGTCGGCATGCCGAAGGAATTTGCCGAAGTGCATCGTTCGCATCGAATCATCATGGCAGTCGAGGCGGCCGCCTATCATCGCGAGACGTTCTTAGCTCGCCGCGGGGACTACGGCCCGCGGATCAGCGAGCTACTCAACGAAGGCTTGGCCGCGACGGCCGTCGATTATTCGCGCGCGCTGGAGCATCAACTGCAGTTCCGCCGCGCGATAGAAGCCCTACTGCTCGAACAGCAACTCGACGCGCTGGTATTGCCGGCCGTCAGCCATACGGCGCCGCCGTTGGATACGACCGGCGATCCTACGTTTCAAGCACCGTGGAGTTTTTCGGGCCTGCCGGTAGTTTCGTTACCGTGCGATTTGGGCGACGACGATATGCCGATCGCCATGCAATTCGTCGGCGCGCCGTGGAGCGAGGGGCCGTTGCTTGCGACCGCCGGTTGGTGCGAGCAGGCCGTGGATTTTCGCCATCAGCCGCCGATCGTCCGCAGTTTCGACGATTGACGCCGAGTCGTGTTGCGAGGACGAAACCATGCGGAATTTACTGCTTTGGTCGGGGCTGGTCGTTCTGGTGTTTCCGGCCGCCGCGACCACCGCATCAGCCGGAAACCTTCAGGTCGGCTTAGCTTCGGCGGACGTGACGCCGCCGCTTCACGACGATCGACCCGTATGGATGGCCGGCTACGGTCAGGGACGCCGCGCCACGGGCGTTCACGATCCGCTCATGGCGCGTGCGCTTGTTTTGAGCGACGGCGAGCGGCGCGTCGCGATTGTCGGCGTCGATTCCATCGGCCTGCAGTTGCCGACGGTGCGGCGCATTCGCGAGCGACTCGCGGACTACGCCTACGTGCTCGTTGCCAGCTCCCACGATCACGAAGCGCCGGACGTCGTCGGCATTTGGGGGGCGAGCCCTTTGCAATATGGGGTCGATGAGGCGTATCTCGATTTGATCGTCGAGCGCACGGTGGGGGCCGTGCGGGCTGCCGAGAAGCTGCTTGCTCCGTCTCTTGCCGCTTACGGAACGAACTCCGCACCGAGGTTGTTACGTGATAGCCGACTTCCTCATGTACTCGACGATGTGTTGCGTGTCGTCGCATTCTATTCCGCCGCGGATTCGCAGCGCACGAAGCCGACCGGCCTGCTCGTGCAATGGAACTGCCACCCCGAGGAACTCGGCAGTCGTAATACGTTGCTTACCGCCGACTTCATATATGCCGCGGTCGCCGAGCTTGAAAAGCGGTACGGTTGTCCGGTTGTTTACGTCAGCGGCGCTCTCGGGGGATTGCTCGCCCCTCCCGGCGGTTTGTACCAAGACGAATCCGGCAAGCAACTCCCCGGCGGCACGTTCGAGTATGCGGAACGGTATGGGCGCGACGTCGCCGCGGCAGCCGCCGAGGGGGTCGAGTCGGCATCGCCCGTCGCACTCACGCCGCTTGATTCGTTTACGGAAACGGTGTTCGTACCGGTGGAGAATCCGGCGTATCGTTTGGCGCAAACGCTCGGCGTTCTGCGGCGCGAGTCGTTCCTTTGGACCGGCGACGCCGTCCGTCGCGGCGAACCGCCGGTCGGCGAGCGGCGAAAAGAGCTTGCCGCGCTGGAAACGGAAGTGGGGGTCGTGCGTCTGGGCGAACTATACGCCGCGTGCATTCCCGGCGAATTGTATCCGGAGCTGGTTTACGGAAAGCTGCAAGAACCGGTCGATCCGGGCGCCGATTTTCCCGATGCTCCGCGCGAGCCGCATGTTACGAAGCTGCTGCCGAGCGAGAAGTTGCTCGTCGTCGGTTTGGCCAACGATGAGATCGGCTACCTAATCCCCAAACGCCAATGGGACGTACGACCTCCGTATTGCTACGGTCGGCGCACGTCCCAGTACGGCGAAATCAATAGTTGCTCGGCGGACGCCGCGGCGCTCGTCATGCAATCGCTCGCGCGGTGCGCCGAACGGGCCTTCGCGAAATAGCAGCCGGTCGACCGTTTACGGCATCGGTTTATAATTGCCTTTGAGCGGGCTGCCGACGCTCGGCTCGTTGTCGCCGCCGTCGGACTTCGCCTTGTAAATCAGCCCGCCGACCGCTTCCATCTTCGCAGGATCCGACGTCCAAGCGACGTCTTCCTTGCTGGTCTGTTGGCCTTCGTAACCAAGCGCCGTGCCGTCGTTTCCGGCGCGATCTACGGCAGGCTTGTCGCGATCGCCGTAGGAGCGAATGTTAAAGTTGTCGACCGCCAAATACGTCGACATGCCGGCTCGATCATCGGCCTTCCAGCCGACCATCCAAATCGGGGTTCGCCGACGGTTCTGCAGAATGATTGCGTCGGCGCGCTCCAGACTGAAGTACGTTTGATCGACGCCCACGACTCGTGGGTCGGCTTTGCCGCCGAGCCATTCCGCTTCGAAAATCGCCTTGCGATCGGTATCGAAACGCCGGCGGTCGTGGCCGACGACGACGATTACGAAGTCGCCCGGCTTAATCGTCACGTCGGGAATGTCGCAGATGTCGTTCTTGCCGTCGGTCAGTTGAAAGCCCTTGAGGTTCACCGGCTCTTTGCCGAAGTTGAAGAGTTCGACCCACTCGCGGCTATCCTGTTCGCCGATCGGCGTCGTCATGAATTCCGTGATGGCCACGGTCTCGTACTGCGGCGCAAACTGCGCGCGGGCATCGGCACTACAAAGAAGTAACCCGCTGAACACGAACGCGGCGACCCGAAACCCTCGCATGGCGATACCTCAAGGAAGACGACGTGAGATGGAGTAAGGTGAAAACGGCCGAAATGCGGTCGCCATTAGAGCAGATCGATTCCGCGTTTCCAGACGCCGTTAAGACGATTTAGCGGCGCCCTCGGTTGTCGCTCGTGTCCGTAGTTACTCTCCGAGGCTTCCCAACTGGGTCAGCAGTTCGCTCATTTCCCCCGCGGCGTGATCGTTTCGCTGGCGGCGGGCCTCCTCGATCCCATCGCGCAAGACGGCGCGCGCTTCGTCGATGCGGCTGAGTCGCACCAGTTGCTGAGCGGCCATGAAGAACGCCGAGACGTAAGGCGGCTGATGCCGACGCAACTCCGCCAACAACGCCAAGCTGCGCTCGTGGTCTCCTTCTTTGTCGAGTTCTTGCGAAAGCCCGTAACGGAGGAACGCGTCGTTCGGATCCTTAGCGAGCATGGCTTCGATTTTTTCACGGCGGCTGGGCATCGGCGGCTCCTCGGCGGCGGGGCGGTACGAAAAAGAGCGGCGGGCAAAATGCATTGCCCGCCGCTCCGCAAGATATCATCCATTCAAGATCGATGCGGGATTACAGATCCCCTTCGATCTTCACGAGCCGGCCGGGTCGCACGGTCGAGCCTTCGGCTTGCGTGCCAAATTCGGCGACGTATAGCGCGCCGTCGTTACCGAACGCCATGGCGGCCGGCTTATCGAGCGAGCAAAGCTTTTCGGTCTTCACCGTCGCATCCTTGGTCTCGCCGCTCAGGTCGATGCGGAACAGACCGCCGGCCTTCGGGTCGGCCCACGAGAAGTCGACGGCATAGAGCTTGCCCGACTTGGGCGAGTAGGCCAGGCCGACGATGTCGCTGAGGCCGGTCTTCGGCGAGGCGAGCAACTTGCCGCTCTCGTCGTAGATCGTCAGGAGGCTATCGCCTGCGACGCCGACTTCCCCCATTTGGCCGACCACGAGATGGCCGTGTTTGTCGACGGCGATGCCGGCCGGAGCGTCGACGCTGACGGCCGACTTCGTTGCGATAAACGGTTTGAGCGGGCCGGCCTTGCCGCCGGAAATCTCCGACTTGAGAATCCAGCCCTTGGTGTCGTCGCCGTTCGAGGTGATGTAGATCGCGTTCTTCGTGACTGCTACGCCGAAGAAGTTGCCCTCTCCCTTGGCCGAGTCGGCGCCGGCCTTGATCGGTCCGAGCGTCGTCGCCTTGTCGGCCGTGATACTCTTGCCGTGCGGCGGCATCGTGAAAATGCTCACCACTTCTTCACCATCCACCTTTTCTCCGCCGCCGACCACAAGTTGCTTGCCCATGAAGGCCAGCCCGAGCGGGCCGACGTCGTACATGGGTCCTTTGCCGTAAACGTCTTTACCGAACTTCGTGACGACCTTTTCATACTCCCAGCCGTCGGTATGGAAGCACAGGATGCGGCCGGCGCCGCTGTCGGAAACGAGCAGGTGCGTGGTGCCCGGTTCGGCGGCTAGTCCGCTCGGGTTCAACAGGCCGGTCAGCACGGGCGTGACCTTCACTTTGTCTTCGGCCCGGGCTTGGTTCGCCGGGGAGACGACGCCGAACGCCATCAGCGCGCCGGCGACGATCAGACTGCAATACGACTTCATAGCTCTCTCTCCTCACTGAATGAAATGGTCAATCCATGAACGGCGGCCGCGGCGTCGAGTTGCGCACGCCTGCGAGTCCGTAAACGTCGCGGCGTGCGCTTGCGAATGCGGCCGTTCGGCTACAAACCAACGAACACACTTTCACTTCGCTACTTAGGCAATTTCGGCGGAGTCACCATCGGGTAGCTCGCGCTCGACAAACCTTCCTTCAGAAACGTAACGAGATCGGCTTTTTCTTCCGCCGTGAGTTGCAGCGGAAAGACTTCTTCGTCGAGTTGCGGGTTGGCGACGCCCCCCTTGTTGTAATGCTCGACGACCTCCTCCAACGTCTTCATGCCGCCGTCGTGCATATACGGCGCCGTGCGGGCAATCTCGCGTAGGCCGGGAGTTTTAAAGGCCCCGCGGTCGCCGAGCATCTTGCTAATCGCTTGCCGACCTTCATCGGGCTTTTCCTTGTCCATGCCGACGCCGATGTTATGAAACGCCGCATCGCTGAAGTTGGCGCCCGCGTGGCACGCGCTGCAGTGTGCTTTGTTGAAAAACAAATTCATGCCGCGCTCCGCCGCAGCGCTCAGGGCCTTCTTGTCGCCGGCCTTGTAGCGGTCGTACGGCGCATCGCCGGAAAGTACGGTGCGTTCGAAAGCGGCGATGGCTTTGGCAATGCCGTCGGCGGTGACTTCGGTACCGAACACTTCCTTGAATTGCTTCTTATAGCCGTCAATCCCGCTCAAGCATTCGACGCATGCGTCCAGCGTATGCCCCATCTCGATCGGATTTTGAATCGGCCCGAGGGCCTGCCCTTCAAGCTCCTTCGCGCGGCCGTCCCAGAACTGAAGCGGGAAATACGCGGCGTTCAGCACCGTCGGTGAGTTGCGTCCTCCCTTTTGGCCTTTGATGCCGACGCCGAACTGTTCGCCGTTGCTCCAGCCCTTTTTCGGGTCGTGGCAGGTGGCGCAACTGATCGTGCCGTCGTAAGAAAGGCGGGGATCGAAGTAGAGTTGCTTGCCGAGTTCGATCTTGGCGGCCGTTTGCGGATTGTCGGCCGGAATCGGCAACGGGTCCAAGCCCAGCGGAACTTTCGTAACGGCCTCGCTTTTCGGCTCGTCGGCCGCCGCTGCAAACGACGACGTGACGGCGGCAACTAGTCCGACGGCAACGACTAAGATCGATCCCGATTTCGCTCGATGCATTCTGGAAGCCCTCTCGCGGCGATGCTGACTCTGCGCCGACGCGCCATCCGTATTCGAATTGCGCCGTGCGCGAAGTATTGTTGCCGATGCGGAGGGGAACGGCAAGCAGCATTCGGAATCGGTTAGGCCGAGATGCCGTGCGCGGCTTCGTAGGCGGCGATCTTATCGACATGCGCCAGAGTGAGGCCGATGTCGTCCAGGCCGTTGAGCAGGCAATGACGCCGGAACGGATCGACTTCAAATGAAAGCGTCAATCCGAAATCGTCCTTGATCGTTTGGCTTTCCAAGTCGACGGACAAGCGATAGCCCGGGTGCTTCGCGGCGCGGGCGAACAAGTCGTCGACTTGCTCTTCGCTCAAACGGATCGGCAACATGCCGTTCTTGAAACAGTTATTATAGAAAATGTCGGCAAAGCTCGGCGCGATGATCGAGCGGAAGCCGTAATCTTCCAAAGCCCAAGGGGCGTGCTCGCGCGACGAGCCGCAACCGAAATTGCGCCGAGCCAATAATATGGGGGCGCCCTTTAGCTCCGGCTTGTTCAACTCAAAGGCCGGGTCTTCGGAGCCGTCGGCCTTGCGGCGCCAGTCCCAAAAGAGGAATTCGCCGAAACCGGTGCGCTCGATGCGCTTGAGAAACTGCTTCGGGATGATTTGGTCCGTATCGACGTTGGCCCGATCCATCGGAGCGACGAGGCCGGTGAGCTTGGTGAACGATTTCATGTGGCAGTTGGTGGTATGGAGTACTTGGTTCTCAGTTCGTGATGTCGGGGGCTGTGACCTTACGCTTGGAAATTCCATTCGCGAATGTCGACAAAATGACCGGCACAAGCGGCGGCCGCCGCCATTGCGGGCGACACCAAATGCGTGCGGCCTCCCTTGCCTTGTCGGCCTTCGAAATTGCGATTCGAGGTCGACGCGCAACGTTCGCCCGGTTCGAGCTTGTCGGGGTTCATTGCTAGGCACATGCTGCAGCCGGCCTCGCGCCACTCGAAGCCCGCGTCCTTGAATATCTTGTCGAGTCCTTCGGCCTCGGCTTGCTGCTTCACTTGGCCTGAGCCCGGCACCACCATCGCTCCGACGTGCCCGGCGACCTTGTGTCCCTTGGCGGCGGCCGCGGCGGCCCTCAAGTCTTCGATGCGACTGTTGGTGCAGCTGCCGATGAACACACGGTCGAGCTTCACCTGCGTCAGCGGCGTACCGGCTTTGAGGCCCATGTAGTCGAGCGCGGCCGCGGCCGTCTTGCGCTCGGTGTCGTCCTTCATCGCCGCGGGGTCGGGCACGGCCGAAGTAACGGAAGCTACCTGCCCCGGGTTGGTTCCCCAAGTCACTTGCGGCGCGATATCCTTGGCCTGATAAGTCACCGAGCGATCGAACTTCGCGCCCGCGTCGGTCGTGAGGGCTTTCCAGCGCGCCACGGCGGCGTCGAACGCGGCCCCCTGCGGCGCAAACTCGCGGCCGCGGAGATATTCAAACGTCTTTTCGTCCGGCGCGATCATGCCTGCCCTCGCGCCGGCTTCGATCGTCATATTGCAGACCGTCATGCGCTCTTCCATCGAGAGATTGCGAATGGCTTCGCCTGCGTACTCAATGCAGTAGCCGGTGCCGCCGTCGGTCGTGATTTGTCCGATGACGTACAGGATCAGGTCTTTTGCAGTGACGCCTTGCGGCAACTTGCCTTCGACGCGGATTTCAAACGTCTTCGGCTTGTATTGCAGCAGCGTTTGCGTGGCGAGTACGTGCTCGACTTCGCTCGTACCGATGCCGAACGCCAAAGCGCCGAACGCGCCGTGCGTCGCCGTGTGGCTGTCGCCGCAGACGATCGTCATGCCGGGCTGCGTGAGGCCGAGTTCCGGGCCGATGACGTGGACGATGCCCTGTTTCGGGTCGTTCAAGTCGTAGAGCTTGATGTCGAATTCTCGGCAATTGTTGCGTAGGGTGTCGATCTGCTGCTTCGAAATCGGGTCGGCGATCGGCAGCGAGCGATCCGTCGTGGGAATGTTGTGGTCGGGCGTGGCCGTGGTCAGGGCCGGTCGACGCACCTTGCGGCCCGCTAGGCGAAGGCCTTCGAAGGCCTGGGCGCTGGTGACCTCGTGTACCAAGTGACGGTCGATGTAGAGGACCGTCGATTTGCCCGGTTCCTCGTGGACGACGTGTTCATCCCAGATTTTCGCGAACATGGTTCGCGGCGTGCTGCTGACCATAACCCCGGCTCTTTCGTGAATGCCCGGCGAGAATTGCGCGTCTCGCCTTGTACGCGACGTATCGCCTCTACCGAATTCACTATCATACTCGGCCAAGGCAACTTTGTGGAGAACCTCGACCGGGGAGAGGTTCGCGCGGAAATACGCGAATTCCCCGTATTTGCGGGGTTTGCTAAGCTCCTGCCCCGAGGGGCCGATGCTTTACTTCACCGTTACCGGAATCGCCTGCGCCGGCGAGCCTGGGACGTCGACGAGCTTGCAGGCGAGTCGATCGTTGCGCGCTTCGCGATCCACGGCGATCGTCACGGTATGGCGCCCGACGGATGGTTCGATCCGGAGACGGTCGGCGGGCTCCAGCGGCTTGCCGTCGAGCCAAATCTGCAGGCTTGCGGCGGTATCGAACTGTAGATCGATCGGACCTGCTTGTTGCACGTCGATCTGAAACCGCACGAGCGTGAACGGCGGCACCTTCATGAACTTGTTCTTCACCGAGCCGAGCACGCCGAGCATATCGAGCCGCAGCGCGCCGTCGAACCTTGCGTAGGCCGGTTCCCAGGAAAGTCGGGCGTCGTTCGTCGCCGCAATGCCGAGGCGATTTCGCCGCAACAATTCCACCCCTTGCTGCGTCATGACGAAGCTTTCCCAGCGGCGGACCGTGCGATCCGGTTTCAATTGGTAGGGCCCGACCTTGCCGAGTTCGCCCAAGAAGCGAACGAGATCGATCAGCTCTTGACGCGTGAGGTTGTCGACCAAGCCGGCGGGCATGAGCGACATGCCTTGCGTGCGCTCTTCAATCGCCTTGAGCGGCACGGTGAGCTCCACGTCTTCCGCGTTGCGAAGAATGAGGTCTTTGTCGGTCTCGCGCACCTTGACGCCGCTGAGGGTCAGTCCGTCGTCGGTGACGACGACCAGCGAATGGTAGCCTTCTTTGATCGCCTTGTTCGGTTGCACGAGCGAGTCGACGAGGTAATCAAGCTGCGCGCTGGCGCCAATGCTCACAAGGTCCGGGCCGACGCGTCCCCCTGCTCCGCCGACGGCGTGGCATTTCACGCAATTCAAGTCTTTGCGATGGAACAACGTCTCGCCGCGGGCCGGATCGCCCGACTTTTTGACGTCGTCGACGAGTTGAGCCGTTTGTTCCGGAGTGAGTTGCAAGCCGGTGCCGCTAATACCGCCGGCCTTGAGCAGCGCGGTGATGAGCGCTTCGTCCGGCTTGGCGGAACTGCGCGCCGTGCGCACGGCCAGCTTGGCGACGTCGGCCGGCAGTCGCTTGTCGGCCAGCGCCGTGCGAAACGCCGCCGCGGCGTTTTGACGCGTCGTGAATGCCTCGATGATCGCAGCGGCGTCCACGGTGTCCGGCTCGACCGACGTCAGCAGCGAGACGGCGGCCTGACCCGCCGCGCTCGGATAACCTTTCGCCAACGCCATGACCGCCGTTTGGCGCGTCGGCGTCGAGAAGGAATCACTGCTCAATTTGATCAGCGCTTGCAGTGAAGCCGAACCGCCGAGATCGCCGAGCGCCGCGACGGCCGCAAGGCTTCGCGCCGCAGGATCTTTCTTCGTCTCCGCCATGCGTATAAGGTCGGGACGTGCTTGCTCAATTTTCCAGATGCCGAGGAGCCTCGCGGCGGCGGCTGCGACCCGTTCGTCGGGTGCTTCTAGAATCTCGTCAAGAAGCGACAGGTCGCCGGCGGGGCGAACGTTGCGCGTCGTGGCGGCGCCGGCTAGCGCGTTGATGAGGGCCAGTTGTGCGTCGGCGTCTTGATTCGGACTTTCCAACACGCGACGAAAGATCATCGCCAAATCTTGCGGCGCGCCGAGCCTCGCGATGAGTTCCAAAACTCCTTCGCGGTGATCGACGGGGAGGCGACCGCCGTTCAGTAATCGCACCAGAGGCGGTACGATCGTAGGCTCATCGACGGCCCGCAGTGCGAACTCCAGTTGCAGGGGCTTGTCGTACAGCGGCGACTCCGACTTCTCGGCCAAGATCGTCGGGAGCCAGACCTCCTTTTGTTCACGGCACGTTTGCCAAAGGGCAAAGTCGATGAATTCGTCCATCGGACGGTCGAGCACTTGTAGCGCCGCGGCGACCGACTCCGGCGTGGCGACGTTGCGCAGCGCGCATACGGCTTCTAACCGCACTTGCGGATGTTCGTCTTGGGCCCGCGCGGCAATACGCTCAAAGAGCGATGCCTCGTTCTCGACGAGGCTGCCGGCCGCGCGCACGGCGGCGGCGCGCACGTGATGATCCTTGCTGTCGAGCAGACTCTCGACCAACACGAGGTCGACGTCGTCCCAGGTTTGTTGCAGCCAAAGGGCTTCCAGACGTGCTTGGTCGTAATCCGGCGCATTCTTGTCGAGTTTCGCGATCCAAGCGTCGAGGTCTTCCGGCGCCCATTGGTCGACGAGGGACCGCTTCGCAAAATGGCGGGCGTAGGCTTCCGGCGCACGCAATTGGTCGAACGTCTTCGTCGGAGTCTCCGCGTCGAACGAGGGACGCGGAGCCGACGGACGCCCCTTAGCGGTCACGCGCCAGATCCGACCGTGCGTATGGTCGCGACGCGGGTCGCGGAAATCGACTTCGCCGTGCTGAATGATCGGGTTGTACCAGTCGGCGATGTAGAGCGCGCCGTCGGGTCCGAGGCGGACGTCGATCGGGCGGAACGCCACGTGCGTTGTCTTAATCACCTCGGGCTGCTCGCGCGAAACGTAGCCGGAGCCGCTTTCAGTGAGCTTGAAACGCACGACGCGGTGGGCGCGGAAGTCGCACGTGATGAGGTCGCCTTGCCAATCGTCGGGGAAATGCCGACCGCTGATGATCTCCAATCCGCAATACTTGGGGCTTCCCGGGTTCAGGCCGCTCAGCACGCGCGCTGCGCCGGGAGCTGTGGGAAACGTGGCGCCGGGAAACGTGTAGTTGATTCCTTCGCCGCCGGCGCCGTCGGTGACGAACGATTGGCCCCACTTGTCGTGCTGGTGGCCCCAAGGGTTGATCCAGCCGCGCGAGAGGACTTCCAGCCGTTGCGTCTGCGGGTGGTATTGCCAAATGCCGCCGCCGCCGAGCCGCCGGACGCCGAACGGCGTTTCGATATGGCTGTGAATGTAGATCGACTGGTTCATGTAGAGCCGGCCGTCGGGGCCCCAGCGCAGCGTGTGCAGGAGGTGGTGCGTGTCTTCCGTGCCGAAGCCGGAGAGCAACGTCGTGCGATAATCGGATTTGCGATCGCCGTCCTCGTCGCCGAGATAAATCAGTTCGGTGCTGTTGGCGACGAATGCGCCGTCGGTGCCTGCAAAGCTTCCCGGTTCCACGCCGGTCGGAATTAGGAGGCCGTCGGCGAAAACCGTGGTCTTATCGGCGCGGCCGTCTTGGTCGGCGTCTTCCAGCACGATGATTTTGTCGTTCGCGGCTTGGCCGGGCAGAATGTGCGGATAGGTTTCGCTCGTGGCGACCCACAGCCGGCCGGCGGCGTCGAAATTCATCTGCACCGGCTTGGCCAGAAGCGGGTCGGCGGCAAACAGGTTGATCTCCAGGCCGTCGGCGAGCTCGAGCGCTTGCCGTTCGAGCTCCGGCTCCGGCGGCGGAATGTCTTTCAGATCACGCTGCGCCAAGGCCGGCGCCGCCGTTAAGAGCATCGCTGCGCTACAAAGAACCGTTAGCCTCGACGCGGAGCGGAGCGTGCTTCGGACCGTTTTCTTCTTGTTCTGATCAACAACGTTCATTTCGCACCATTGGCTTTCTTCACGAGCGCGGCAAGCTGCCGTCGCAACTCGGCGATTTTCTTTTCTTCGGCGGCGACGAGCGGATCAAACTCGAACACTTCCGTGGCGTTTTTTCCCTGTTCGTGCTTGCGGAAGCCGAACAGGTAGGTTTCGTTCTGCGGCCGCCAGCGGTGGAAGAAGAGTTCGTTCTTTTTGAGAATTCCGGCGAGTAGCGGCGGCGCGGCGCCGTCTTCGGGGAAGAGCTTGTCGGCCATCGTCTCGTTTTCCTCGGGCAGTTGCAATTGATCGGCGATGGTGTCGAACAACGCAACGTAGCCGAGCTCGGCGATGGTAGCGCCGTCTTCGGTCATCGGCAGCACTTCTTCAGATTGAAACGGCTTGCTCTCGGTGATGGTGATGAATTCCACAAATCGATGTCCGCGCTTACTCGCGGCCTCCGACATGGCCCGAGAGTAGCTGCGAACGTCCGCGTTGTACTGTTTCCAGCGGGGGTTGGGAGACTCGGAGCCGTTTTGCAGCGTCGGCCCCAGGATGATGATCCGCGCCTTGGTCGGCTCCAGCACGTCGAGCAGTTGATTCAACCCTTCGACGAACTTCGGCAGCCCCTTCTCCCCGGCGAACGCTTCGACGTTGCCGTAGCCGACGAAGAGCACAGTCGGCTTCGCTTCGGCAACTTGATCTTGGAGGGCTTTGAAGCCGTCGGCCTGGGTGCCGAACCCCGCGCGCGATTCTCCCCAAACGGTATCGCCGCTCCAACCGAGATTGCGAAACGTCACATTTCGCTCCGGCCAAGCGACGGTCAGCAGCAGTTCCCAGTAACCGTACTTCTGCTCACGCTCGATGAGGGTGTTCCCCAAGAAGACGACGCGATCGCCGTCCTTCAGTTCGAACGGCTCGGCGGCGGAGATCGGCGCGCCGAGGCCGATTAGCATCGTGACTATTAGGAGCATCCGTCTCATGGCAAAGGGCTCTCAAAGCGGGCGGGAATTGCGGTGATGTACTTTAATCGCCGCCGTAGCGATCGTCCATCGGCGGAAGCACGGCCGAATGCGGCGGGTTGGCCGCGATGCGCAGCAGAGTGCTCTTGCCGCGACTGCGACAAGTAAACGCTCTGCTGCGCATCGCGGCTGACAATTACATGCTGCCGCTGTTGAGCTAGGCGAGAATCTCGCGAATCACATGGCCGTGAACGTCGGTGAGGCGGCGGTCGATGCCGTTGTGTCGCACGGTCAGCCGTTCGTGGTCGATGCCGAGCAAATGCAGGATCGTGGCATGCACGTCGTACACCGTCGTCGGATGTTCCCGATCGACCGGCTTGTAGCCCCATTGGTCGCTCGGTCCATGCGAAACGCCCCCTTTGATACCGCCGCCGCAGAGCCAATTGGTAAAGCAGTACGGGTTATGGTCGCGTCCCTTGCCTCCTTGCGTCGAAGGCATGCGGCCGAACTCCGTCGTCCAGAGAATGAGCGTGTCTTCGAGCAGCCCTCGTTGGCGCAAGTCTTGAATCAAGCCGGCCGCGCCGCGAGCCATGCCTTCCGCAAGCGGGCCGTGATCGCGGCGGACATCCTCGTGCGAGTCCCAATTTCGGCGTGGAAAGCCGTTGTCGTTGCCGCTCCAGATCTGCACGAAGCGTACGCCGCGCTCGAGCAGCCGCCGCGCGACCAAGCACTTCTTCGCGAAGTATTCCGTCTCCTCGATCGCGTTGATCTCCGCATTGAACGAAGTGCGGCCGTGATCGAGTCC
Organism: uncultured Pirellula sp.; assembly: GCA_964633125.1. Lineage (GTDB taxonomy): Bacteria > Planctomycetota > Planctomycetia > Pirellulales > PNKZ01 > PNKZ01. The sequence goes on along the minus strand of CAZWDN010000015.1, from coordinate 1,547 downwards.
GTAGAGCTTGAGGATGTGCGTCGGTTCCTGCGAGAGATCGAGCGCTTCCGGAGCGGCGAGTTGCATCCGCGCGGCGAGTTCGTAGCTGCGGATGCGAGCTTCCAGTCGTGTGTCGTCGGCGCGCGTCGCGGCGTGTTCGCCGTTGAGCTTCTTTAACAGCGCGTGGGCATCCGCTTCTTCACGGGCATTGATGAAGTCGCCGCCGCGCGTCGGCGAGAGATCGGCTATCGGCGGATTTCGGCCGGGGTAGATCGCCGTGCCGGAATGCTGCGCCGGCAGAAACGCGCTATCCCAGTTCTTGGGGCCGTTCGACGCGAAACCGCGGTGGTCGGGCAGCACGACGAACGTCGGCAAGTTTTCGTTGAGGCTGCCGAGGCCGTAGCTGATCCAGCAGCCCATGCCGGGAAAGCCGGGCGTTTGAAAGCCGGTCGCTTGTAAATAGGTCGACTGGCTATGCACGCCGGTCTTGCCGACCATGTTGTGAATGAACGCCATTTGATCGACGCAATCGCCGAGCGCGGCGACGGGTTCGCTCAGCAACTTGCCGCAATCGCCGTACGGTTTGAAGTCCCATACCGGCTTCATCCAAGGTCCGAGGCCGTTCTGAAACGCCTCGACCTTCTCGCCGAAGTCCGAGGGCTTGCCGTCGTACTTCACCAAATCCGGCTTGAAGTCAAAGAGATCGATATGACTCGCCGCTCCGGCCATGAAGAGTTGCACGACGCGTTTGATCTTGGGCGTGAAGTGCGGCAATCCGGGCAGGCCGCCCGACGCGGAAACGGCCGCCGCGCCGCCGCGCACGTCGTCCGCGAGCATCGCCGATAGCGCCAGTCCGCCGAAGCCGGCGCCGAGCGTTTGCAACATTGCTCGACGGTTGAATCGATCTGAACTCATGGCCTCGCTCCTAATCGATGAACATGAATTCGTTGAGATTCAGCAGCACACGGCACGTTGCGGCGAGCCCGTTGCGTTCGGCGTACGCGACGAGCGCCGCCAGTTCGTCCGGCGCAACCTCGCGGCCTGCCGTTTCGAAGAAACCTCTTGCGATCTGCTCCGACGACGTTCCGCCGCGCGATTCGAGGCGCCGGGCGAAGTGCTTCGCCATCGTCACGGTGAGGTTGTTGTTGAGTAGCGCCAACGCTTGCAGCGGCGAAAGGCTTTCATTGCGTCGATCGACTTGCATCGACGGGTCGGCGCAATCGAACGTCGTCATAAACGGTTGCGGCTGCGATCGCACGATAAAGCGATAAATGCTGCGTCGATGCGACTTCGGGTCTTCCGGGTCGTGCAAATGGTATTCGTAGTGCGGCGAATGCTGCGGCTTATCGATTACGAAGTCCTGAAAGCTCGGGCCGTACATGGTTCTGTCGAGCTTGCCGCCGAGCAGCAACAGCGAGTCGCGCAATGCTTCGGCGTCGAGCCGTCGCCGGTTGGCTCGCCAAAGCAGGCGATTGTCGGAGTCGACCGACGTGGGCGCCTCAACCGTAGTTTGCCGTTCCTTTAATCGTGGCGTCGTATCGCTGCTCATCTGCCGATACGTCGCGCTC
>CAZWDN010000014.1:0-38960 GCA_964633125.1 uncultured Pirellula sp. | reverse complement strand
AAATGGTGCGGCCGTCGACATGCAAATACCGCAACTCCGTCTCGAACGGGCGCGGGTCCTTATTGATATCCGTCCAGAGCGCAACGATGCGATCTCGATCGTCGGGATGGATCCAGCGAATCCACTTGTCGTCAATCAGGTCGTTCAGCGTGTGTCCGAGAATTCTCGTCCAGGCTGGATTCACATACACACAGCGCCCGGCGACGTTCGACTGATAAATGCCGACCGGCGCGTGCGTCGTCAGCGCTTCGAACCGCACCGAGGCAAGCTTGGCCTCGTGTCGCTCGGTGACGTCGATACAGACGCCGACGACGCGTCGCGGCCGGCCGTTCTCCGACTGCGCACGACCGATTCCCTCAATCCACCGCTCACGACCGTCGGGAAGGCGCACACGGTAGACGAGTGAAGTGGTTTCGCCGCTCGCGGCGGCTGCCGTGACCGCCTGCTGAATCACGGCGACATCGTCCGGATGCACGCGTTGGAACCCGGTGGTCGCCTTTCCGTCATGCTCACCGACGGCGAAGCCGTGGAGTCGCTTCATGACGGGGGACCAAATCGACGTGTCGGCTTGGATGTCCCAATCGAAGGTACCGATCTCTGCAAACTCAGAGGCCATCTGCCAGCGACTATTCGCCTCGACTGCGGCGCGCTCCTCGGCACGGAGAACACGCATGCGCATCCGCCATCGCTCGCGCTGCAGCGTCGCGTAGCCGCCGATTCCGAGGTAGGTAATCGAACGAATGAGGATATCGGCTGATGCCAAGGAGACATCGGGCCGATGGGCGATCCAACGCAGCCAAACAATCGGGACAAGCCCCACGAAGAGCACGGTCCAACTCGCGGAGCCGCCGACGACGCGCCCCATCAATATGACCAGAAGTATCGACCACGCGATGGAGCCGTCGGTTCCCAATATATCGAAGGATACCCACCGCAAGATCCACAGAAGCAGGCCGCTCAGGACGGCAAGGAAATGCCCCGCAGCTCCGGAAACGAGCGGACGCTCAAGGGCATCGTCGTGAAGGAGAGGATTAGCGGCGTTCATGCAGCTCCCGTCGGAAAGTATTGGGAGCTAGCAGTATCCTTCGTAAACGATGACAAACAAGAGCGTACGCTGATTTATCATCTCGGGGCATCATCATGCTCCGAATCTTCCGTCAATAATATCCAGCGGCTCCATCACCGCGCGGCACGAGTTCGTTCATCGTCGCCGCCCCGCCGTTCACAGAGACTTCGCGGGACGACGTCTATACGACGGGTCCGTGGCGGCCCATGATCAGGCTGATCACGAAGAACACGAGGAACAAGAAAAACACGATCTTGGCGATGCCCGCAGCCGTGCCGGCGATTCCGCCGAAACCAAGAGCGGCGGCGATCAGTGCGATTACCAAAAACGTCAAGGCCCAGGATAACATGATAGAAGCCCTTTCGTAGAGAACGCGCAGTTGCGATCAGCGAATCGGTCGAAATCACCGATCGCTCGCAAGCGTTACGAAAGAGCAGGAAAGCAAAGTACGTGCCGAATACGCTGGAAGCGGAATTCGACTCGACCGGATATTGTTGTGACGCCGGATGAAGCGGAAGAAGTGCATTATCTTCGACCATCCCGACAACTCACGCGTCGCGCGGTGCGAGATAATAAACCTGGTTCAAAGCTGCGCTTCGGCGTGTCGTGCCGCTTCTTGAGCACGCGCCTTTTGTTCGGGCAGCACGCCGTCGATCACTTGCCGAAGCGCCGGAGATGCATGCTCACGAAAGACGGTTAAGGCATCTACCCCGCAACGGCCAGTGCGGGCCTCCCATTCCCAATATGCCCGATCGAATGCGCCGTCGGACAACTCACTCCAATCTCGTCGCGTCGCCGTGAGGGCTTCTTCGGCAAGAGTGCGTTTCAAGCTCACGAGATCAAACGCAGGCACTTCCGACATCGACACGGTCGGCGGTGAACGGTTCGCATTTGGCGTCGTGGTCGAGTTCGCCGCCGAAGCCGGATCCGCCCCAATCACTGCCTGCGGCGACGCAGTGCGTACATCATCGCCGAGAAAGGGTTTCAACGACTCAACCCACTTCGCTCGAACGCGGGAAGACTGCATCGCAAACTCTTGAGTCGACCGGCTACCCTTCTGTTGCGCCAAATCGGATAGCGACTGAGCCACGTTGAGATCCGCAGCCATCCACGAAGCCAGTTGATAGTCGGCTCCAAACTTCAACGACTCTCGGGCCGCCGGCGCTGCGGCGCCGCTCGTACCGCTCGGTACGATGCTTTGGCTGAAAGCAGCGTCGGAAGGGAACGATGCAACCGCGGCAATAACGGCAACCATGCGAAGACAGAACGGCATAAAATCTATTCCGGTGTGGAAGCAACCACGACATGTCGACGGACTCGTGTACGAAGTCGCTTGCTCTACACTCGGCCCATGAGCAGCAAGATCAAGAAAATGAGGAGAACTGTGCCCACCAATCCGCTGGGAGCGTAGCCCCAATTGCGGCTATGCGGCCAAGATGGAAATGCTCCGAGTAGTAGGAGCACTAAGATAATCAGCAAGATGGTGTTCACTGTTGCGCCTTTACGTGCAGATCGAAAAAACTGAAGCCGGGAGACGGAGACCGTCAAACAAACTTCGAGTGGCTGAGAATCAGCCGAGAGAAAACACAGCACTTCATGTGCCGAAACCCATGCAGGGCGAACTAAGAACGCTCGGCGCGACTTAACATTGCCAACAGCTTTTTAAGCGCCGGTAAACCGATCGGCTTGGTCACATGTAGATCAAAGCCCGCAGCTATCGCTTCTTGACGATCAGATTCCTGTCCGTAACCGGTCAATGCGATCATGATCGGCTTCTTCGGCAGCAGCAGCTTTTTCACACGTTCGGCCAGCTCGTAGCCCGACTCCTCAGGCATGGCGATGTCGGAGATCAGAATATCGGGCTGAAACGTCGCAATTGCCGCCGCTCCTTCGGCCACGGAATGGGCAACACGAACATTCTGTCCGAGCTTCTCCAAAAGGCGCGACAATAAATGCGCGGCGGAATGATTGTCGTCGATGACTAAGATACGAAAGTTCGGCAACGGCATTTCCGGCTCGCTTGCCGACGGATGCGTTTCCACAAATAGGGCCGCGTCCGCCAACGGTAGAAAGACCGTAAAGACGCTCCCTCGCGCGGGTCCTGAACTGGCGGCTTCAATCTCGCCGCCGTGCATTTCCACAAGCGTCTTCGCCAGCGTGAGCCCAATGCCTAAGCCTCCCTGGGCGCGAGTGTTTGAACTATCAACTTGGGTAAACAAACCAAAGATCTTATCAAGCATTTCCGGCGCAATACCGATCCCGTTGTCTTGAATGCGAATTCGAGCTTGTCGACCGACCACGTCGAGATCTAGTGAGATTCTTCCACCCGACGGCGTATACTTAACCGCGTTGACGAGTAAATTTCCAACGATCTGCCCCAGCCGCAAGGGATCGCCGAACACGACCAAGCGTTCTTGCGTCGCGCGGAGATCGAAGGAATGTCCGGCAGCCTGCATTGAAGGCTTGGCTGCGTCGACCGCGGCGGCCACGACGTCGGCCAACAGCACAGGCTGTCGGCGAAGCATAAGCTTGCCGCTGGAAATACGTGAGACATCCAACAAATCATCAATCAGTCGCCGCAATTGATCGAGCTGACGCGACATCACGACGGTCAATTCGACGACCTGCGCGGCATTTCCCGGCTCCATACTCAATAATTGCGCCGCGGCCGTCAGCGGCGACAAGGGATTGCGGAGTTCATGCGCCAACGTCGCTAGAAAGTGATCCTTCCGATGATCGGCATCGCGTAGATCACGATAAAGCAGCGCATTCTCAACCGCGACCGAAGCCATTTGCGCGAGCTGGACGAGGATTGATTCGTCGTCTTCCGTGAAATCTCCCTCGTACTTATCCGAGAGTTGCACCACTCCTAGATTTCGTCCGTCGCGTCCGACTAGAGGAGCGACGAGCAAACCGCGTAGCGGAGGGTGGTCGTCGGCGTGCGTCCCGAAATTGCGAAATGCCGGATGCGACGTCAGTTGGTTTTGCGAAAGTCGTAACGGCCGATTCGTTTGGCACGACCACGAATAAATGCCCGAACCGTCGATATCGGCGTCGAAGTCGCACCAGGGAGCGTACTTGTCCGAAAGAGAAACCACGTTGACGCTACGCGACCAATCGCGATCGACCTTGTGGTTCGTCACGCACTGATGAGCGCCGATGATCGAGCGCGCACCTTCGGTCAACGTATTCAGCACGGTCGGGATGTCGTGTGCCGCATTGAGCCTCGCGGCAATCTGAGCGAGTTCCTGAAGTTGCGCCGAGCAACGGCGCAAGGCCTGCTCGACACCACGCAGTTCTTCAGAATCGGCTCGCATGACGATCTCATTCTACGACAAATTGCGGTCTGGACTGCCGAGCAATCCAACGCGAGCTCGACTGCGTTCTAAGAGACGTTGGTCTCAATGCCGCGAGTCGGCTGCGCACGGATTGAGTCAACCCGATACCGCGGCGGCGCCGGCTGAGCCAGATATAGCTTGAGCGCCGCGGCGACTTCCTCAATTGCAGATCGCATTTCCTGCATCTCCAATCTCTCCGGGAGCTCTTTTGAAATCAGGGCCTGCGACTCAATGTAAGCCGCCGCTTCCACCGCGCGGCGAGCGTCGAATGCCGCAGCGATGCCGCGTAAAGCGTGCGACTCTAGCGCCACTGCTGGCACATTCCCTTCGGAAACAGCTCTTTCCAATTGCGCTAATCTACACGATGCATCATTCTGAAACACCGCCGCCATTTCATGAAAAAGCTCTGAATCAAAGCCTAAGCGTTCCAAAGTTGATTGGTAGTTGATGGCGGGCGTCATTTTGTTCACAAACTTCGACACGTCTAATAGGGACCGCAATCACTGCTACATGAACGCATCAAGACCGCTGGGCTGCATTCGAAAGATCCAATCACCGCGATCGTCGCCGCGCAAGGACTCGGAAATCATTGTTAGCAACCAGAGTGCCAATATTGTGCGGCAACGCGATTCCGGTAATCACAATCGCAAATCGCCAGGGGGTTTACCCCCAAAAAAGCGATCAAACTTCCTATAGATAAGGCATTTTGAAGCTTAAAGCCGAGCGTGCCTCCGAACAAAGCGTGAGCAGCATGGAGCTGGATCAACCAGCTCACTTCCCGTGGTTTGAAGCGTTTGGTTGCTCTCGCCTTGAGCTATCTCCATTGAGCCGATGTACCGGTTCGCCGCCGCCCGTGCGGCAATCGACCAGCCGTTCGGCGCAATGTTTGCCGCTACTCCATATTCGATTTGCGGTACTGCGCCATTCCATGTTTTTTCAAGGCCGAATTACGCGGCGGGAGAATTCAAATGAACTGGGATCAAGCCAAGGGCAACTGGAAGCAATTTAAGGGGCAAGTGAAGCAAAAGTGGGGAAAACTAACCGACGATGAACTCGACATCATCGACGGCAAGCGGGAAGAACTCGCGGGAAAGCTCCAAGCACACTACGGCTATGCGAAGGAGCGGGCGGAAAGAGAAGTCGATGAATTCTGTTCATCATGCAAGTGTTGACTGCGACGTCGTGTCGAAGTAGCGGGCATATCGCGCAAAGTACACTGATGCGAGTTGCCATTTGTCCCGGCATACAAACTGCCGGGACTTTTCTTAGATTGAGAAGCACAAGATCCATCGTCGTACGATCGCATTTCTCGACAGACGGCGTGGAATGCAGTTACCGATTCAACGCCTTTTAGGGAGGAACGGAGCCATGCTGGAATCAACTCGGAAGTGCCTGAGTTTCCAATCAGATAGCGAAGGGCGTGAAGGGCAGGTCATGCAAAGTAAAATTTCAACATTGCCGGCCGGTGCTTTCCTCTGCGCGGCGGCGGGCTCAATCGGCCTGGCATTGGCGTTACAGGCAACAGGTCGTCGACACTTAGGACTTTTCATCGGTCAGTGGGCGTCGCCATTGCTCATCTTGGGCCTATACAACCAATTCATGGCGTCGGCGGACGGCAATCGGGCGGACTTTGCGGCTAGTGACAAGCAATGGGATCGAGAGGCGGCCGCGGAAACGATCGTAGAGCCCGAAGCTCACTGGAGCAGCGTCGAAACACCGATTACGGAAGACGAAGAGCTACCGCCCTATCGAGAACATATCGAGAAGGAGTTCGGAGTTCATAGCATTAGCGATTACCCGCACGACGAGCGATTCCCTTCGCCTCCCGGCTGAGTTCGCAGTAGCTCGACGTTATTGACAATCTTGACTCACCGCGACGAGCCGACCAATGTTCTCGCCCCAACCGACTCCCGAGAATCAGCCAAGCGTCATTGTGCGTCGATATCCTGTAGGCGCGGAGATAATAAATTACGGTGCGACGAGCTTCCGCGTCTGGGCGCCGCGTCGCAAACGCGTAGAAGTCGGCATTCTCCCGCCGACGGAAGACGCGAAGCCGTTTGACCGAAATGCACGTTCCCACGAGGGTCCGGTTCGTCTTAGCGAGTGCGGGAAGACGGTGCGAATTGTCGAACTATCACCGGATGGTCACGGCTACTTCGCGGCAAACGTCGCCGACGTCGGGGCCGGAAATCGCTACGGATTCCGCCTGGATGCCGGGGACAGGCTATATGCCGACCCGGCGTCGCGTTTCCAACCGGACGGCCCGGCAGGAATGTCGCAAGTCATTGATCCCGCGCGATTTGGCTGGACCGACGCCGCTTGGCAGGGCCCGACGATCGACAACCGCGTTCTTTACGAAATGCATATCGGCACATTTACGCGAGAAGGAACTTGGGGGGCCGCCGCGGAACACCTAAGCCGGCTGCGCGAGTTGGGAATCACGATTCTTGAGGTGATGCCGGTCGCCGATTTTCCCGGAACCTTCGGTTGGGGTTACGACGGCGTATTGCTGTTCGCGCCGACGCGAATCTACGGCGAGCCGGACGATTTCCGTGCCTTCGTCGATCGAGCCCATGCGGAAGGCCTCGGCGTCATTCTCGATGTCGTCTACAACCACTTCGGAAACTTCGACAATTACCTAACCGAATTCTCCTCCGACTACTACACCGACCGTTACCGAAATGATTGGGCTTCGGCACTGAATTTCGACGGCGCCGAAGCGGCTCCGGTGCGGGAACACTTCATCGCCAACGCACGCTACTGGATCGACGAATTCCATCTCGACGGCTACCGCTACGACGCAGTGCAGTGCGTCTATGATCAATCGAATCGGTACATTTTGGGTGAAACGACCGATGCGGCGCGGGCCGCCGCCGGTAGCCGCCGCACCTATTTCATCGGCGAAAATGAAACACAAGAAGTCGTGCATCTGCGCCCTTCGCACGACAAAGGGAGCGGGTTCGATGCGCTTTGGAACGACGATTTCCATCACTCCGCAATGGTACGGCTCACGGGCAAGAATCCCGCATACTACTCGGACTACCTGGGCGAGGTTGACGAGCTTGCGTGCTGCGTGCGCCACGGCTTTCTTTACCAGGGACAACGTTCGCAATGGCAAGGAAAGCCGCGAGGTACTCCAACCACCGGGTTACCTGCAACGGCGTTCGTCACCTTTCTACAAAACCACGATCAGGTGGCAAACTCCGGCGCGGGACTTCGGGCCCATGCTCTGACGAGTCCCGGACGTTATCGGGCAATGACGGCGCTATGGTTGTTGTCTCCACAAACGCCGCTGTTTTTTCAGGGACAAGAGTTCGGCGCAGACTCGCCCTTTCTCTACTTCGCCGACTTTTCAGGCGACGCCGCAGAAGCGGTCGCGGAGGGGAGGAGAGCATTCTTGGCGCAGTTCCCGGCGTTGAGGATGCCGGAAGAGCAGCGACTGCTGCCGAACCCGTCGGCACGCGATACCTTCGAGCGGTGCCGCTTGAATCACGACATGCGAGAACACAATCCGTCGTTGTGGAACCTGCACCTCGATCTCCTGGCGCTGCGCCGTGAAGATCCGGTGTTTTCGCGTCAGTGCGCGGATTTGATTGAGGCGACCACTCTCGGGTCTGACGCCTTTCTCCTACGTTACTTCGCTAGGCCGAACGCACATCACGGAACGCCGGAAGCGGAAGAACGATTGGTCCTAGTGAACTTCGGCACGGAATTGCTGATTTGCCCTACTCCACAACCATTGCTCGCTCCACCGGCGAACCGCAGTTGGCAATTCCTCTGGTCGAGCGACAACCCGAGGTATGGCGCCGATTACAGCCCTCCGTTGGAAACGACCTCCGGTTGGCGACTCCCGGGGGAATGCACCTCCGTGCTCAAGGCGGTGCCGCGAGAACTTGCCCCTTCACCGGAACCTGCCCGACGCACGCATGCCGAAAGTACGGTCGACGCCGAAGCATCGGGCCTCGACTAATCGCATGCCATGACGGATTGTCGGTCTCTCGTCAAATCCTTGACAAAGAACTAGAGTCCTCTCATGTCTACACCAGTGGAAACCTCGACGACGTTTGAGATTCCTAACGCACATACGCACGGGCGCGCATCGTTTGAGCGCACCGCGCGGCGAACCACGTGGGCCTCCGCGCCGGCGACGGAAAGCGAATTGCTCCTGGAGCGCGAGTGGCTCGCGACGAACGGCCTAGGGGGCTACGCCTCGGGAACTATTTCCGGGGCATGCACGCGCCGTTATCACGGCTTGCTCATTGCCGCCCTCCCTGCGCCTCTGGGACGGATGGTGATGTTTAACCACCTTGCCGAGGAGCTGAAATTTATCGATCGCAGCGTTCTACGACTCGATTGGGATGAACCGTTGAGTATCGACGAAGCACGATTGGATCAACGTTTCGGCATCGTAGCCGGAGCTTCCGGCGAATTCACGATGGAGTCGGGCTTGCCGGTTTGGCGCTATAAGCACGGCCCCTATCAAATTGAGAAGCGGGTAGTGCTTCCGCATCTACAGAACACCGTACTCATTTCCTACAAGGTACTTGCGGCGCCGGAGCCGATTCGACTGCGATTGCGTCCGTCGTTTCACTTCCGCGCCCATGAGGCGGCCGTCAGCGGCGGATTTGCGTCGCCTTACACGGTTGCGGCGCTCGAACGGCGTGTCGAAATCCGCAGCGATAATGCACCGCCGCTACGAATGCTTGTGGTCACGAACGAATCAAGCTTGGTGCTCGATGGTGGTCGCACGCGCACGCTGCATTATCGACTGGAACGAGCCCGCGGTTACGAATACGAGGGGGAAGTTTGGTCGCCGGGATACTTCCGCGTCGACTTGGCGGCCGGGGAAGAAGCGGTGCTCGTCGGCTCAACGGACGACTGGGACATGGTGCTGGCCGTGAATCCCGACGCGATCTTCACCTCGGAATGCCAACGGAGGGAGCGGCTGTTGAGTCAGGCCGGCGTTTCTCAAGGCGAACCATTCGTACAGGAACTCGTTCACGCGGCCGACCAGTTTATCATTCGGCCGAATACGCGTACCGCGGATCGCGCCGTGGCACAGGCTTCCGGCGATGATGCCCGCACGGTCATCGCGGGCTACCATTGGTTTACCGATTGGGGTCGCGACACGATGATCAGCCTCGAAGGTTTGACGCTCGCCACCGGACGCCACGCCGAGGCAGGCTATCTGCTTCGAACGTTCGGACGCTATGTGCGCGACGGATTGATCCCGAACCTGTTTCCCGAAGGGCACAAAGAAGGCCTCTATCACACGGCCGACGCTACGCTGTGGTACTTTCACGCCCTGAATCGCTATCTGGAAACGACCGGCGATCGGACCACGCTCGAACAACTCTTGCCGACGCTGTACGACATCGTCGACCATCATGTGCGCGGTACGCACTACGGCATTCACGTCGACCCGGACGACGGTTTGCTCAGCCAAGGCGCCGACGGCTATCAGCTCACCTGGATGGACGCGAAGGTGGCTGATTGGGTCGTGACGCCGCGCCGCGGCAAGGCCGTGGAGATTAACGCCCTCTGGTACAACGCGCTGCGACTCATGCAACGTTGGACGCGGGAAACCGGCGATGATGCCGCTTCCCAAGCAACCGCGGCGCGCGCGGATCAAGCGGCGAAATCCTTCAACCGACGCTTTTGGTACGCCGACGGCGGCTATCTTTACGACGTCGTCGACGGCGAGCAAGGAGACGATACGGCCCTACGACCAAACCAGCTTCTCGCCATTTCACTCGACCATCCGATCCTCGAACAGTCGCGTTGGGTACAGGTGTTGGAAAAGGTCAAGCAAACGCTGCTGACGCCCGTGGGACTGCGTAGTCTTGCGCCGGGCCATCCGGATTACAAGGCGACGTACGACGGCGATCTTCGCTGCCGTGATGCGGCCTATCACCAGGGCACAGTTTGGGGCTGGCTCATCGGCCCCTACGTCGATGCGCTACTCCGAGTCTATCCCCATCAACGCGCCGAAGCGCGTCAGACCCTCGACGGATTTGTGCATCACCTCGGCGAAGCCTGCGTCGGCTCGATCAGCGAGATCTTCGATGCGGTAGAACCGTTCTTGCCGCGAGGATGCATCGCCCAGGCTTGGAGCGTCGCCGAAGTACTGCGTTGCCTGCGGAAGACCTCGCCCGACATGGGCCGCGGAGAATAATCGCTCGTTAACCGGTTGCCGCCGCGGAAGCCGGAGCATTCTGCGCCCCCGAAGAAGTAATCAATCCTGCCGGAGAAACGTCTTCCGCCGGCGGCGCCGCCGGCTGGTGCTGGAGCGCCGCTCCGGGTGTCGCAGCATTGGAGTTCGCACCGTCGGCTTCATTATCAAGATCGACCATTTCCACCGCCGTGGTCATCGACTCTTGCGCCATCGTGTAAAGCGTGCCGGCTACCGGTGCCGTATCGCGATAGTGCCGACCGACGGCAAGCCGCACGTGCTCCGTCGACGGCAAGATTCCGTTCGTCGGGTCGAAACCCTTCCATCCGACGTTGGGAATATAGAGCTGTACCCAAGCGTGTGTGGCATCGGCCGATTTCTGCACCCACTGTTCGTCGAGATGGCGGCCCGTGTAGACGTAGCCGCAGACATAGCGGGCCGGCAGCCCCATGAGGCGCGCCATGCAAATGAACAGGTTCGCGAAGTCCTGGCAGACGCCGCGCTTGTTGACCATTACTTCGTACGGCGTGGTCAGGAGGTTCGTCGAACCGGGCGCATAAGTGTATTCGCGGAAGAACGTGAGGTTGATGTCGAACAGCGATTCCATCAAGTCGTCGTTGTTGCGTTGCACGAATGCCATTGCGTAACCATAGATCTCCGCGAGTTGCGTCTCCGGAAGCTCGATCGGCGTCAGATACGGGGAGAGCATCTTGTAGTCCCACGGCATCCACGACACGGGAAACGTCGGACGAAACGGCAGGTTCGCAAACGCAAACGGATCGACGTCGAGTAACTCCACCGTCGCTTCGGATGAGATCGTCATTTCCGAGTAGGACTGCGTCGACTCATGGCGCGACGTGAAATTGCCGAAGGCGTCTTCGTATTCCACTCCCACTGCATCGGGATGAAGCGCCAGCTTGTATTCGAGTACGCGCTGTTTCCAATCGTAGACCGGGCGCAGATGCAGCCGATGCATGCTCCGTTCGATCGGCTGCGAGTATTGATACTTCGTGATATGTCGAATTCGAAAGCGTCGCCCTTGCGTCGAGGCAACGGCGGGAGTTGCAATCATCACGGCGGTCTTACTCGACGAGGGGATAATGTAACGTCATCCTATGCAAAACGTCCCCCGACAAGCCGTAAGCTTCGTCGAGGGACGATATCGATGCACACACGATCTCAACGTAACCGACTCGACCGTTAGTTGGTCTGATCGATATCAACATCGCCGTTAATCGCGGCCGCGTTGTCAGGTTGCGGACGAGGAGCAGGCGGTTGTGCCGGCGCGGCCGGCGGATTCGCATACGTCGGCTGCCCGCTCGGCGGCATCATGCTCGGGTCTTGCCAGGCACCAGGCGAATAAGCATTCGAAACGCAGGCCGATTGACAACTGTTGCAACACGAACGACGACGGCAACGACGAGCATCGGCGGTATCGACAAACGACAGCAAGGTCATGGACGCGATCAGCGTCAGGGCGATAAAGCGGGTCATGGAAGCAGCCTCCTGAAAACAAACATTGAGCAAGCCGGCTCCGTCGCCGACTTTCATTGCCTAGCTCCGAAAGCAGCTTTAGTGCCAACCCGACGGATTCGCGTCTGTCGAAGCGGCATTTCTTTGACGAAGCCCCGACAAGCGCCTCACCGAGGCAACGGCCTGTATCGCAATCGGCCAAGCTCCGGTCGAGGTTCGATCACGGGCGACGATTCTTCGAGCGATTCGCACCCACATTTCGTTTACGGCGATGCCGGCATTAGCGCGGCACTCCGTTTGCAAGCCCCCAGCGCTTGCCCGAGGTATTCAGCCTAAACGAATCTTCCGATTTCGAGGTGTGAAATGTCCGCTCCCACGACTGAAAAGAAGCCCGCCGCACATAAGCAAAACGGCGCGGATACGAAGAAGCACAGCGAAGACGTGCACGTCACGCGCGAGCAACTGATCGATCTGCTCAACGAAGACCTACGTCGCGAGTATCAAGCGGTGATCGCCTATGTCGTGTACTCCCAAGTGATCAAAGGAGCCGAGTACATGAAGATCGCCGCGGAACTCGAAAAACACGCCGCGGAAGAACTCAAGCATGCCTTGATCATCTCGAAGCAAATCGACTATTTGGGCGGTCAACCCGCGACGGCGCCCATGCCGGTGAAAACCTCCGACAAGGCGAAGGATATGCTGAAGTTCGATCTCGATAATGAAACGACGACGATCGCCGCCTACCGCACGCGAGTTCGCCAATGCGAAGCCGTCGGCGAATACGCGCTGGCGGAACATATCCGCTCGATTCTCGTCGAAGAGCAAGACCATCAGATCGAGCTTGCCACGGCCCTGGGCGTCGACGTGCCGCACAACAACGATTAGCATCCTTTACGAGGCGAAAATAGCTTGATCTCGACACGGCGAGCGGCCCCGAACCGCCCGCCGTGTTTTTTGCGCTGCAGCTGCCGCGACGTAAGTCATCGCGTCCATTGCAAGCAATCTGACTACTTACGTCGACTCTTGTATTCCGCGCTGCGCAGATAACTCCGAGTTATCTGCGCGGCCTCCCACCCCGTTTTTTAACATGTGCGCAGATAACTACCGATTATCTGCGCACCGCAAAAAGCGGCCGTCGACGTAAGTCTCTGCGACCGAAGCACCGCGCCATCAGACTTACGACAAATCGCCGAGGCCTGATCGCCGTCACGCGATGCTGGATCGGCCCCGGCGCTCGAATTGTCAAACAACCACCCTGCAAAGTAGGGCCGTTCGTCCACAAACTCAAGGCAACTTTTGGCCGGCCGCAGGGTGGGTCGAACGCGGCGATGCCCGCCTTACAACGGACTTACGCCTTCCCCGCAACAGCCGCGGCAGCCGGCTCGACCTTACTGCTCGGTTCCGGCTTGCTGAGTGTTTCGACTTTCGCCGTTTCCGTGGCCGCAGGCGCTACTGCTTCCGCCGACTGCTCCACGTAGCGGAGTATCGCCACCGAGCAGGGGCGCAGGTCGTAGCACTCTCCCGGCTTGAGAATCGTTTCATCGAGGCCGTCATCGGCCGTATCGAGCAAGCGCTGCCAAAGCACATGCTCCCCTTCTCTGCCCGGCGGCAACGTGAAGGCGATCGTGTTGGCATGATCGGCGTTGAAGAGCATGAGCAACGTATCCCCTTGGATTTCCTCTCCGTGCTCGTCAACGTCGATGCTGTCGCCGAAAAGCACGACGCCGAGGCAACGCGAGAAGCCGGCGTTCCAACTCTCGGCCGTCATGGCATTGCCGTCCGGGTTCAGCCAAGCGATGTCGGGCGCCCCTTCTCCCTCGATCGGTTGGCCGTGAAAGAAGCGGCGGCGTTGAAACACCGGCTGTTCGTGCAGGATTTCCAGAATCTTGCGCGTGAAACTCAGCAACTTCTGTTGCCGTTCGTTCAAGTCCCAATGAATCCACGTCAACTCGTTGTCTTGGCAGTAGGCGTTGTTGTTGCCGTTCTGGGTCTGGCCCATCTCGTCGCCTGCCAGCAACATCGGCACCCCTTCGCTGAGTAGCAACGTCGCCAACATGCTGCGCTTCTTTGTTTCCCGCAGTTTCAAAATCGCCGGATCGTCCGTCGGCCCCTCGACGCCGCAATTCCAGCTGGCGTTGTCGCTCGAACCGTCGCGGTTCTCTTCGCCGTTGGCTTCGTTGTGTTTCTGATCGTAGGAGACCAAGTCTTCCAGCGTAAAACCGTCGTGGCAAGTAATGAAGTTGATGCTGGCGTGCGGCCGACGACTGCTCCATTCGTACAGGTCGCTCGAGCCGGTGAATCGCGTCGCAAACTCCGAAATCACCCCGCCGTCTCCCTTCCACACCTTGCGTACGCAATCACGGTACTTTCCGTTCCACTCGCTCCAGAGGGCCGGAAAGTTGCCGACCTGGTATCCCCCTTCCCCCAAGTCCCACGGCTCCGCGATGAGCTTCACTTGCGAAATAATCGGGTCTTGATGAATGATGTCGAAGAAGGCGCCCAACTTATTCACGGCGTGGAGCTCGCGAGCCAAGGTGCTGGCCAGATCGAAGCGGAAGCCGTCGACGTGCATCTCCGTGATCCAATAGCGCAAGCTATCCATGATCATTTGCAACACGCGCGGATTCTGCATATTGAACGTATTGCCGCAGCCGGTGTAATCGACGTAGTATCGACGGTCTTCCGGCGAAATACGATAGTACGCCGCGTTGTCGATGCCGCGAAACGACAACGTCGGCCCCATCTGATTGCCTTCGGCAGTATGGTTGTAGACGACGTCGAGAATCACCTCGATGCCCGCGGCGTGGAGATTGCGGACCATCGTCTTAAACTCGCCGACCGCACTGAGCGAAAAATGCGGCGATTCGTAGCCCGGCTCCGGCGCGAAGAATCCCAGCGTGTTGTAGCCCCAGTAGTTCTTGCGCCCGGCGTCGACAAGATGCCGATCATCGACATGGTAATGCACCGGCAATAGCTCGATTGCCGTGATGCCGAGTTCCGTGAGGTGGCGAATCACCGGCTCCGAGCCCAGGCCTGCATAGGAACCGCGCAGCTTCTCTTGCACGTCCGGATGGAGCATCGTGAAGCCTTTGACGTGGGCTTCGTAAATCACCGTCTTATGCATCGGCGTGCGCGGCGGACGATCGTCGCCCCAAGTAAACGCCGGATCGATCACTTCCGCCAACGGCGCAAACGCGGCGTTGTCGCGCTCGTCAAATGATAGATCTGCGGCCGGATCCCCGCACTTGTAGCCGAAGAGCGAATCGTCCCACTTCAGATTGCGGCGAATGTACTTTGCATACGGATCGAGCAAGACCTTGTTGTGATTGAAGCGATGCCCGACCGTCGGATCGTAGGGGCCGTAGACCCGATAGCCGTAGAGTTGGCTCGGCGCCGCGTCGGGCAAATAGCAATGCCAGACAAGGTCGGTTTGCTCGGGCATCGGAATACGCACCGACTCATGATGCGCGTCGATGGATTCGAAGAGACACAGTTCCACCTTTTCGGCGTTCTCGGCATAGAGCGCAAAGTTCACTCCCTTGCCGTCCCACGTGGCGCCGAGCGGATAGGGCGAACCGTGCCAGACGCGCCAATTGCCGACGACGTTTGCGGGTTTCGCACGTCCGCGCAATCGCTTACGCGTGGTCGCTGGAGAATGGCTAATCGTGGCATGTTCGTAGTCCATGGCGATTGCTCTGAGGCGAGGTTGATGAACGCGCGGGGGCCGGCCGAATTGTGCGCGAAGCGATACGAACCGCGTGCCGGCGCACATCGCACTTACCATGCCGGTTCAAAGTAGCGGCTCGATTCGGAGAATCCAACATTCCGAAGGTCATCCATCGCGCGACCTGACGGAACGGCAACCGACGATCAGTGCATTTTAGGGGAATTACACGCACCTCCGGAAGTTCGGGGCCGTCGGCGTCTGTTCGGCACGACGTATGCAACGGACTATTTCCGAACGTCTCCTCGGAGATTCGTTCCCCGAGAATCGTCGACTCCCTGCGGCAACGCGTCGCCCCGACGGATCGCCGGGCCTACGTCTTTCAGAATCGCTTTTTGAGAGGATCGTATCATGTCTGCCGGAAACGCTCGCAGCCACAACCGTACGCTTCGCAATACCGCCTCGGAACTTTCAGACGCCGCGGAAGAGCTTAAGGATGAAGCCGGCGTTTCGATCGGCGCCATGGCCGACGCCTGCTCTTCGCAAGCCGCGCACTTTGCCGAAACCGTCCGCGACCTCGGCACCAAGACCGGCCGCGCCGCCCGCGAAGGAGTCGAACAACTGCGCAAGACGGCCGGCGCCTATGTCGAGCAAGGTCGCGAAAAAGCGATGGATCTCGAGCATACGTTTGAAGATCAAATCAAGGGGAAGCCGCTGCAATCGCTGCTGATCGCCGCCGGCATCGGCTTTGCCGTCGGCTTCCTGATGACCAGAAGCAGCCGCATCTAGTTCCTTCTTGAATCCACGGGGAACGACGAGCACCCACTTCGACATTCGCGCGTCGCTCCCCGCCGTTGATTCCATTCCCAACGAGCGCACGGGGTAATCATGGTTTCCGCGTCCCGCGTCGGCGCCGCTCCAATGGGAGCGGCGCCTCCCGACGACCGTGCCACGGCGGAGCAAGCGTCGGCGGCGGCACGCGGCTCGCCGGATCATGGTAAACGGCCCGAACCCTATGAGCCTTTACTGGCGGCGCTCGCCGAATGGAGCGGGTTTGCCGCGCACTATCTCACGGCACAAAGCGACTTGGCGCGATTGAAGATTCGTCGGGCTCTGGTGCAGGCGACGGCATGGCTCTTGGGTCGGATCGCGCTGTATGCGGCGATCGGCTACGCCGCGATTCTCGTGCTGCACGGCATCTCCGGCGGCATCGCCGAACTTTGCGGGCACCGAGAATGGGCCGGCAACTTGATTACCGGCGGCCTGTTTTTGATCGGGCTCGGGTTCGCGCTCAAGATTGGCGGCAACCGCTTGGTGAGCCGAACACAACGCCGCATCCAAGAACATTACGATCCTCGACGCCGCGCCGCGAATGCCGGTGCCGTGAATCGCGCCGAGCCGACGTCGACGCCTTAGGCACCTTCGCCGGGAATACGTGAGTCCATGTCACAATACTCTCATCCATCGGTTGCCGGCGTCGACGTTTCCAAGCCGACAGCTGTGCGTTTGACGGACGAACAATTACTCCGGCGCGAAGCCGATTGGGCTCGCGCAGCGATGAGCCGGGCGTCCGAAAAGATCAAGCAAGCGACATTGCAGGCGGCCGACCCGACGGCGTGGGTCGAGGCGCATCCTTGGATGAGCGTCGGCGCCGCGGCGGCGGTGGGATTCGCGGCGGCAAAAGCAGTCCGTACACCGCGGGAAGAACGCGTGATTGCAAAATATTTGCGGGCAACGCGTCGGGGCGAAACGTCGGGGGTAACGCCCGCCGAACCGGCGCCCCGGGTGCGAGGCCGAAGCGCAACATTATTCTCGCTCTTGCAAACTGCGGCGATGCAAATCCCCGCGATTCTGAGCCGGCTGCAGGCAGCGGATGCGGCACGCGCGGCGGCGGAGTCGGCAACACAGACCGCCAATGCCGCACGGACAACGGCCGATCCTGCGGCACCGAACACCGCTTCGGCGGATGACGTTTCGAACACGTTTCCCGCCGGCTTCTAAGTGCAGCTCGCGGCAACTCCGCTCTGCAACTATGGGGCGCGCACCGCGGCGCTCGCGCCTTGATCACCGGACCGAGATGCCGGGGACAACGCTGCGGGGGCCGTCACTGCGCGCGGAACCAACGATCGTCGCTGCATGCCGTACTTCGTAAGATCCAGCGCGTCGAGCAGCCAATCGTGGGTCACCGTCCAATCGACGCGGCCCGAACCCGTCATCACCCGGGCCAGATTCGCGCTGGCGGCTAAGCCGTAGTTGCGGATTTCGGAGTATCCGGTGCGTCGGGCGAGGCCGTCAAGGTCGGTGACGGCATGAATGCAATTACAGATGTAAGTCGAGCGCGGGCCTCGATCCGGATCGAGGGATTTGTAGAGGACGCGACCGCTGTTGAGCCGTGCAATTTGCTTGAGCGTCTTGTTGTATAGTTCGACGGCGATCGCCGGATTCAGTTCGTACGGTCCCCACAGTGCGACGCACTCACATTTCGATCGAACGAATCGGATGGTCCGATGCAGATCGAGATTGACGCCGCAATCCGGGCGAAATTTGATAACGCGAATATTCAGCGAACTGGGCAACCAGGAGATCGTATGCACTTCCAGCTTATACGTATTCTCGGCGTCTAGGTTCGGCGTCGCCTTGACGATGGTAAACCAAGTGTGCGTGTATTTGCCGCGCTTCGGCACTGATTCGGAACCGAACACGATCACGAAATAGCGGTCCGGAACGATCGCGGGACGAGGCTCGACGGCCGGGGGGGCGGAAAGCGACGCGGCACCCTCGGGCGGCGCGGGAGTTGTGCTCGGCGTCTTCAACTCGGCTTGTGGAGCCGCAACCTTCGAAGGGGCCGCGGCACCAGGAGCTTGTAGCCCAAACGACACGGATGGACCCGAAAGCTCGCAAACCGTCAGAGCCGCGAAAACCGCGGCGTGAACGGAGGAAAAGCGTGCGGAAGTCATCATGGTACTCTTATCTCAAAGTAGGCGATCAGGACGCAAGGCCGCAGACTCCCGCGCTAGCGGCGCGGTCGGATTCGGTCGGCCAGCTTGCGCCCTT
Organism: uncultured Pirellula sp.; assembly: GCA_964633125.1. Taxonomy (GTDB): domain Bacteria; phylum Planctomycetota; class Planctomycetia; order Pirellulales; family PNKZ01; genus PNKZ01. The sequence goes on along the minus strand of CAZWDN010000014.1, from coordinate 20,193 downwards.
CATCGAGGCGCGTTTGCACTTTATCGGACAGACCGTTCAGCGCGGCCTGCAGTCTTGGCGAGGCATGTCGCTGGAACACTTTGAGCGCAACGAGCATTTCCGATTGCGCACCATTCTCGAAAGTGAGGTAGCGATGATGGAGCTCGCGACCGCTTGCCTCACCGAGCCATTGTCGGACGGTCGCGGATTCGCGCTCCGCAAGACGACGTTTCAAGCTCACGAGATCAAAGCCTGCGCCGCTCATCTTTGCGATGATTACGGCGCCGGTACGGGCATCACCACCGCCGACGGCCGAAGGCTCCGTTGCGACCGGCTTGACCGGCACGGCCGAATCGACCGTCGCGACGTCGACCGTTGCCCGCGGCGGCGCTTTTTCTGAATTTGTTACGCGGGCCGCGGATCCCGAATTCGTACCGGAGACATCATTACCCGAATTTGGCGCAACAAGGAGCTTCTCCGTCGCTTGCTCCGACTCGTCTTGGAGATCCGCAAACGGCTGCAAGCGCTTGACGAATTCCGCAGCGTCATCCAGCGAACTCCGAGCAAATTTCACTACGCTTTCGTCCTCCGCGCGGTCAAGCACCCATTTCGCCACGGCCTGCGACTTCTCCTGTTCGGCGAGCAACCACGAGGCCAACTGATAGTCGGCGCCGAAGCGAAGGCGCGACTTCGCCTCCTTGGCGGCATTCGTCGCGGGAGAAGCGGGGGATGCGGCCGCCGGAGCGACGTTGGTCGCAGGCGATTGGGCCATGACGATTGCCGGAGCAAACGAGGAAATGCAGGCGAAGATCGCCCAACCTCCCAAAGATGTGAATCTATCCATGGTGCAACTCAAGTGAATGCGAGGTGTATCCGCGTCTTGAACGCGGCGAGAACGGTTGCGCTTAACGCAAACGACGTACCGTGCTTCGTTCAGAGAAGCGGCATCGCGACACGCTCATTGTGATCGCAGGTAGCCGGCACACGACGGCAAGTGCGCTGGCTGAGAGATGATCGATCCGGGCAACTATCAATCACAACGTGCGCGAAGGAGTCGTACATGCCGCGAGGGTTATGCCTCGCACGAATCTACGCTCTGCCGAGCGAACTCCTCGACGACTTCCACGAGCTTACGAATATCCAACGGCTTCGGAAGATAGTGGTCCATGCCCGCGTCGAGGCACCGTTGACGATCTCCCGACATCGCATGGGCCGTAAGTGCGATAATCGGCACGCGTTCACGGCCCGGCAGCGCACGGATTGCGGCCGTCGCTTGAAGGCCGTCCATTTTCGGCATTTGCACGTCCATCAGAATCACATCGTAAGGCCGTTGCACGACGGCCGCGACGGCTTCTTCTCCGGTCGCTGCGATATCGACGTGATGTCCCCGCTTCTGCAATACGTGCGAAATCAGTTTCTGATTCGTCGGCGTATCTTCGGCCACGAGCACGCGGAGACCTCCCTGCGGCGAGATTCTCCCTTCGGCCGTCTCGTTTTTCAGCGTCGCCTCGCCGCGCGATTCACCCTCCGTCTTCGGCGTTACGATGGAGAGATTCAGCGCGAACGAGAATACGCTCCCCTCTCCCCGGCGACTCTGTACGCTCAGTCGATCGCCCATGGCTTCCACCAAATCGGACGCGATCGCCAGCCCCAAGCCGGTACCCCCGTGACGACGCGTGCTTGAGGCGTCGACTTGCGTGAACGGCGCGAAGATTCGCTCCTGATCGGCGGCGGAAATGCCGATGCCCGTGTCGGCCACGGAAAAACGGAGCCGTGCGCGATCTTCACTGCGAGACTCGAGCCCGACGTGCAGCACGACGGCTCCCCGCTCCGTGAACTTTACGGCGTTAGAGATCAGATTCATGAGCACTTGGCGAATCCGCAGCGCATCGCCGCACAAACCGTCGGGCACGCCGTCATCCAGGCGACTCTGAAGCTCAAGCCCTTTCTCCGACGCTCGATATCCAAACGTCCCGATCAACGCCTCGACCTCTCGGCGGAGTTCAAAGGGCGCAACGTCGAGAGTAAACTTGCCCGATTCCAGTTTCGAGAAGTCGAGAATCTCGTTGAGCAACTCCAGCAAGAGATGCGCATTGAGTTTCACGACCTCCAAATGCTCGCGCACGACGACGGGCAGCTCCTCGTCCAAAGCGAGATCGGTCATGCCGATAATCGCATTCATCGGCGTGCGCAACTCGTGGCTGACGTTGGCCAGAAACTCGCTCTTGGCGCGACTGGCTCGCTCGGCCGACACGCGCGCCGAGCGTTCTTCCGCCAACGCCACCTGCTCGGCGGCTTGTCGGAGGATTTGAATATTCAGACGGTACAGGTCGACGAACACCGCGACCTTCGAACGGAGCACCTCGGGAATCACCGGCGTGAGAATATAGTCGACGGCGCCGAGTTTGTAACCGCGCACGGCGAACGTATCGTCGGGAAATGCCGTGAGAAAAATGATCGGCGTGTGTTCGCTACGACGACGTTGCCGGATGAGTTCGGCCGTCTCAAAGCCGTCGAGCCCCGGCATGTGAACGTCGAGCAAAATCACCGCGTAGTCGTCGTGAAGCAGCTTGCGCAACGCCTCTTCGCCGGAGGTCGCGGCCACGATTTCACAACCCAAATCTTCTAAGATCGCCCGGATCGACAAGAGTTTGTCGGGGACGTCGTCGACCAACAAGATCCGGATCGGCTCTGCCGTAGTCATTCCGCTAACTCGCCAACCAGGCACATAACACTGATAACATCGTTTCCGGATCGACCGGCTTGGAGAGATAATCCCAAGCGCCCGCCTCGAGACACTTCTCGCGGTCGCCCTTCATCGCCTTTGCCGTCACCGCGACGATCGGCAAGTTCTTGAACTCCGCGATCTGCCGAATGGCCCGCGTCGTATCGATGCCGTCCATCTCGGGCATCATGATGTCCATGAGCACAATATCGATATTTGGGTCCGACTGTAGGACATGGATCGCTTCTTTACCGGTTTCGGCGGGCACTGCATCGACGTCGTACCGCTCAAGCACGCTGGTGAGCGCGAAGATATTGCGAATGTCGTCGTCAACGATCAACACCTTCTTGCCCGCCAAGAGTTTCGCCGGGTCATGTAAGTCGCGGATGAGCTTACGGCACGGCTCAAGCAACGTGCTCGGCGCCTTGCCTAGGAACATCGACGCTTCATCGATCAATTGCGAAGCGGACTCGACGCAGCGCAAATGAAATTCTTGCGCGATGCGGCGCCAATGCGCGGCGTCGGACTGCGATTCTCGTCCGGCGATCGACACCAAGAGCGGACTCACGCGGGGCTCGGTCGACGCGGCCGACTGTTCCGCAAACGCGGCCAGCGACATATCCGGCAAGTGCGGAGCGAGAATCAACAGATCGACGTCGCGGGCTCGCGACAACTCCAGGGCTTCCGCGCCGCTGCGAACGTCTTGTATCTTCACATCGCGATCCCCGATCAGATCACGCAGCTTACGGCGCACTTCTTTGTCCGTTTCGAACAACGCCAAACGCCTTTCTTTACGCTCCGTCCGCCGAAAGACGTCCTCAAGGAAGCGCCGCAGCGCGTCTTGCGTCGGAATCGGCTTCGGCAGCACGCCTTGCGCGCCGAACATCATGCCTCGTTCCGGCCGGTCGACCGTGGAAACCACGTAGACCGGGATGTGCCGCAAGGAAAGATCGTTCTTTACACGCCGCAACACGCGCCAGCCGTCGATGTCGGGCAGGGAAATATCCAGCAGAATTCCGCGAGGCTGGAACTCATGCGCCAGCGCAATCGACGCGGCGCCGGAAGTCGTCGCAATCGTCTTGAACCCGACTTGACGCGCCGCGTCCATCTGAATCTCGAGGAAGCTGCGGTCGTTGTCGACCAAGAGCAGCACGGCGTCGTCTCCTTGCACCGACTCGCGATCGTCGGCCATTTGATTCACGAGCACCAGCGGTTCGGCCGACGGCGCATACTCCGCGGCGGAGCGAGCCTTCTGGCGCTCGGCCGGCGTTTCTCGCAGCGCTTCGGCCGGCGGCAGCGTCCGCCGAGCGCTCTTGGCGGGACCGGAACTCTGCGGCAAGTACAACGTGAAAGTGCTTCCCGTGCCTTGCTTACTGGTGAGTCCGATTTCGCCGCCGAGCAAGCGGGCGATTTCGCGACTGATCGCCAGGCCGAGGCCGGTACCTCCGTATTTACGGCTCGTGCTGCCGTCGGCCTGCTGGAACGCTTCAAAGATGATCTGTTGCTTCTCGTGCGGAATGCCGATGCCCGTATCTTGCACCGAGAACGCGTAGACGGCGTCGGCCGAACCCAAGGTTTCGTTGTCGGAATGCCAGCCGCCGCGGGCTTGCTGCACCTTGAGCCGCACCTGCCCGCGATGCGTGAATTTGAACGCGTTGGAAAGCAAATTCTTGATGATCTGCTGCAGGCGCTTGGAGTCGGTCGTAAACGAGCGCGGCAAGTCCGGATCAAGCTCGACGTCAAACGCCACGCTCTTCGATTCCGCGACATGCCGGAAGGTTCGTTCCACATAGCCGTGCAAATCCGCGAAGCGGAGTTCGCCGACGTCGAGCACCACGGTGCCGGATTCGATCTTTGAAAGGTCGAGAATATCGTTGATGAGCATCAGCAGGTCGTTGCCGGACGAGTGGATCGTCTTGGCGTACTCCGTCTGCTTCGGAGTCAGGTTGCCGTCGGGATTCTTCGAGAGTTGGTCGGAGAGAATCAGCAAGCTATTGAGCGGAGTGCGCAACTCGTGCGACATATTCGCCAAGAACTCCGACTTATACTTCGACGTGAGCGCCAGCTGCTCGGCCTTTTCTTCCAAGGCCTGACGGGCCTGCTCCACTTCCGAATTCTTTCGCTCCACTTCGACGTTCTGGAACGCCAAGAGCCGAGCCTTTTCTTGCAACTCCTGGTTGGTCTGCTGTAGTTCCTCTTGGCGGCTGCCGAGTTCTTTGGCGAGCGATTGCGATTGCTTGAGCAGGTTCTCCGTGCGCATGTTCGCTTCGATCGTGTTCAGCACGATCCCGATGCTTTCGGTGAGCTGATCGAGGAACGCTTGGTGCGTCGGACTGAAACGCTCAAACGAAGCCAACTCGATCACCGCTTTGACTTGCCCTTCAAACACGACCGGCAATACGAGAATGTTGATCGGCGCCGCGCCGCCGAGACCCGAGGTGACGCGGATGTAGTCGTTCGGCACGTTCGACAGGAGAATCTTCGTGCTTTCCAAGGCACATTGGCCGACGAGTCCTTGGCCCAACTCCAGTCGTTTGCCGACGTCGCCGGGATGCTCGTAGGCGTAGCTGGCCAGCAGCGTGAGGTAAGGCGTGTTTTCCGCCTTTTCATACGTGTAGAACACGGCATGTTGGGCCGACACCACGGGCGCGAGTTCCGAGAGAATCAAGCGACCGACGGTCAGCATGTCTTTCTGCCCCTGCAACATGCGGCTGAACTTCGCGAGGTTGGTTTTGAGCCAGTCTTGCTCCGCGTTTTTGAGCGTCGTGTCTTTCAGATTGACGATCATCTCGTTGATATTGTCTTTGAGCGCCGCCACTTCCCCTTGAGCTTCAACCTTGATGGAACGGGTCAAATCTCCCTTAGTCACGGCCGTGGCGACCTCTGCGATGGCGCGCACTTGCGTGGTGAGGTTGGCCGCGAGCCGATTCACGTTGTCGGTGAGATCCTTCCAAGTGCCCGCCGCGCCCGGCACGCTTGCTTGACCGCCGAGTTTTCCTTCGACGCCCACTTCGCGCGCCACCGTGGTCACCTGATCGGCGAATGTCGCGAGGGTGTCGATCATGCCGTTGATCGTATCGGTGAGCGCCGCGATCTCACCCTTGGCTTCCACCGTGAGCTTTTGCTTTAAGTCGCCGTTGGCCACGGCCGTCACGACGCGGGCAATCCCGCGCACTTGGCCGGTGAGGTTGCCGGCCATGAAGTTCACGTTATCCGTGAGATCTTTCCAGGTGCCGGAGACTCCCTTCACCTGGGCCTGACCGCCGAGCTTCCCTTCCGTCCCGACTTCACGGGCCACGCGCGTCACTTCGGAAGCGAATGAGCTCAGCTGATCCACCATCGTATTGACGGTGTTCTTGAGTTCGAGAATTTCTCCCTTCACGTCGACGGAAATCTTTTTCGACAAGTCGCCGCCCGCCACGGCCTTCGTCACTTCGGCGATGTTGCGCACCTGGCTCGTGAGGTTACCCGCCATGAAGTTCACGCTGTCCGTGAGATCTTTCCAGGTACCGGCGACGTCGCGCACGTCGGCCTGACCGCCGAGCTTGCCTTCCGTGCCCACTTCGCGAGCCACGCGCGTCACTTCCGAGGCGAACGAGCGAAGTTGATCCACCATCGTATTGATGGTGTCCTTGAGCTCGAGGATTTCGCCGCGCACGTCGACGGTGATCTTCTTCGACAAGTCGCCGCCGGCCACGGCCTTCGTCACGGCCGCGATGTTGCGGACTTGGGCGGTAAGGTTGCCGGCCATCGAGTTGACGGAGTCGGTAAGATCGCGCCAGGTTCCGGCCACCCCGCGGACGTCGGCCTGACCGCCGAGCTTCCCTTCAGTACCGACTTCGCGGGCTACGCGCGTCACTTCCGAAGCGAACGAGCGGAGTTGGTCCACCATCGTATTGATCGTGTTCTTGAGCTCGAGGATTTCTCCCTTCACGTCGACCGTAATCTTCTTCGACAAATCGCCGCGGGCCACGGCCGTCGTTACGTCGGCGATGTTGCGCACCTGGCCGGTGAGGTTGCCGGCCATGAAATTCACGGAGTCCGTCAGATCTTTCCAGGTACCGGCGACGTCCCGCACGTCGGCTTGTCCGCCGAGCTTGCCTTCGGTGCCCACTTCGCGAGCCACGCGCGTTACTTCCGAAGCGAACGCGCGGAGCTGATCGACCATGGTGTTGATCGTATTCTTGAGTGCGAGAATTTCGCCGCGCACGTCGACTTCAATCTTCTTCGACAAGTCGCCGTTGGCCACGGCCGTCGTCACGTGCGCGATGTTGCGGACTTGGGCCGTGAGGTTGCCGGCCATCGAGTTCACCGAATCGGTCAAGTCTTTCCAAGTACCGGCCACTCCCTTCACTTCAGCCTGGCCGCCGAGCTTCCCTTCGGTCCCGACTTCACGAGCCACGCGCGTCACTTCCGAAGCGAACGAACTGAGCTGATCGACCATCGTATTGATCGTGTTCTTCAACTCAAGGATTTCCCCTTTCACGTCGACCGTGATCTTCTTCGACAAGTCGCCGCCGGCCACGGCCGTCGTCACCGCCGCGATGTTGCGCACCTGGGCCGTGAGGTTGCCGGCCATGAAGTTCACGGAGTCCGTGAGGTCTTTCCAAGTACCGGACACGCCTTCCACGCGCGCCTGACCGCCGAGCTTGCCTTCCGTACCGACTTCGCGGGCCACGCGCGTCACCTCGGAGGCGAACGAGCGGAGCTGATCGACCATCGTGTTGATCGTGTCCTTGAGTTCCAAGAACTCGCCGCGAACGTCGACCGTAATCTTCTTCGACAAGTCGCCGTTGGCCACGGCGATCGTCACTTCGGCGATGTTGCGGACTTGGCCCGTGAGGTTGCCGGCCATCGAGTTGACGGAGTCGGTCAAGTCACGCCAGGTTCCGGCGACGCCCTTCACGGCCGCCTGACCGCCGAGCTTGCCGTCGGTACCGACTTCACGAGCCACGCGCGTCACTTCCGAGGCGAACGAGCCGAGCTGATCGACCATGCGATTCACGGTGCGCGCCGTGCGCAAGAACTCCCCTTCCAGCGGCCGTCCTTCGAGGTCGAGCGCCATCGATTGCGAAAGATCTCCCTTGGCCACGGCGCCGATCACGCGGGCCATTTCGCTCGTCGGGTGCACCAAATCGCTGATGAGCGCGTTCACGGACTCGATCGTGCCGCCCCAGGCGCCGCTGAGTCCTCCCTGCGAGGCGCGCTGGCGGATTTTCCCTTCCTTGCCGACGACGCGGCTGATCCGGTCCATTTCGTTGGCCATGCCTTCCAACTGATCCATCACGTCGTTAAAGGTATCGCCGACCTTGCCGCTGAGGCCGGTCCAGGTCGTCGGCAGACGTACGGAGAAATCGCCCCGTCGCAATGCCGTCAGCGCCAGGAGAATTGCATGTTGCTGATCGGCCGGTTGCCCCGCGGCGAGAGTTTCTTCGACCAGCGACATACTTGGCTCCTTCAAGGAGAACGCGCGATTAGGAATGACGGCTGCGGCACGGAAAACCCACAGTAGTTCGCAGCGAAAGGCATCGATCCACCACACCTCGCAAGCTGTAACGCGCAAGACAAATGATCGAGGCAGGCGATCGACAATTTGTCAGGTGCGCATAGACCGATAGATCACGGTCCGGCCAAGCCGGTTGAAAATCAACCAGGCGGAGCGGCCCTGAGCAGTATTCACGCAGCGAGTGCGGTAAAAGATTGGCGGGCATCGGCATCAAAACACGTTTCTGGCCGGAGATCACCCAGCGCAAAGGCAAATAACGTACCGAATCGTCTACTCTTCGCTGTCTTTGGCACGCGGGTCGCTTTCTCCAGTTGCTCGCGCGTACCCTCCACAGGTCACGCCCGCCGCCTAATGCGTTTGTGATGATCGGAGAGCGAAATGCGCGACGTTGTCTTTTATCAGCACGCCGTCGATGACGTCGTCGATCGGGTCGTGCGGAACATCGCCGAGCGACGAGTCCCTCCCGGCGCCACGTACCGGTTGCAATTTAATTCCGGCTTCACGTTTCGCGATGCGGCCGCGATCGCTCCCTATTTGCGTGCGCTGGGAATTTCACACGTCTATGCCTCCCCGTACGCCCGAGCTCGCGCCGGCAGCATGCACGGCTACGATGTTTGCGATCACAACCAGCTCAATCCCGAACTAGGCGGCGAAGAGGGGTACCGGGAGTTTGTCGACGCCTTACGCGACAACGGCCTGCGCCATGTGCTTGACGTGGTTCCCAACCACATGTCCGCCACCACCGACAACCCGTGGTGGCGGGACGTATTGGAGAACGGTCCGAACTCTCCGTACTCCGGTTTCTTCGACATCGACTGGCGACCGGTCAAGGACGAGTTGGAGAACAAGGTTCTCATTCCCGTGCTCGGCGCGCAATACGGCGAAGTGCTCGAGTCGGGCCAGTTGCAAATCGAGCACGCCGACGGCGGCTTCGTCATTAAGTATTTCGATCGCAGTTTTCCGTTCGGGCCCAAGACGGCCATTCCGCTGCTGTCTCACCGCCTTGAAGAGCTGCGCACGCAGCTCGGCCCCGAATCCGAATCGCTACATGAGTATCAGAGCATCATCACGGCGCTGGAGCACTTACCGCCGCCGACCGCCACGACGCTTAAAGCGGTTGCCGAGCGGCAACGCGAGAAGGAGGTCATCAAGCGCCGGCTGCGCGAGCTCGAAGCCCGCGAACCGGCGGTGGCCGCGTTTATCGAGCTGAACGTCCAAGTGTTCAACGGCCGCGTCGGCGAACCGGAATCGTTCGATCGGCTAGATCGACTACTTCAGGCGCAGTCGTATCGACTATGCCATTGGCGAGCCGCGTCCGATGAAATCAATTACCGACGCTTCTTCGATATCAACGACCTTGCGGCGCTTTGCATTGAGAAGCCGGAAACGTTTAACGCGGCCAACGAACTCGTCGCCCGCCTGCTCGCCGACGATCTTGTCGACGGGCTACGCATCGATCATGTCGACGGACTTTACGCACCGGAAGAGTACCTGTGGCGATTGCAGTACGTATATCTGGCCCAATGCATTCGCCGCATCTGGGAAGCGGCGACCGATCAGGCAACGGATACCAATGCCTGGGAGGTTCAGCTTGCTCCACGGGCCGAAGCGGAATACGACGCGGCGTCGCAGAACGGCGCCGCCGTGGCCTTGGCTGCGCCGACATCGACTTCCACGAAGGCGTACCACGTCGGCCCGGAGCTTCTGCGGCGCGTCTGTGCGAAGCTCGGCCTTCGCGCGCCGCGCCCCGCCGATCTCACGGCGGTCTTTGGAGCGGGACATCACGATTTGGCCGAATTGGATCCGCGGCATCTCACGCCGGTCGCCGTGCCGGATTCGACCGCGCCGGCTGCGGCACCCGCTCCGACGGCCCCCTTGTACATACTTGTCGAGAAGATCCTCGGCCCTGATGAGCCGCTCCCCGAGTCGTGGCCCGTTGCGGGCACCACGGGCTACGATTTCACGCATTTGCTCAACAGTCTCCTCATCACGCCCGAAGGCTATGCCGCCGTCGAGAAGCAGTACTTGCGCTTCACCGGCGAGTCGCGTCGCTATCCGGATGTCGTGCGCGAGTGCAAACGGATGATCGTCCGATTCTCCATGGCCAGCGAACTGCAAATGCTCGCGCATCGAGTCAATCGACTCTCGGAGCAACATCGCAAATCGCGAGACTTCACGCTCAATGCTTTGCGCTACGCCCTGCGGGAAGTGCTGGCGAGTTTCCCCGTCTACCGCACGTACCCCGGCCCCGACGGCGTCTCCGAGCGTGATCAACGATTCGTCAATCGCGCCGTGGCGGCGGCGAAGCGGCGCAATCAAGCGATGGACCCGACGACGTTCGATTTCATTCGCGAAATTCTCCTGCTACGCCATCCGCCGGGCCTTAGCGATGCCGCCGTTCGCGCGCGCGAGGAGTTCGCCGGCAAGTTCCAGCAAGTCACCAGTCCCGTCATGGCGAAAGGGGTCGAAGACACGGCCTTCTACGTTTACTCGCCGCTCGCCTCGGCGAACGAAGTCGGCGGCGATCTGAGTTCGCCGACATGCGGTATCTCCCGCTTTCATGCCGAGAACGCCAACCGCAGCTTGCGTCAACGGGGCGGGCTGCTAACCACGACGACGCACGACACCAAACGCTCCGAAGACGCACGCGCGCGCATACACGTGTTGAGCGAAATCCCTAAACAATGGTCTGCGGCCGTTAGCCGCTGGAGCAAGCTTACACGCAGCCTGCGACAAGACGTCGACGGCGCTCCCGCGCCCCGACCGGAAGACGAATACCTCTTCTACCAGAGCTTGCTCGGCATTTGGCCCGAGGGCTTGGTCGACGACGGCGCTCGCGCGCAACTTACCGAGCGCATGCAGAATTATATGGAGAAGGCGACGCGCGAAGCAAAGCAGAACACAAGTTGGGTCAACCCCAATGCGGAGTACGATCAAGCCGTGCGGCAGTTCGCGGCGAAATGCCTTGAGCCGGGACGCGATAACCGCTTTCTTACGCACTTCGCGGCTTTCCACAAGCGGATCGCCGTAGCGGGCTACTATACGGCGCTGTCGCAAACGGTCTTGAAGTTGCTCTCCCCCGGAGTGCCCGACATCTATCAGGGGCAAGAGCTGTGGGACTTCAGCTTGGTCGACCCCGACAATCGCCGTCCCGTCGATTACGATCTTCGTCGTGCGCTGCTTGAGCAAGTTCGCGCCGGCTGGAACACGTGTCCCGAGCAGCGCGTCGAGTTTGCCGCGGCTTTGGGACGCGCTCCGCAAGATGAACGCCTCAAGCTCTTTGTAACTTGGCGGCTACTCGCGCTACGAAGCGACTTCGCCGAGTTGTTTCTCCGAGGCGACTACGTACCGCTCTCAGTCTCCGGCGCGGCGACCGATCACGTCGTCGCTTTTGCCTGGCGCGCGCGGCACACGATGGAAAGCGGCGACGGTGAGCCCGCGCGACCGTGCCCCGGCATCGTCGTCGTCGTGCCGAGGTTCTGGGCTAAACTTGTCGCCGCCGCGGAGTTGGATGGCCGCGCGGATACGATGACGCGACCCGATCAACTTTGGGGCGACACGCATGTCGAGATTCCCGAAATCGCCGGCCATGTGTTGACTCACGCATTCACTGACGAGCGATATACGTTCGATACGGACGCCGTACCGCTCGCTCGACTGCTGGCGCGGTTTCCCTTGGCGACATTAACGGATGAAAGGATGCGCCGCTCATGATACCCGGGATCCTGCCGCATAACCTGCCGCCTGACGACGCTCACGGCCCGGAGCGCGCGGTCGTCCCCTCGGCTACGACGCCGGAAGGCCACGCGTCCGACGCAGGTCGTGCCGTCGATTGGTACAAGGACGTCGTGATTTATCAGCTCCACGTCCGTTCATTCTTCGATAGCAACTGCGACGGCGTCGGCGACTTCGCGGGCCTCACTGCGAAGCTCGAATACGTCGCCTCGCTCGGCGTCACGGCGATCTGGCTTCTGCCGTTCTATCCGTCGCCGTTACGCGACGAAGGGTACGATATCGCCGACTACATGAGCGTGAACCCGATGTACGGCACGCTCGACGACTTCCGCCGCTTTCTCGATGCCGCCCACCAACTCGGCTTGAGCGTCATCTCCGAACTCGTCATCAACCACACGTCCGACCAACACGCTTGGTTTCAGCGCGCCCGCCGCGCACCGAAAGGGAGCCCCGAGCGCGAATTCTACGTCTGGTCCGACACGTCGGATCGGTACCCCGACGTGCGCGTGATCTTTCAGGATTTTGAGCCTTCGAATTGGACCTGGGACCCGGTGGCACAGCAGTACTATTGGCATCGCTTTTACGCGCACCAACCCGACTTGAACTTCGACAACCCCGCCGTCCGTCAAGCAGTGCTGGAAATCGTCGACTTCTGGTTCGGCATCGGCATCGACGGCGTCCGGTTGGACGCCATTCCCTACCTCTTCGAGCGAGACGGCACCAACGGTGAGAGCCTGCCGGAAACGCATGCCTATTTGAAGAGTTTGCGGAAGCACATCGACCAGCGCTTTCCCGGTCGCATGCTCTTGGCCGAAGCCAACCAATGGCCCGACGAGACGGCCGCCTATTTCGGCGACGACGACGAATGCCAGATGTGCTTCAACTTCCCTTTAATGCCGCGATTGTTCATGGCCGTGCAGCAGGAAGAACGCTTTCCCATCGTCGACATTCTACGCCACACGCCGACGCCCCCGCCCTTTTCCCAGTGGGCCATATTCCTCCGCAACCACGACGAGCTCACGCTTGAAATGGTCACCGAGGAGGAACGTGATGCGATGTACCGCTTTTATGCGACCGATCCACAGTCGCGCGTGAACCTGGGCTTGCGACGTCGCTTGGCGCCGCTATTGCGCAACGACCGTCGCCGCTTGGAGCTCATGCATGCCCTGCTCTTTTCGCTCCCCGGCACGCCCGTGATGTACTACGGGGACGAGATCTGCATGGGAGACAACATTTACCTGCGCGACCGCGACTCCGTGCGCACTCCCATGCAATGGAGCCCCGACCGCAACGCCGGTTTCTCGAACGCCAACCCACAACGTCTGTTCTTACCCGCGATCGTCGACCCCGAGTTCCACTACCAATCGCACAACGTCGAAACGGAAGAGCAAAGCCCGCACTCGTTTCTCTGGTGGCTGCGGCGCGTACTCCGATTGCGTGCCGGCTACCGCGCATTTAGTCGGGGCGAGTTGCAGTTTCTTCTGCCGCAGAATCCGCGGATCCTGGCATTTCTACGCCGCTTGGAGGACGAAACGATTCTCGTCGTCGTCAACCTGTCGCGGCTCGCACAATTCGTCGAACTCGACCTGAGTGAGTTCCGCGGTCGTGCGCCGGTCGAGCTTTTCGGACAGACCCGCTTTCCGCTCATCGGCGAATTACCGTACCTACTCTCCCTCGGGCCGCACGGTTTCTACTGGTTCCGGCTCGACTGGCCGCAAGGAGAGGAATCGCGTCGGGCACCGGCCGATCTGCCGCTTGCGCGCGCGCCGCACGACTGGCTCGACGTCTTTCGAGCCCCTTCGGTCGAACGCATTCAAGATGCTTTGATCAACTACTTGGTTCGCCAAGCTTGGCACCAAGCGCCGGATCGGTTCGTTCGCGCGCTCGACGTGCAGGAAGTATTACCGCTGCCGCAGCGTGATGCCGACGGCGCGGCGTACGCCGTCGTGCTTGTCCGAGTCTTCTACACCGAAGGGGAGCCGGCGAACTATCAGCTCGCGCTCGTCGCCGTCGGCGAACAACGGGCACATGAGATCCTCCGCGACCGTCCAACCGCGGGCGTACTGCAGGTCGGCGTTCGTCATGATGGTTCACGCTGGTTCGTTTGTGATGCAACCGCCGAGCGCGGCTTTTGGGAGCGCTTCGTGGCACATGCCGCCGTCAGCGAACCCGGCTTCAAGCAAGGCCGAATCGTTCGACACACGGTCGGCGATGCCGCCGCGCTTGAGGCCGAAGCCGCCGACGGCATTCAGCCGCTATGGCGAACCAGTGATTCGCGCGGCACCGTGGCCGCCGTCGCACAGCGATTGTTTCTCAAGCTGTTACGCCGCGTCGAGTCGGGAATTCACCCGGAGATCGAAATGACCTCGGCGCTTGAGCGTCAATCCGCCGCGCTCCCCTGCCCCCGACTGCGCGGTCATTGGGAATATCGCCAAGCCGACGGCGCGCGTACGGCGCTGGGAATCATTTACGACTTCATTTCATTTGAGCGTACGCTCGTCGATTGGTGTCGCGAAGATCTGCGTCGAGCGCTGGAGAGCGCAACGGCCGGTTCCGCCGGACGATCCGCTGATCCGGCGGTCGCACCGCCGTCGACCGTCGACACCTCCGCACCGCCGCTGGCCTCGGCACAACGCACCTTCGCGTTGCTCGGTCGCCGCTTGGCAGACATGCATGCGGCACTGGCCGATTTGGAAACGCCCCCCGCCTTTGCACCCGAGGTGTTCACGACTCACTACCGCCGTAGCTTGCACCTGGGCTACTGCAGCCGCGCCCAGAGGGCATTCGACCAATTGCGCGAATGGGCCCGCCATTCCGCTTTGCCGAACACCGACGAGGTCCGAGCGCTGCTCGGTCGCGGGGCGATGGTCGAGCGGCGATTTGCCGCCGTGCTGGAGTCGCGCGCTCTACTCTGGCGCATTCGCTGTCACGGGGCGCTCGGCATTCAGGAAGTGCTCCTGCAAGGGGACGACCTGCAACTCGTCGACTGGGGAGGCGATCCGCAACGCCCCTTCTCCGAGCGACGCATCAAGCGCTGCGTGCTCGTCGACCTCGCGCAACTCGACGCCTCGCTGCAGGCCGCGGAGTTCGAGGTCTTGCAAGCGTGGATCAATCACATGCACTTGCAAGGTGAAGCCGCCGATACGGCTCGCGCCGCAGCATCCGCCTGGCGCAGCGCTTGTTGGTCGGCGTTCGTCGGCCCGTACCGCAAGGGAGTCGCCGGAAAATTGCTGGCGCCTGACGATGACGACGAGTTCCAAGCGCTGTTTTCCGTCTACCGGTTGTCGGCGGCGATGGAGAATTTGCTGCGCGTCGTCGAGCGTCGGCGTCTCGATCACTTGCCGTCGGCTGTGGCCGATTGCTTGGAGCAGACCGACGAGACGTAGTCCCGCACTTGCCCGACGTACTTGACCGCGCCGGACGCCGCATCGATATTGATCAAACACTCGCACGCGTTCTCCCGGAGTCGTCTTACCATGCGCATGCTCGCCCTCTTGCTGACGGCCTTCGTCGCCTCACACACTCCGGCCGCCGAGCCGCGCATCTCGCGCGACGTTCCCTATGCGGAACCCGCCGTCCCGCGACAAATGCTCGACGTCTATGCGCCCGCCTCGGGCCGGGGTTTGCCGGTGATCGTCTGGATCCACGGCGGCGGTTGGCGGCGCGGCGACAAGGCGAGCGTCCAACTGAAGCCCGCCGCCTTCGTCGAGCGCGGCTTCCTCTTCGTATCGACCACTTATCGCTTCGTCCCGGACGTCACCGTACGGGAAATGACCGGCGACGTGGCTCGCGCAATCCGTTGGGCGCATGACCATGCCGCGGAGTACGGCGGCGACGGCAAGCGGATCATCGTGATGGGTCATTCCGCCGGCGCTCACTTGGCCGCGCTCGTTTGCACGGATGAGAGCTACTTGAAGTCGGTCGGGCTCTCGCTTGATATTCTCCAAGGGTGCGTGCCGATCGACGTTTCGATGTACGACATCCCCAAACAAATGGCGACGGTGACCGACGAAGCTCGCAAGTCGGCCTATCGTAATGCCTTCGGCGACGAAGCGGCCGTGCATCGCGACCTCTCGCCGGCGTTGCATGTCGCCGCGGGGAAGCACATCCCGCCGTTTCTCATTTTGCACTGCGCCGATCGCCCCGAGTCGACGGCTCAATCGAAGCTCTTCGCCGAAGTGTTGCGGAAGGCCGGCATTCAAGCCGCGACCTTCGCCGGCGAAGGGAAAACGCACACTTCCATCAGCGCCGACATCGGCAAGCCCGACGACCCGCCGACGAAGGCGATCGACAAGTTCCTTGCCGACGCACTCAAGGCCAAGCCGTGAAGTATTTCCTTTCCCCGCTCGTGCTCGCATTACTCTTCGTCGCGCCGTGCCGCGCGGCGGAACCGCAGCCCACGATGGAGAGCGCCGTCGCCCCGCTCCGTCCGTACGACGGCCCTTCATCGCCGGGCCCCTCGTCATCAGGCGTCGACGTCACCACGCTCGACCGCAAGGTCATGACCGGCTACCAAGGCTGGTTCAACGCCGAGGGAGACGGCTCCAAGCGCGGCTTCCGGCATTACGCATCCCGCGGACGTTTCGAGCCGGGCCATTGCTCGATCGACCTCTGGCCCGACGTGAGCGAACTCGGCGACGACGAGAAGTACCCGACGTCGTTTCGCCATGCCGACGGTCGAGTCGCGCAGGTTTTCAGCTCGCGCAACCGGGCGACCGTGCTGCGACACTTTCGCTGGATGCGCGAGTACGGCATCGACGGCGCTTTCGTACAACGATTCGCCGTCGAAACCTCGTCTCCCGTGCCGCTCGACCACTGCAATCGGGTACTCGCGCACTGCCGCGAAGGGGCCAATCGCGAAGGTCGGGCCTACGCCGTGATGTACGACTTAAGCGGTCTCCGCGCCGGCGGCATCGAACAGGTGAAAGCCGATTGGAAGACGCTCGTCGATCGCATGCGCCTGGGGCGCGACGAGCGCGATCGCGCGTACTTACATCATCGCGGCAAGCCGGTCGTCGCCGTGTGGGGCGTCGGTTTCAACGACAACCGAGCGTACACGCTCGCCGAATGCGCCGACCTCGTCAGGTTTCTCAAGGACGATCCCGCATACGGCGGCTGCACCGTGATGCTCGGCATTCCCACCGGCTGGCGCACGCTCACGCGCGACAGCGTCCGCGATCCGGCCTTGCACGACCTGCTCAAGCTCGCCGACGTGCTGAGCCCTTGGACGGTCGGTCGTTACGCGACCCCCGCCGACGTCGCACGGCACGGCCGGGACGTTTGGCAGCCCGACTTGGCTTGGTGCCGCGAGCACGAGCTCGACTATCTGCCCGTGGCGTTCCCCGGCTTTAGCTGGCACAATCTGCGACCGGAGTCGCCGTCGAACCAGATTCCACGACTGAAAGGCCGGTTCCTTTGGAGCCAGTATCTCGCGGCGCGCGAAGCGGGCTGCACGATGCTCTACCAAGCCATGTTCGACGAGGTCGACGAAGGGACCGCGATCTTCAAGTGCACGAACGACCCGCCGGTCGGCGCCAGTCCGTTCATCGACTATGAAGGGCTCCCGAGCGACTTTTACATGCGGCTCACCGGCTCGGGCGCGAAGCTCTTGCGCGGCGAGATCGAGCCGACGCCGGAAGTTCCCGCAGGTCGCTAGACGTAAACCGAATTGTCAAAGAGCGGATCGTGCGGCCGGCGCTACGGTCCGGCTTTTAGTAGTGCGGCGAGCTTCTTCACGTCGTCGGCATATTGCGCATCGCCGGCGACGTTCTTTGTTTCTTGCGGGTCGACCCGATAGTCGTAGAGTTCGACGCCGCCGCTTTGCCCCTGCTTGTCGGTCCACTGCGTATAGCGAAGGTCGGCCGTGCGAATGCTGCGGCCGTGGTACCCTTCCGGTCCGCGGCGAAGATACTCGCTAAACGCCGCCTGCTTCCAAGGGCGCCCCGGATCGTCGAGCAACGGCACGAAACTC
Organism: uncultured Pirellula sp.; assembly: GCA_964633125.1. Taxonomy (GTDB): domain Bacteria; phylum Planctomycetota; class Planctomycetia; order Pirellulales; family PNKZ01; genus PNKZ01. The sequence goes on along the minus strand of CAZWDN010000014.1, from coordinate 2,277 downwards.
TTCCCTTCCAGCGCGCCGGATACCGGCAAGCCGCACAGCTCCGCGAGCGTCGGATAAAGATCGACCAGTTCGACGAGGGCCGGGCTCGCGCTTCCGGCGTTCCTTCGGCCCGGCACGCGCACGATCAGCGGCACGCGCGTCGCACTTTCGAAGTTCGTCATCTTGGTGAAGTACCCTTGCTCGCCGAGATGGTAGCCGTGATCTCCCCAGAGGACGACGATCGTGCGATCCGCGAGTTCAAGTCGGTCGAGTTCATCGAGCACACGGCCGACCTGCGTATCAAGCAAACTCACGCAAGCCCGATAGCCGCGAATGAGATTCCGCGCCATGGCGTCGTCGACGGGCCCCTTGGCGGGCACGGTGCCGTAGCTGCGGAGTTCGTAGATGTCGTCGAGGGCGGGCTTCGGCGCGCCGGCGGCCAGCCGATAGTTCTCGGGCAAACGAATCGAATCGGCCGGGTAGAGGTCCCAATACTTTCGCGGCGCAGTCAGCGGCAAGTGCGGCTTCACGAAGCCGACGCCGAGGAAGAACGGTCGATCCTTCAATCGTCCGAGCGTCGCCATGGCTTGCGTCGCCGTTTGCGCGTCGGGGTAGCCTTCTTCGGGAGCATCGGCCGCTTCAAACGGCGCGGCGCGAATCAACCGCGGTTGCTCGGCCTTCGGCAGCTTCTTGAGCTTCTGGAGGTAAGCCGCCGACTCCGGCGCGAACCAATGCTCATAAGGCTTGCCGTGGTACCAGGCCGGCTCGCTCCACGAGCGCGGATCGTCCCCCGGCTCCTTCTCGCTGTGGTGGAAGATCTTGCCGAGCGAGACGCTGTAGTAGCCGTGGTTCTTAAAATGCTGCGGCAGCGTCACGACGTCGGGCAGCGTCGGCCGGAGAAACTTGTTGTTGGCGAAGATGCCGGTCGACGTCGGCCGCAAGCCGCTCAGAACGCTGTTGCGCGAAGGATTGCAAACCGACACTTGGCAGTAGGCCCGATCGAACCGCAAGCCGGACGCCGCCAGGGCATCGATGCGCGGCGTGTGCATATGCTTCGCGCCGTAGCAAGCCAGCTCGGGCCGTAGATCATCGACGGCGATGAACAGCACGTTCAACGGCGGCGACCCGGCGTCGCGCGCCGCTTCGGCGGCGGCAAGCGGCGCGCCGCCCAACGTCAGCAGCAAGGCGACGTAAAACGCTGCGGACGTCAAGTTCGGGAGCATGGCAACCTCGGGAAAGATCGACGATGCCGAAGCGCCCGACGCTGCGGCGTTAGGAGGCGTGGTCGGCGGACTCTTCCGGCAGCACGACCGGCGGGTGGTGCGTTTTCGGATCGCGCTTCGCGGCGATCACCGACGCCACGATCGAGATGGTCAATAGTCCGATGATCGTCCCTAAGGAAACATACCAAGGGACGATTTTGGTCCCTTCTTCCACCCAATGAAAATGATGCGCCGCGTACTCGCCGCACATCTTAATGCCGACGAAGACCAGAATCGCGCTGAGGCCGTAGCTCAAGTAGCGGAACATGTCCATCATGCCCGCCAGCAGGAAGTAGAGCGCGCGGAGGCCGAGAATCGCAAAGACGTTGCTCGTGAAGACGACGAACGTGAAATAGGTCGCCGTGTTGGTGACCAAGCCGAAGATCGTCGGCACGCTGTCGACGGCGAAGAGCACGTCGGTGCTTTCGACGACGAGCAACACGAGAAACAGCGGCGTCACCGCGAACTTACCTTCTTCGCGCGCGAAAAAGTGATTGCCGTGGTCGCCGCGGGCCACGCGGAAAAACTTCCGCGCGATCCGCAAAATCATGTTGTGCTCGGGATCGACCTCTTCCTCGCTTTTGAACGCCAGCTTCACGCCCGTATAGATCAGCACCACGCCCAGCAGCGGCAGCAGCCATTCAAACTGCTTGATCAGGACGTTCCCCACGAGGATGAAGGTCAGGCGCAAAAACACGGCGCCCAAGATGCCCCAGAAGAGGACGCGGTGCTGATACTTCATCGGCACGCGGAAGTAGGTGAAGATCACCGCGAAGACGAAGACGTTGTCCATCGACAACGCCCATTCGGTCAGATAGCCGGCCAAAAACTCGCCGCCCGCCGCCGGCCCTTGCCACTTCCAAACGATGACGTTGAAAACCAGCGCCAGCGCCAGCCAGACGGCGGTCCAAATGCCGGCTTCGCGCATGGTCGTTTCGCGCGAATGGCGGTGAAACACCCCCAGGTCGAGCACCAACATCAAGGTCACGAATGCGCTAAACGCAGCCCAATGCCAGGGAAGAATCTCTGCCAAGGC
>CAZWDN010000013.1:6627-40670 GCA_964633125.1 uncultured Pirellula sp. | reverse complement strand
GGCGAAGTGCGTCCGATTCGCGGTCCGGGGCGTCGTGAAATCGGCCACGGTGCGCTCGCCGAGCGCAGCGTGAAGCCGGTATTGCCGAGCCCGGATGACTTCCCGTACACGATCCGCGTGATCTCCGACATCACGGAATCGAACGGTTCCAGCTCCATGGCCTCGGTTTGCGGTGCGACTCTCGGCTTGATGTCGGCCGGCGTGCCGATCAGCAATCCTGTCGCGGGCATCTCGATCGGTTTGGTGTATGAAGGCCCGCAGCAGTGGACGTTGCTCACCGACATCATCGGCGACGAAGATCACTACGGCGACATGGACTTCAAGGTGGCCGGAACGCAAAACGGCATCACCGGCATCCAGCTCGACATGAAGATCCGCGGCATTAGCCAGGAGATCGTCGGCGCGACGTTGAAGCAGGCTCGCGAGGCCCGCATCAATATTCTCCGCACGATGCTGTCGACGATTTCGCGTCCGTACGACGAAATCTCGCAATGGGCTCCTCGTCTTCTCCGTACGCAGATTCCGCCGGACAAGATCGGCTTGCTCATCGGCCCCGGCGGCAAGAACATCCGCGCCATCCAAGAAGAAACCGGGGCGACGATCGACGTCGACGACGACGGTACCGTCATCGTCGCCAGCGCGGACGCCGAATCGGCCAAGGCCTGCTTGCGTCGCGTCGAAGCGCTGACGGAAACGGTGAAGATCGGCAAGATCTACGAAGGTCGGGTCACGAGTGTGAAGGACTTCGGCGCGTTTGTCGAAATCTTGCCGGGAAAAGACGGCCTCTGCCACATCAGCGAATTGGCCGACGGTTACGTCTCGAGCGTCGGCGACGTCTGCCGCGTCGGCGACGTGCTGCAAGTGAAGGTCATCGCCATCGACGACCAAGATCGCGTGAAGCTCAGCCGCAAGGCCGCGATGCGCGATCAAAGCGGCCCGCCGGCCGGCAACTAAGTTCGGCGCCGTTGAGATTCGCTATACTGACCCGGCGGTCGTCGTTCGCGGCGACCGTCGGGTTTTTTGTTTCCGTATCGCCGAATCGGCAACGCGCAGATGAACCACGACGAATCTGTCACCGAAAAACAACTTCGTGAGCGGTTGGCCGAGCAGTACGCGCAAATCGCGAGGCTGACGGGCTCTCTCGCGCACGAAATCAAGAATCCGCTTTCGACCATCGTGCTCAATATGGAGCTCTTGGCGGAGGATTTCGCGAAGGCGGAAACTCCTCGCGACAAGCGGATCGCCGCCAAGATTCAGATGGTGCAGCGCGAGTGCCGGCGATTGCAGTCGATCCTCGACGATTTTCTCAGCTACGCCAAGGTTCGCCGCTTCAATTTCGAGCCGAGCGATCTCAACGAGGAATTGCGTAAACTGCTCGACTTCTTTCGTCCCAAGGCCGAAGAGAGCGGCATCGAGATTATTCCGTATCTTCGCAGCGACCTGCCGACCGTGCTCTTGGATCGTGAGCAGTTTCGCGGCGCGCTGCTCAATTTGATTCTCAATGCCCAGCAGGCGATGCCCGACGGCGGACAACTCGTCGTGGCGACGGATACGACGTCGCGCGGGGTTTGTTTGCATCTCATCGATACAGGCTGCGGCATGGACGAGAAGACTTTGGCCCGTATCTTCGAGGCGTTCTATTCGACGAAGCCGGGAGGTACGGGGCTCGGCTTGCCGACGACGGGCAAGATTATCGAAGCCCACGCCGGCACGATCACCTGCCAGAGCGAAGTCGGGCGCGGAACGCGGTTCACGATTGAATTGCCGACGCTGCGACGTTTGGGCGACGAGCCGGCGGAGACCGCGGCGAGCGTGCAAGAGTAGCCGCGACCGTGTCGATCACGAGGTTGCGAAGTTCCGCATCGGAAGAGGCGTTGGGGCTTGCGCGAAACGGCTCGCAATAACGCGGGATTTGCCGGTCGCCGGCGGCCTGCCCCCACTGCCGACCTTGCGCCGGTTTTGGTATCTTCACGGCATGGCCAAAGTTGCTTCAAAACCCGCTGCCGTCGTCGTGTCGCCGGTCGACGTGCCGTCGGCCGGTCGCGTGTTGATCATCGACAACGACGAACCGCATGCCCTCACGATGGCCGACGGCTTGGAACGGGTCGGCTTTCAATGCGTCACGGCCGGCGGAGGCGCCGAAGGCCTGAAGAAGTTGGAGCAGGAAGAGTTCGACGTCATCATTACCGACTTGGTGATGAACGACGTCGGCGGCCTGGAAGTGCTGGCGCACGCCAAGGACGATCAGCCGGACGCGGAGGTGATTCTCGTCACCGGCCACGGTACGGTCCCTTCGGCGGTCGAGGCGATGCAGCAAGGCGCGTTCAATTACTTGCTCAAGCCGCTCGATATGAGCCAGCTGCGCGTCGTCACGGAAAAAGCCGCCGCCGGCGCTCGATTACGCCGCACTAATCAAGAGTTGAACCGCCGGCTGGACGAGAAATTCGGCTTCGAGGGAGTCGTCGGTACCAGCGCGCGGATGAACGATGTTGTGAACCTGCTTAAGCGAGTCGCGCCCACCAATGCCACGGTGCTCATTCAAGGAGCGACCGGCACCGGTAAGGAGCTCGTCGCTCAGGCCATCCATCACAACAGTCCTCGCAAAAACAAGCCGTTCGTCGCGCTGAATTGCGCCGCACTGAGCGATACCATTCTGGAAAGCGAACTTTTCGGTCATATCGCCGGGGCGTTCACCGACGCCCGGCACGACCGGATCGGCAAGTTTGAATACGCCAATCACGGCACGTTGTTTCTCGACGAAGTCGGCGATATGCCGATGCCGACGCAGATTAAGTTGCTGCGCGTGCTCGAAAGCGGCGAGATCACGCGCGTCGGTTCCAACGAGCCGATTAAGGTGAACGTTCGGCTCATTTCCGCCACGAATCGCAACCTCGAGCAAGCAATCGCCGCCGGCACGTTCCGCAGCGACCTCTACCATCGACTCAAGGTCGTCACGGTCGAACTGCCCCGACTTGTCGAACGCCGCGAGGACATCCCGCTCCTAATCGAACATTTCATGAAGCAATTCGCCAAGCAGCATGAAAAGACGATCAAGAGCATGTCGACCGCGGCGCGGCGCCGCGTGATGGCGTACGACTGGCCCGGCAATGTGCGCGAGCTTCGTAATGCGGTCGAGCGTATGGTCGTAGTCGACGCCGACGGCGTACTCGACGTCGATGACCTGCCGTCGGAGCTGTTGGTCGGCGCCGAGGAGTCGGCCGGTGAAGCAGTTGCCGAATCATCCGATTCGTCATCTCAGCAAGGCGTCGGCCTTGCGTCGCTCATCGGCCGGCCGCTCGACGAGATCGAACGATTGTTCATCATCGAAACGCTGCAAGCGACCGGCGGAAACCGCGAAGAGGCCGCCCGCATGCTCGGCATCGGCGAACGGACGTTGTACCGGAAAATCAAAGAATATCAGCTTTAAAGAATGTCGAGTGACGAACGGCCGATGATGAAAGAACGGTAAATCCCGAACGGTTGACGTTCCTCTTCGTTCATCGCCGTTCTAGTGTCGTAGTTCCTTCGCTATTTGAATTCTGTCGTTCGTTATTTATTTAGCAAAAATGCCCATTCGTCGCCTACCGCCGTCGGTCGTTAATAAAATCGCGGCGGGCGAAGTCATCGAGCGTCCCGCCAGCGTCGTCAAGGAGTTGACGGAAAACTCCCTCGACGCCGGAGCGACGCGTATCGAAGTGACCGTCGAACAAGGGGGCATGGAACTCGTTCGCGTCGCAGATGACGGCGGCGGCATCGCCTATGATGAATTGCCGTTGGCGGTCGCCAGTCATGCGACGAGTAAGTTGGTTGATGCCGACGATCTGTTTCGCGTCAACACCTTCGGCTTTCGTGGTGAAGCGCTCGCCAGCATCGCCGAGATTAGTCGCTTCACCCTGCGCAGCCGCACTCCGGCCGACGACGGCGGCTGGGAACTCGAGGTCGTCGGCGGCACGGCAAGCGAGATCGTTCCGTGCGGGATGTCCCCCGGCACGACGATCGAGATTCGTAACCTGTTTTACAACACCCCGGTACGCCGCAAGTTTCTCCGTTCGCCGCAAACGGAAATGGGGCACGTCACCGAGGCGTTCACGCGGCTGGCACTGGCAAATCCGCATGTACGCTTCACGCTCCGTCACAACGAGCGGACCGTATACGACGTGCCGGCCGACCAAGACATTCCGTCGCGTATCGGTTTGTTCTTCGGCGACGATCTGGCGCGCGATCTCATCGAGATCCAAAGCGGCGACGGCGACGTGCGCCTCAGCGGCTATGTGGCGAGGCCGAGCCAGAGCCGATCGCATCCTCGGATGCAGTATCTTTTTCTCAACGGGCGATTTATTCGTGATCGTTCCTTGCAGCACGCGTTGACGGAAGCCTATCGCGGCTTGCTGCTTACCGGACGCTACCCCATTTCGTTTTTGCGGCTTGATATGCCGGCCGACGCCGTCGACGTGAACGTGCATCCGACGAAACTGGAAGTGCGATTTCAAGACGGCGGTCGCATCTATAGCCATCTGCTTGGTTCTCTCCGAACGAAGTTCCTGGCGACCGATTTAACGCATCGTTTGGAACCGGTAACTCGTGAAAGCTCCGCGGCAAATGCAACGGAGAGCCTGACGTCGGCCGCCGATCCGTCCGGCGCGCACGACCCCGAAGCCGCGACTCGCATGCGGCAGGAGTTTGTCCGGTGGGCGCAAGGGGACAATGCCCCGACGGCGCCTGCGCCGTGGGATCTGGACGATGCCGCCGCGTCGGGTGTCGCCGCTTCCGCCGCGACGGTCGTCGCCGTGCCTCCCGGACCGCCGCTGGGACTGCACAAAGTCGAGCCGTTTCGTCCGTTTCCCGACTATGGGCGCTCCGCATCGGCTGCAGTCGCCGCGCCTTCGCAATCTTCGCGCGACGCTTCATTGCCCAATGCCGTCGAGCGCGCTCCGGCCGATTTCGTGGAACCGGTTCGGGCCATTCAGGTTCACAATCGGTATCTCTTGGCTGAAAGCGACGAAGGGGTGCTGGTCATCGATCAGCACGCCTTGCATGAGCGAATTCTCTACGAGCAGCTTCGTGCCAAGGTCAATGCCGGAGCTTTGGAGAGCCAAGCCCTGTTAGTTCCCGAACCGGTGGATTTGCCCGCCCAGGAGGCGGCGCTGGTGCTCGAAAAACGCGAGGTCTTGTCGCGTCTGGGGATTCGGGTCGAACCTTTCGGCGGCGATACGATTCTCGTCTCTAGCTACCCGGCGATGCTCGCGAACTTCCCCGCAGCGGAAATTCTGCGGAGTATCGTCGAGCAATTGGCCGTCGACGGCAAACTCCCGGAACGGCGTGATTTGCTCGATGAGTTGTTGCACATGATTAGCTGTAAGGCGGCGATCAAGGCCGGCGACCGTCTCACTCCCGGCGAAGTGGAAGCCTTGTTGGCCGATCGACATTTGGTGAGTGATACTCATCACTGTCCTCATGGCCGGCCGACGGCGCTGGTGTTCACCAAAGAAGAACTCGACAAGCAATTCAAGCGCACTTAGCGAATGAGCCTGATCTGCACCACGTTGGCGACCGATGACGCCGAGCAATTGCTCGCTCGCCACCGTGCGCTGGTGATGCACGGATGCAAGCTTGTGGAGTATCGGCTCGATTTTCTCCCTGCCGAGATTGACGTAGCGCAGCTCGTCGCCTCGCGGGCGGGACCGATCATCGCCACGGTGCGACGCCCGGAAGACGGCGGCCGCTGGAGTCGTTCGGAGGCGGAACGTCGCGAATGGCTCCAGGCCGCGATCGGGGCGGGCGCGGAGTATGTCGATCTGGAGCCTGACGCGGCGATCGCGTTGCCGCGTACCCGAACGACGAAACGCATCGTCAGCTTGCACGATTTTCAGGGCGTGCCCGACGATTTGGCCGGAGTTCATGCGCGACTTGCCGCGTGCGATGCCGACGTCGTCAAGCTTGCCGTGATGGCGCGCGAGGTTGTCGACAATTTTCGATTGTTACGCCTCGTTGCTACATCTCGCGTGCCGACCACGGCGTTTTGCATGGGCGATCTTGGCGCCGCCTCGCGCATCCTCATGGCTCGCTATGGTTCCCCGTTTACGTATGCGGCCGAGACGGATGAGGCCGCCGTCGCACCGGGGCAGATTAGCTTCAAGACCTTGCGCGATCTTTATCGCTATGAAGCGATTGGGCCCACGACGCCGTTTTACTGTGTGATCGGCGATCCGATCGGCCATAGCAAGAGTCCGCTCATACACAACGCCGCCCTTGCCGCGCTGGGGCTCGATGGATGTTACGTTCCGTTTCGGGTTCCAGCCGCGGAACTCGACCGTTTTCTGGCCGAGGCCCGGGAGTTTGGGATCCGCGGCGTCAGTATTACCATTCCGCATAAAGAAGCTTCGCTTAAGCACGCCACGCAACTCGACCCGGCTGCGGCGGCTATCGGCGCCGTGAATACGCTCGTGTTTGCTCCCGACGGCACGACGCACGGCTATAACACGGACGAGCCGGGCGCTATGGAGAGCCTTGAGGCGGCGTTGGGTGAACCGTTGGCCGACAAGCGCGCTCTGGTTTTAGGTGCCGGTGGCGCGGCGAAAGGGATCGTCTTCGGCTTATTACGCCGTGGCGCATTGACGACGGTGACGAATCGAAACCCGGGGCGAGCTACGGAATTGTCCGCATCGCTCGGCTGCAATTCGGTCGCTTGGGAAGATCGGTGTAACGTGCCGTATGAAGTATTGGTGAACTGCACGCCGCTTGGCATGTATCCCAACGTCGACGACACGCCGTTGCCTAAGCCTGCGTTACGCCCCGAATCCGTGGTATTCGACACCGTCTACAACCCGGCGGAAACGCGATTGCTGCGCGAAGCAAAGGGGCAAGGTTGTCGCACGGGCGTCGGTACAGAGATGTTTTTGCGTCAGGCCGCTTGGCAGTTTCGCTATTTTACCGGTCGCGAAGCTCCGCTTCCGATCATGCGCGCCGCGCTACACGATGGTCGCCTCCCTCGCGTCGGACCGATCGTGCTCATCGGCTATCGCGGCACCGGCAAGACGACCGTGGCTCGGTTGCTCTCCGAGCGGCTCGGATATCGCTGGCTCGATGCCGACGTCGAACTAGAGGCCCGCGCCGGGAAATCCATCGCGCAAATCTTTGCCGACGACGGCGAGCAGGCGTTTCGCTCGTTGGAGGCCCAGGTGCTTGCCGAGGCTTTGCATGGTTCGTCGCTCGTGATCGCTGCGGGAGGGGGAGTCGTTCTGCGCGACGACAATCGCGAACTGTTGCGACGCACCGGCTCGGTGATTTGGCTCGAAGCAAGTCCCGAAACGTTGTACCAACGCATTCAGGCCGATAAGTCGACCTCGGCCCGACGTCCGAACCTAACGACGGCAGGCGGCCTCGCTGAGGTGCGAGAAATGCTTGCCCTCCGCGAGCCGCTATACCGCGAGTGCGCGAAATTGCGGATCGACGCAGATCGGCATCCGCCCGAGGCCGTGGTCGACGCGATACTCGCGGCCTGGCAATTGCCGGGTGAAAGGAAGCACGCGTGAACGCTTGGGCCGCATTCGCCGCGTGGCCGCTTGCCGCGCGCCTGACGGTGGTGGCTGCCTGCGGGCTGATTGCCGGAATGTCGGTGAATTGGGCCGTTTATTCGCTTGCCTATCAGGCGAGCCATTGGAGCCCCTGGAGTCGCAGGCATCCGCGTGCCGGGCGGGCCGATCGCTGGGATCTCGCGCCCGTTTGGGGATGGTGGCGAATGCGCCGCCGTAGCAAGGAGCCCGGCTTCGAGCCGCGATTCTGGGTGCGTCCGTTGATTGTGGAGTGCCTCTGCACCGTCTGGTTTGCGGCCTGGTATTGGTGGGAAGTTGCCATCGGCGGCTTGCTGCATCCGCATATCGCTCCGGGACTGATTGCGGCCAACGGCGAATTGTCCGCCGTGCTTCACGCTTCCTGCGTTGTGCATCTCGCACTGTTCCTGTTCATGCTTGCCGCCTCGTTAATCGACGCCGACGAGTGGAATATCCCGGACGAGATCACGGTGCCGGGAACGTTGCTGGGAGCCCTGCTTCTCTCGCTATCGCCCGGCGGAATGCTTCCGGCGTTCTTCAATCGGCGCATGTTTACCGTTCCGTCGCCGCTCGATGCCGCGGAACCATTTGGTTGGCCGGCCGTCTTGAACGCCGGAAGCGTCGCATCACTCATCATCGGCTTATCCTGCGTGATCGCATGGTGTGCAGGCCTGCTTGTCGGCGGACGTTTTCCGACGCGGCGCGACGGCCGAAAGCGATGGGGTATCGCCTTTCGGCTTTTCGCGAGGCGAATTCGTCGCGATCCTTGGACTCCCCGCGTTCTGATCATCGGGTCGGCGTTCGCCGTAGCGGTGTTCGCCGTGTGGCAGTTTTTTCCTTCTCATTGGCGAGGCTTACTCACTTCACTACTCGGCATCGCCGCGGGAGGTGCAATTGTCTGGAGCATACGCATCCTCGGCGGTTGGGCATTTCAAAAGGAAGCAATGGGCTTCGGCGATGTGACGCTCATGGCGATGATCGGCGCGTATCTCGGGTGGCAGCCGACGCTGCTGATTTTCTTCGCTGCGCCCGCGGCAGCTTTAGTCATCTATGTACCCGCCCTCCTTTTTCGACGGCACGAGGCGCTTCCTTACGGTCCGTATCTCTGCGCATCGACGCTGGGCGTGTTAATTTTCTGGGGCGAAATCTGGGCCTGGGCCGAGTCTCGCTTTACCGTTGCGTGGCTCATTCCTGCCGTGTTATTGGCCGGATTTCTGTTGTTGGGCATCGTGCTGTCGGTGTTGCGAAGCGTGCGTAGAACGTCGGAATAGGCGGGGAAATCGCCGTTTTCGCCACATGTTTTGCGCATGCTAGAGTTGTTCGTTGTTGCAATATCGTCGTTTGCCGCCGAACTATCGCCATGTCGCCTTTTGCCGTTACCAGTGATCTCGCCGCCGAAGTCGATGTTGTGATACGCCGACGTTATGGCGTGATCGAAACTTGCGCCGGCCGATTAGAGCGCATCGTTTGGCGTCCGTTTCCCAAAATTGTCACGGCGCTCGGGGCTCAGATGTTGGCCCCTTGGTTGCGTAGGTTTCGCCGCGGGAATCGCTGTCGGTTATACTTCAATGAGCCGCGAAGCTGCCCGGGCTTCTTGGCGTTGCGGTATGTTGAGAGTACGTGCGATGCCGATTTCGCGACCGTGCGCCGTGCGTTGGCCGTGCTCGATGAGGTGGCCCGGCTTAAGAACTCCGATGCCTTGTTATGCGACGTTACAAATCTGAATATCTCCGATCGGATGCTGGCGTGGTTCGGATGGGTGCCTCATGCGCCGATGCCTGGCCATCGCAATTTCATCAAGCGCCGGAAGTAGCCTCGAGTCGTAAGGTGCGCCGATGAGCGTCGACGCTCTCGCCGCGTCTGACTTTTTGGATTCGCCTTCCGAGCGTCGAACTCGCTGCTTCGGTTGGCCGGCGATCGTCATCGCGGTGCTTGTCGCCTATGCCAACTCCTTCCAAACGCCGTTTGTCTTCGACGGAGCCAACTACCTTTACGAGCCGGAGACCGTCCGAGATATCTCGTCATTCGACAAGATTCTCAAGCTGCTTGATAAAGGCCAGACACGGGCCCTCGTCTATTTGACGTTCGGTATCGACTACCGAATTTATAAATACGACGAACGCGGTTGGCATGCGACGAACACCGCCATCCATATCTTCGCCGCTTTAGCGTTGTATGGAATCGCCCGGCACGCATTCCGGTCTTGGCGAGCGCAGCCGTATTTCCACGGCGTCGAGGAGCGCGCGGCGCTGGTCGTTGCGCTCATTTGGGCGGTTCATCCCCTGAACACGCAAAGCGTCACCTACCTTTATCAGCGGCAGGAATCGCTGATGGGGATGTTCTATCTGCTTACGCTATTCTCGCTCACGAAACTAGCCGACGCGCAATCCGCCGGGCGGCGCGGCGGTCTCCTGTGGTCGGCGATCTCTGTTGCCGCGTGTGCCGCCGGAATGGCCTCGAAAGAAGTGATGATTACAGCGCCGCTGGTCGTACTTTGGTACGACCGCGTTTTCTGTGCCCGTTCCTGGGGCGACCTGCTCCGTCGTCGCGGCCTCTACTATCTTGCCTTGTCGGCGACGTGGGGAATGTTGTATTGGCTCATGTCCCGCACGTGGGGAGTCTATGCGTCAGCAGGAATTCTCGACTCCGGTCGGGTCACTCCGATGGAATATGCGCTGACGCAGCCCGGGGTGATTGCGCGATATATCCGACTTGCGCTCCTCCCCTACGGTTTGAACATCGATTATGCGTGGCCGAAAGCGGTGACATGGCCGCTGCCCGATGCCTCCGGCGCAATTACCTGGCTCCCCTCGGACGTCGATTGGTCCGCGATCGCTCGAGGATTTGCCGTCGTCGGCGGACTGATGATGTTGACGTTCGTGGCGATGTTTCGGGCGCCGGCTCTCGGGTTTCTTGGCGGCGCATTTTTTGTCGTTCTTGCGCCCACGTCGAGCGTTGCTCCGATCATTGATTACTGCTTTGAGCATCGCATGTATCTGCCGCTGGCTCCGCTGTTGGCGCTCGTGGTCGTCGGAATCCGGCAAGGTTGGCGCGCCATGGCGGCTCGATGCGGCTACTCTTCGGTAATCGTAAGTTCCGTTCTCGAAATTACGACGTGGCTTGCCGTGGCGACGCTGATTGCGCTGACGTTAGTGCGAAATCATGACTACAGATCCACCACCGCCCTATGGGGCGACGCCGCTCGGAAGGCTCCTGAGAATCCTCGAGCGCAATACAATTACGGAGTCTATCTCCAAATTGACGGCGAAGTCGATCACGCTATTAAGCAATATCACCGATGCATAAAGCTCGACCCGAATTACACCGATGCCTATCTCAACCTCGGGCGAATCGCAATGTACCGCGGCAAACCGGAGGATGCCGAGCAATGCTTCTTGGACTTGTTGGAAAAGACGCAGGAGCTAGAAGGCTATCATCAGCACGCAGAGGCGGCCTATAGCTTGGCAAAGCTGCGATTCGATGCGCAGGATCCGGGTACGGCTCGCTATTATTTGGATCGACTTTTTCAATATCAGCCCGAACATGAAGATGGGCGCAAACTGGCGGGCGAAGTCGAAGCCGCGTTAGCGCAACGGCGAGCGCCGCACGCGGGAAGCGGAATGCCCATTCCGACGCCCCACCCGGCACCGTAGCGAGAGTTTGGTCTACTTCGCACTACGATCCGACGGCGAAGGCGTTGCCGGCAATGGCGCTCCGCCGGATTGACGTGGTTCCGCTAGCTGCACGCCGCTAGAATGCCGAGCCCGAACGAGTCGAGCAAGGCAGGATGCTTTGCAATCGCCTGCGAATGGAGTCGCCGAACATGTTGCCGCGTTGCTTCGTACGTGCCGCGCGCCGCGCACGAATCGTGATGTGTTTGACGTTGTGTTTGGGGTCGACTCCGGCGCTTTCGCAACCGGCGTCCCCTGGAATCGCCACCGCATCCGGTCCTGCTACTCCTTCGGCCGTCGGCGTCTCGGACCTATCTGCGCAGCAAATCGAAGCTGCTCGTGAGGCCGTCGAACAGGCGGCGGATTTGGATGACGCGACGCGCGCGAGCGTCTTAGACATCTACCGACAGTGCCTTGCCGAACTCAAAGAGGCCGACGAATGGCGCTCAAAGGCTGCTGAACTTGACTCCGATCGATTGCAAGCTCCACAGGCGCTTCAAGCTTGGAAGGAACGGGCCGCCGTCATTGAAACGGCGTTCGCTCCGGTGCCGGCCGACGCCGATCTTGAGTCGCTCAAATCCGGGTTGGCGGACGCGAATGCCGCGCTCAAGGCCGCCCGCGAGCAGCAGGCCGTGCTCGACGGTCAGTCGCGGCATAGAATGCAGCGACGTGAAGAGGTGAGAGAACTCGATGAAGCGGCTGCCAAACGGCTCGAAGAGTTGTATCGGCAACTGGGATCGCTCCCTTCGCTCGACCGAGCCGATGTTGTCGGCAAGGCTCAACGAACGCTACTGCTCGCACGGCGCAAGAGCATCATCAACGAGCGCGCCGCATATGCACTGGAATTGCCCAGCTACGAAGCCACGCGCGAATTGCTGCGTTTGCAATTGGATGAAGCGGTGCGGTGTGTGAATCGAGCCGAGAAACACGCGGCCGCCTGGAACGAGGCCGTGGAGAACGCGATGCAACGACTCGCCGATGCTCAAGCTCAAGACGCACGGCGGAAATTGATCACGACGCGTGGAGAACTGATCCCGTTGGCGCAGGAGAATCAGCGCATTGCCGGGCTTCGCTCGGGGCCGGATAGCCCTGCGGCGCGATTGAAGCGCGTAACGGCGCATGTCGCCGACGTGAAGCGAACTCTTGCCCGTGTAAAGGCGGAATTTGCCCACGTTCGTCAGGTGGCCGACCTGTCGGAAGAACTTGGGCAAGTGCTCGTCCGCGAACGGCGAGAACTACCTGATCTTGAATCCTTGGAGGAAGGGCTTCGCGAGCAGCAAGAGGAAATCGCACGTGCGAAGCTGGCTTTGTTTGATTTGGAAGATCGCCGCGCGCAACTCGCCGACGTCGATGCGGAGTCGCATCTTGTACTCATGCCGCTCAACGCGAACCTTAGCGATGAAGAACGAGTCGAGTTAGAACCGGCCGTACGCGAACTCCTGCAAACCAGACGAGGGTATCTCGACGACCTGATCTCTGATTACAACGCCTACTGCAATGCGTTGGTGATGGAGCAGGATAAGTCGGAACGCGAATTGACTCAAACGGTTCGACTATACCGGAACTACATCGATCAGCGCGTGGTGTGGGTCCCAAGCTACACGCCGCAAACAGGCATTGCCGCCGCGGCATTCACTGCCGCTAGTTTGCAGTTGGTGAGTCCGAAGAGTTGGTGGACGGTGCTCCTGCGATTTACTTACGACATGTCTGCATCGCCGCAGGTATGGGCGTCGGCCGGCTTCGTGCTCATTGCTTTCGTGTGGAGCGTCGGGCGTTTGCGCAAGGCGATCTCTCGCTTCGGCGATTCCGCCCACGGCTCGCTCGAGGTCGGCATGCGCCCGACGTTTACGGTCGTGCTGCTGACCGCCTTGGCGGCTTCGCCCGCTCCTGCGGTACTTTGGTTTCTGGCGAGCAGGTTGACGGCTGCGCCCGGAGTCGATCCGTTTTCACGCGCGTTCGCGACGAGTATGTTGGTTGTGGCGCCCATTTGGGCCACGATCGCTTGTGTCAGGCAATCGCTCCGACGAGGCGGCTTGGCCGAGAAGCATTTCGGACTGCCGACGCAGATTAGTGCGCCGGCTCGCCGTTCGCTGTGGCGTTTGGCGGCCGTGGGACTACCGACGGCTGCGGTGGCCGCGATGTTTGAAAGCCTCGAACCGCTCGAAGCTCAGGCGTCGCTTGGTCGCGTTTGCTTTTGCGTGGCGATGTTCTGTGTATATCGAGCCGCCGCGATTGTCGCGCACCCGTCGCGGGGACTTGTCGTGCGACTTACGGGCAACGACACAGATGAATTTCGCATGCGACTCCGACGGCTTTGGTATATCGCCGCATCGGCGCCGCCAGTCGTATTGATCGGACTTTCGATCGCCGGCTATCACTATGCGGCCGTGCAACTGGCCTGCCGCTTACAAGAGACCATCTGGCTGACGTTGGGATGCGTGGCGCTGAGGTCGCTGCTTTGGCGCTGGTTGGCCGTTGCGCGAAAGCGGTTGGCCATAAAACAAGCCGAACTTTCTCCTCCCGAGCGACTTGATGCAACCACGGAAGTTGCGAGCGGTTCACAGCAGTCCGGCGAAGCCGACGAGAAACGGAACGTGCGGAAGATGCAGGGGCATTTGAAGTCGATCGACATTCAAACGCGCCGATTGTTGAATAGTTTTGGCGCGCTCGCCTTGCTGCTGGGTACGTGGTGGATTTGGGCCGACATGCTCCCGGCATTGCAGTTTCTTGATCGGCTTCAACTTTATTCGTATACGGCGATTGCGGGCGAGCCTGCGACCGGTGCCGACGGATTGGCGAAGGTCGTTGAAAAGACGCAAATTCATTGGATTACCGCCGCCGACGTCGTGTGGGCCGCAATCATTCTCGCGATGACCGTCATCGCGGCCCGCAATCTGCCGGGATTGCTTGAAATCACCTGTTTGCAGTGGCTCCCCATGGACCAGGGGGCTCGTTATGCCGTGGTCGCGGCGGCACGCTACGTCATACATATCGTGGGCATCATTGCCATTTGCAATGCAGTCGGTTTGCAATGGTCGAGCATACAGTGGCTGGCCGCCGCCATGACGGTCGGATTGGGATTCGGTTTGCAGGAGATCTTCGCTAACTTCATCTCCGGGCTTATTATCCTTTTCGAGCGTCCGATTCGCGTCGGAGACACGGTAACGATCGGCGACGTTTCAGGTACGGTTAATCGAATTCGCGGCCGCGCCACGACCATCGTCGATTGGGATCGCAAGGAACTGATCGTTCCCAACAAGGAGTTCATCACCGGCAAGCTCATCAATTGGACGCTAACGGATGACGTATTGCGTACCGTGATTCGTGTCGGGATTTCCGCCGCGGCCGATTTCGAAAGAGCCGCCGAACTGCTGCTACAGGTTGCCCGTGCCAATCCGCTGGTGCTGATCGAACCGGAGCCGAGCGTGGCCTTTACGCAAGTCGGCGACAATCGCTTGGATTTCGAACTCCGCGTTTTCAGCGCCGGTCTCGATGCTTTGACGCCGCTCCGTTTTCAATTGAACGCCGCAATCTTGCGAGCATTTCACGAAGCGCGGATCGAGATTGCTTCGGGGCCGAAGGACCTCGTTATCCGGATGCACGACGGCGCGCCGTCAAGTGTAATGGAACTCGCTGAATCGCGCACCGTCGGCCCCAAGGCCGCTTGAAGAAGGTTTCGAGATGAGTCGCTTAAAGCGAACCGGAAAGAAGCATCGACCGCCGTTGCGACGCCTGGATACTTTGGGCGCTCCGCCCGGGTCCATCATCGTTGATCCGGCCGCGCCCGACTCGATTGTCCATGTCACGCATTACGATGCCGCATCGATCTCCGAACGCAAGATCACGGATGTTGCCGAAATCAAGCAGGATCTGTCTCGGGGCGGGGTTACGTGGATCAACGTCGAAGGACTCGGCAGTGCGGCGACTCTCAAGCAACTCGCGACGTTGTTTCATTTGCATCCGCTGGCGATGGAAGACGCCGTCAACGTACATCAGCGTCCCAAAGTCGATCGCTACGGCGAGCAGTTGTTTATCGCGCTGCGGATGGATGCGCATTCCGCCGGGATGCGTACCGAACAGGTCAGCATGTTCGTCGGGCGAGGGTTTGTCATTACCTTTTTGGAGGATCCCGGCGACTGTTTCGATCCGGTCCGGCGGCGTTTGCGTGAATGCGACGGCTTGATTCGTCGTCGGGGCGCCGATTATCTGGCTTATGCGCTGCTCGATGCCGCCGTCGACAGTTACTTTCCGCTATTGGAAGAGTTCGGCGATAACTTGGAATCGCTCGAAGACGAAGTTCTGCTCATGCCGAGTCCGTCGGTCGTAGCGCGGATTCATGAAGTAAAATACCAGCTACGAACATTGCGTCGCATTATCTGGCCGTTGCGCGACGCCATGAACGAACTTGTGCGCGACGGGTCGGCGCTTGTGAGCGATGAAACGCGCGTCTATTTTCGCGACCTTTACGACCATACCGTGCAGATCATCGATATCGTCGAGACGTATCGCGAAATCGGCTCCGACTTGATCGATCTCTTTCTGTCGAGTCAGAGCAATCGGATGAATGAGATCATGCGCGTCTTAACGGTGATCTCGACGATCTTTATGCCGCTGAGTTTTGTCGTCGGCGTCTACGGCATGAATTTCAATACGGCGGAGTCGCCGTGGAATATGCCGGAGTTGAACTGGCGCTATGGCTACGTCGCGGTTTGGGCAGTGCTGTTCGCCGTCGCCCTCGTCTTTTTGTACTTCTTCCACCGGCGCGGATGGTTACGCGCTCAAACGAGCACCGGTACGGAGCGAGTGACCGCCGACGCCGATGTCGCCAAAGACAAGGCGGCCGCTTAGCACTCTTTCAGACCGATGGTCTTCGTGCGCCCTTCTTCGAAAACCAACTTATCTTCGCGAGCCAACCATCCGATCGCTTGAAGCACCAAATCCCGAGGCGCTTCGGTCTCCTTAATGAGCTTCGTTAAGCTCAGAGGTCCCTTGGCGGCGAGCGTTTTCCAAACCGCGCCCGCCGTCTCGCCAATCGACGTGATTGCGCATTCCGCTTCTGCAATTGCCATCGCCGCTCCCTCGTACTTTGCAGGATGAAAACCCGAGAGTTCATTGACCGCCTAGGCTGCCGCACGACGGAGCGTGCCTCTCGGCCGGCAATTGAATATAGCCGGCAGCCGTGATATTGCTCAAGCCTCAGCACCGCTTACGAGACAGGCCGCCGAAATAGTCGGGAAAATTCAAGTGACAGCCGACGGTGAAACTCCGGTTCCACCTCACATGCTCTGAAGCAAGCTTACCGTCATGGCCTTAAATACATCGGCAATCACTTCAAATTCGCGATCGTCCGCCTGGCAAAGCACGACGACCTGAAAGTTCGGCGCGGAAAATGCGCGAATCTGCGCGGTATTGGTGAGATCGAGACAATAAAAATTGACGTCGCTCCCCTGAAGTTCCTTGCCGGCAAGGACTTCTGAAACGTCCTCCGCATCGAGTTCTTCATAGGTTTGCTTGAGCGCCTTGACGGCCGAACGCACGAGGTCGCGCGCGGGGGTCTCCCTGGGGTGCAACGAGACGCTCCAAAATGAGCCGCCGGGGCTGAAAACCGTGACGGCCGCCGCTCCTTCCAGAGCTTCCGACTCGTCGATCGTCCAATTCTCCGGATACGTGAAGCGGAGACCGAGTTTATTGAACGTAGCGGGCATGGGTGACTCATGTGATAGCGGCATGACGTTTAAGCCATTATACGAATTCGTTCATTGACTGCCGGCCGCACTCGCCGTCGATGCCGGCAGACGGCCCGCTCGATAGCCCGATCTTGCGTACTTGAGCCGAATACGGCTACGATTCCGCCCCCTCGGGGTGGCTCGCGACGCGTTTCGCCGGGCGCTCATGTATCGAACCTATGCACCGTTGCAACCGCCGCCACTCGCGCCCGTGAAGCACTTGCTGCTCATCATCGCCTTGTTGACCTGCACGCTCTCGGGAGGGTGTTGCCTTTGGCGTCAGCAGAACCCGGTGAGCGATTCGGTTGTCGCGAGTAGACAGTTCGCGCAACAAGGACTCAACGCGCTCGAGCGGAGTAATCTCTCGGAAGCTGAAAAGTATTGTTCGCAAGCGGTACGCGCCTGCCCGAGCGATCCGAATGCCCGACGGTCGTACGCCGACGTGCTCTGGGCGCAAGGGCGAACGCAAGAAGCGTTGGAGCAAATCGATGCGGCGTTGGCTAGCGGCGTCGGCGGCGATATCGAGACGAGACTGCGCGCTGCGGAGATGCGCTTTCAGGCAGGCAAATTGGATGCGGCGCTGGTTGATGTGGAGCAGGTGATCGATGCCGACCCGAAATCGGCTGAAGCCTGGGCATTGCGAGGTCGCGTTATGCTTGCCAATGGAAACGCTAAACAATCGTTGGCCGACATGCAGCGATCGCTCATTTACGCGCCGCGTAGTCGTGACGTGCTGCGGCAAACGGCTGAGCTTTATCAACGAATGGGCGAACCGCATAAGGCACTGTCGGCGCTCCAGGAACTCGGCGATACGTACGGACCCGGGGAGGAGCCGCAAGATATTTACATCGCTCAAGGGAACGTCTACGCGGCGTTAGCTCGACCTGCCGAGGCCGCCGAGCAGTTTCGCATGGCGCTCTCGCGCGGCACGGCGAATGCCGACTTGTTGGTCTTGCTGGCTGAAGCGGAAGCCGCATCCGGGAATTCGACCGCAGCTTATCAAGCGGCGCAGCAAGCCTTGGCGATCGCTCCGGACAATCCTCGCCATCAAGAGCTCATTCAACGTACGGCCGCTGCGATGCCCCTGCCTGCCAGTGCTATGCGCCGCTAAGCAAACGCAATGTTTTGGGGTTTGACCGGTGTCGGGAATGTCGATGGTAGCGGATATGACGCGCCGTCGCCTGACGCAACGTTGTGGAATGCCGGTCTTAGCGTCTTCTCGCGGTCGGTTGATTTGCCGCGACCCGGGTGCCGATCTAGAGTTGCACGGCGGCCCGTTTTCTCCATGGACGGCGACCGAGGCGCCACGTGATGTTTTTCGGGCGCTGAACAGAGGATTTGCCATGATGCCGGAAGTCGACTACACCCAAGCCAGTTTTCAAGATCGGCGTCAAAGCGAGGCGTCTGAGCGTCCGAATCTGGAGCGACGTCAGTTTGCCGACGCGCACAGCGAGCTTTCGCAAGAGGCTCGAGAGCTGGCGATGGCAATCGACAACTACAAACGGTTGCATCGTCGACGCTTCATTACACATGAAGAAATGGTCGCCGTGATTAAGTCGATCGGCTACCACAAGTAAACCGCCGGTCCGCAAATCAGACTTCGCGCTCTTCTCCGCCCGAGGTGCGTCCCGTCGCGACGTCAAATTCGAAGATCGCCGGGATGAGTAGTGCGGCCGTCGTAAAACTGTAGGCGCCCACGACGGCCAACAGCGAGGCTAGACTCGCTCCGATGAGAAAGCTCGTCAGCGCGTAAAACGTAGCCAGCGGCAAAATAAACGAGCCGAGCGTGATGGCCGGCGAAGGGTTGCGTCTTCCCAGCGCCGCGTAGAGCCCCACTCCGCCGCCCACGATCGTCGCCAGGAACGGCTGTAATTGGGCCTGAAATGAACCGCTAAATGCGGTCATGATTCGCATGCTCACGCCTACGCCGACGACGAGAAAGAAGACCGTCGCCAGGCTGACCGCGGCCGCTTGACGAGAATTGGCGTATTGCATGCCGACATGAATGCCGAGCACGGCCGCAAATGCCGAAAGCGAAAGCCAGCCGATGGCTATGTAAATGATCGACTCCCCGTCTGCCGCGCCGATCTGCCATAAAATGACGAGGAGTATCAGCGGCAAGACGAGCATTTCTTTGGCGTTGAAAAGTACGCCGGCAAGCTTTCCGAAGACGAATTCCTTGGAAGTAAGGTCCGTCACGAGCAACAGATCGAGCGCATGGGAGTCGCGTTCGGAAGTGATGGCCGACACTGCTTGCATGTTGATGAGCAACAAGCCGAGCACGGCGGCCGGAGCAACGATGATCACCCAATCGAGCGCAGACGACCTTGCGTTATCGGCCGCCTGCAATGCCCCCCAGGCCAAGGCGATGAAGAGCGCCGTGTAGAATAGTCGCACGAAGAGGACTTTGCGGCCGTAGGCCCAGGTCATTACCTCGCGCCATAGGACGGGATTGTCCCAAACGTTGCGGCTGGCCCGCAAACCACGGGCCGCGACGGCGTCGTTCGTTCGGGACCGTTCAAGTTCGTCGTCTGCGGCAGTATTGTGCAATGCGCGAAGACTCCACGCATGAGGCGGTCCGCCTTCATTGGCGGGTGGAGTCGATGCCGTGGAGGTCGCTAGTAGTTCGCGCGACGGATTCCAGACGCGTACTCGCCGGATGGCTATCGCGTTAAGCAAAACGGTTATCGTAAGGGAGGTCGGTATCGAGGCCTGCCAAGGCGCAACTTCGAACGGCCCTAAGTTCATTCGCAAATCTTCAAACTGCCGCGTGCAACTGAGTACCGCATGCCAGGGGCTGGCGGCGGCCGCCCAATTGCGTGCGTCTGTGTCCGCAATAATGCTTGCGAATAGCCCGCGATCGACCGCTTCCCATAGCCCGGTCCACGCCACGAGTGCGAGGACCGTCGTCGCCAGCGTCTGGAACGTGCGTTCGCGCCACAAGGCGATGGTTGAGCCGAGACTCCCCGCCGTTATAACGCCGGCTAACGTCACCACGAACACCGCGGAGATTTGCCGAAAGTCGACGCCGCCGCAGAGCGCGCTTACTGCGAACAGCGGCGCAGCGGCAATGGCGAAATCGAAGACGCTCAATAGCGAGGCGAACAGCCGCCCGAGCACGAGTTCGCGGTTGGTGAGATTGGTCAGTAGCAGTAAATCAAACGTACGGCGATCTTTCTCGTGCGCTACGGCTGCCGCCGTTGATAGGGCGGCAAAAAACGCCGCCGCCGTGAAATGCAACGGCGCCAATACCTGGAAGACCGTGGAGCCGAAGTATGCGAAATCGCCGACGTTGCGAACTATCTGCGTACCGGCAAGGACTTGCCAGGCCGTGATCCAAAGCGCCGCCAGTCCGCCGACGTACGCGCCGCGCGCTATGAACAACCTGCCGCGCCGAGGCAGGATGGAGATTTCGCGCGTAAAGACAGGGCCGGCCAACAACGTTGCTCCGCAAGAAGTCGGGCGCCGAATCTTGGGGCGCCGGAAGGGCAAGAAGCCATAATAGACGAACCGTGGAGCGACGGAAACCGGTCGCCGCCGACGTGCGTCGCGTCCCCGAGAATTTGCCTACGACGGCGAAAGCGCAATAAAAAAGGTCATGGCAATCCGTTCCGTCGGTTTGCCATGACCTCTATCCTGAAACGCGACGGCCGGCCGTGCGTCTAATAGTTCTATCGACTCCGCCTTGTCGGCACTTCAATCGATTCTGAGAGCGAGCATAAATCTCGACATTGAGAAACACTAGTGAAATGCTAACCGTAAATTCACACCGAAATGCACTCGCAACGCGGGCGAAACCAAGACTAGTTGAGCCCGGGGCATGTCGGGCAACGGGCGGGGCCACAGCCGCAAGGCGCCCCAATGCTTACCCCCGTGCGAAGCAGCGGAGATCCGCAAGCGGGTCTGCAGCCGATGTTAGGCGGCGATGCACAAGGTCCGCAATTGCAACCGATTGGCGCTCCCCCCGGCTGGCAACAAGTTGCTTTCCATCCCAACCAGCCGGGAAACTTTGCGCATGTTGACGATTGCGTAAACGGCGCCGGCGCATGGTATCCCGCGCTATAGCCGATGCCCATCTTCCGAAAGCAATCGTTGGCGTGAGCGTCCGTAGTGATTAGTCCGATGACGGCGACTAGGAGGCCCCGCAACATTCGAGCGAGTGACATGTGCGATCCTTGGCAACGGTCGCATATCGACAAAATCCAAAATCGATTACGCGATACACGCTCTAAGGTCTATCGGCTTGCGTCTCCGGCAATTTCATGGAACTAACGGCATATCGGGCGGTTACGCCGATCGCTACGACCGGCATCGTACCCCGGTCGCCCGTC
The DNA here is from genome assembly GCA_964633125.1 of uncultured Pirellula sp. Taxonomy (GTDB): domain Bacteria; phylum Planctomycetota; class Planctomycetia; order Pirellulales; family PNKZ01; genus PNKZ01. The sequence continues at coordinate 19,392 of CAZWDN010000013.1, read as the reverse complement.
GATTCTCATCACAGAGGAGCGATGTCCTCAAGGGTTTCGTCGGCCGTGCTTAGCCGGCCGCTTGTCCGACGGTGTGGACGCGGACCATGTTATGCCCCTTCGAGGCAAGGCCGATTCCGGCGACGAGAACCAGATGATCGCCGTTCTCGAGGCTGCCGTTTTCGAGCCCCCACTTTTGCACGTGCTGAATGAGCTCGATGCTGTCCGTGGTCGGAGCGTCGATCATCGGCACCACGCCCCAGTACAAACACATTTGCCGAATCGTCGATTCGCGCGTGCTTACACCTAGGATCGGTACTAGGTTGCGATGCTTCGACAGGGCCAACGCCGTCACCCCGCTATTGCTGACGACAATCAGCATTTTGGCGTCGAGTTGCTTGGCAATACTCGCCGCACCGAGCACTACTCCGTGCGTGATTTTCTCCAAGCCTTCGGGAAGCATGTCCGGTATTTCCGGTTTTGCGCGAGAGGCAAACAAGGGCTCCGTTGCCAGCGCCACACGGTTCATCATCTCGACCGCTGCGGTGGGATAGTCTCCCACCGCCGTCTCGCCGGAGAGCATGCAGGCGTCGCAGCCGTCGAGAATCGCGTTGGCGATATCGGTGACTTCCGCGCGCGTCGGGCGCGGCGAATGTTGCATGCTATCCAGCATTTGGGTCGCCACGATCACCGGCTTCTGATATCGGTGGCACATCGCTATGATGCGCTTTTGGACGACGGGCATTTTCGCTACATCGATCTCCACGCCCAAGTCGCCGCGCGCGACCATGATGCCGTCCGTCGCGTCGACGATCGCTTCCAGTTGATCGAGCGCCTCTTGCTTTTCAATTTTTGCGATCACCAAGGCCTGCGATCGGTGAAAATCCAGCAGCCATTTTAGTTCGAGAACTTCCTTGGGCGAACGCACGAAGCTAAGGCTGACGAAGTCGACGCCGTTTTTCGCCGCCCAAACGGCGTGTTCCTTGTCTTCCTCGCTCATGGCCGGAAGGCTGACCTTCACGCCGGGTAAATTAATTCCCTGGCGGCTGCGGATTAGCCCGGCCTGCACGCAGCGGCACTTCGCCCCTTCGCGCGTCTTCGCTTCGACGAGCATGCTCACAGTGCCGTCGGCCAGCATGACTTGATCGCCGACCTCAAGTTCGTCGACTAGGCGATCGTAGGTCGAGGACAATCGGCGCGGATCGCTCGATTCTTCTTCGCGGATGAAATAAAATTCCTGATCGAGTTCGCATTCGTACGAACCGCCGGGGATTTCGCCGAGTCGAATCTTCGGCCCCGCCAGATCTACGAGCACTGCGATGGGATGCTTGTGCTCCGCACTCAACTTCCTAATACGTTGCAGCACTTCTTCGTGTTGCGGAATCTCGCCGTGAGCCATGTTTAGCCGAAAAACATCGACGCCGGCCGCGATCAACGCCGCCAGTTGCAATTCGTCACGGCAAGCGGGGCCGACCGTGGCGATGATTTTCGTATTGGCTCGGACGCCGGGAAGTCGATAGTTCATGGCGCTTCTTGGTTGGAGTAAGGCACGCAAGCAACCCGAAGCGGCGAGTTACGGTCTCTCACCGGCACGCCGCACGGCGAGTATACTTTATCCAATGAAGGTTCGTCTGTACGAGCCCCATTGACGATCGCGGCACGTCGAGAGAATCTCGCCGCATTTCCATGACAATTCGCTTGCATGTCCGATGCGTTAGCCAATCCGTCGCCGAAACGAGCTGTGAAGCGTTGGCCCTGGGCAGTCGCGTCTGTAGTCGTATTTGTCGGGCTTGCATTTTGGGGCTTAAAGACGCTGCTCCCCGGTTTGCCGGAGATACAGGCGGCGGATTTGGCGGCCGCACAAGTCGTGTGGGCCAAGGCGCCGCCCGCCGATTACGACCTCACGGTGCAACTGACGGGGCGGCAGACGGGGGAGTTGAAAGTGAGCGTTCGAACGGGAATCGCGATCGCAATGACGCGAAACGGTACGCCGTTGCGTCAGGAACGAACGTGGGAGCCCTGGACCGTGCCGGGTATGTTTGAAACGCTGACGACCGATTTCGAGAACCGCGAGCAAGCCGTGGAAAAACTCGGCGTCGAGCCGGGCAGCATTCATATGCGTTGCGAGTTTGACCCCAAGTACGGCTTTCCGAAGCACTACATACATCAGGTTTACGGGCGCCACCAAGATTTGGAATGGACCGTCACGGAGTTTGTGGTTCGCTAATACTCAGACGTCGTCGGCAAACGGATTACCGAACGATCGTCAGTGGATGTTGTCTTCCTTCAACCGGCGATTCTCATGACGTATTGGAACAATAAGACGGCGATCGTCACGGGAGCATCCGGAGGCCTGGGATTCCACATTGCCGAGGCCCTCGTGCGCTCGGGGGCCAACGTGATCTTGGCGGCGCGTTCGGCGGGGCCGCTCGAAGCGGCCGCGGCGAAATTGCAGACTCTCTGCGGCTCCGGTAACACAGTGGTCGGTATTTCAACGGATGTCATGCGCGACGAGGATGTCGCCAACCTGGTGCATCAAACGATCGAGCGGTTTGGCCGACTGGACGCATTGGTGAACAACGCCGGCATATCGATGCGTAAGGCGATTTTGGATACGACGGTCGACGACTTTCGGGCGATGCTCGAACTCAATCTACTCGCCGTCGTGCGAACAACACGCGCCGCAGCGTCGCATCTTTTGGCGGCGCGGGGGCATTTGGTCAACATCGGTTCATTGTCGGGCAAGTCGGCCTCGCGATGGTTGGGAGCTTATCCGGCGTCGAAGTTTGCCGTTACTGCATACACCCAACAGTTGCGGCTGGAGCTAGAGCCGGACGGGCTCAACGTGCTGTTGGTCTGCCCTGGTCCGATCGCTCGCGACGACGATCGAGTGCGAAGTCCCGAAGAACTCGCCGGCCTGCCGCCTAATGCGCGCAGGCCCGGGGGGGGCGTGAAGACCGGCAGGATTCCTCCGGGCGAACTTGCTGCAAAGATTCTCACCGCCTGTGAAGGTCGTCGCCGGGAACTGATCATTCCTTGGAAGGCGCGCATCGTTTTTACGCTTATGCAGACCTCGCCGACCTTGGCCGACTGGCTTGTCCGTAAGCTGACGTAACTCATGCGGTAATTACGCCGATTCTCTCCGGAAGGATCGGGCGTTCACGCGTAATCAGCGACGCAGGGGTGTTTCACCCGTTAGGTCGACTCGGCTTGGCGTATTTCCGCCTTTTGTTGGTTCGGTCGGCTCGAGTGCCGGAGAGGCGGCGTCGTGTGCGCGCGGCTCAATTATTTGCGTTGCGCTGAGCAATCTCGCCGCCGTGCATGAGCGCGCATGAGTCACGGCGTATGAAGTTCGACCAGATATGGCGTGTTGCTGCGGCGATCGAGTAGATGCGTACGGCATTTGCATGGCCATTCGTAGCGCCTGCCGACGTCAATGGGGGCTATCACCGAATCCCATCCGGTTCGCATTGGAGATAACCATGAGCATGAAACAAGATTTGGAATTGGTGTTCGCGGCGATTCCCACTTCGGGGCTGAAATCGCTGTGGCAGGCTATGGATTCCGGTCGTGTCCTTCGCGGTCGGTTTATCGACGGCCGCGGCAACGGCTGCCTTTTTCACTGGCTCAGCGAAACTCAAATGATTGATCGCCCGAGCCGCCTTGCGTGGACATCGCAAAATCTGCTTTTCACCGAATCCCATGATGCGGCGATGCGGCGCATCATCGTCGGTTGGGATGCCGCCGATCCCAAGGCGATTGTTAAGGGGGCGGACTACGAAAAGGAGTATCCGACGGCGAACTACGTCGTTCGGGCAATCGACGTTCGGCGGGCCGTTCGCAAGGTAATGCGTGAGCGTCGCCGTGCTAATCTGCTGGAGCGACGCAATCACCGCAGCCTCGCTTCCGGCAACTAGTCGGTTGCCTTGGGCTGGCGTAAGTCTTGCTCTTCAATCAGTTCGCGCGCGGTGACGTCATCCGTGACTAAGTGCGTCCAGAATCGCATGGACTTCAACAACGGCACGATGGCGCGCCACTTGCTTCGGGAGCATCGACGGCACGGAGCCGCGCTGATCACCAAATAGCGTTGCGGAGTCGCTTGCGTGTCCGACTGCGTGTTGTGGTACTCCATCAAATCCGGCCAGTCAAAAAGCGTGACGGCGCGCCAGTTCTCCTTGTCGTCGCCGGTTCGTCCGTCGGCTTCCGCATGATCTGGAAATAGCACCGGACCGTTGTCGTCGTACGGCAAGTATTGAACGTCGCCCACGAATCGCCCCGCCTCGAGCCCCTTCGGCTTGCGCGAATGATGCTTTAAGTAGCTCTGCATCAAGCCGTCGGGGTCGCGCGACCAGGCCAAGCTGCTGATGATCAGTTGCACTTTGTGCCGTAGTTCGAAGGCGCGTTCAATATTTTCGTCTTGTACTTTGAGTCGAGCGTAGTCCCTCATCGGCACGGTTGCGGCCGTCGGCAAGTCGACGAACTCAATCTGGTCCGCGGCGTCGAATAGCCGAAAAAACGTGACCGGGCTCAGCATCGGATCTTGTATCGTCGGCGTAAGCGCGTGGAGTCGTAGCTTCGGATAGACGGGGAGCGTCTTCAGAAGTTTCGCCAAATACGAGATCACAGCCAACGAACTGTAGCCCGCGCCGAGGCCGATGCCGATCGGTTCCGCGTCGACTGCGGATTTACCTGCGGCTTTTGCGGCTGCCGCGTTTTGCACGACGAGCTTCTTGATCAGGCTCAGCGCCGTTTCCGCCGTGGCCCGCGCGACCATATCGTTCACGACATCTTCCGTGACGTCGATGACTCGGATTTCGTTTCGTTTTGAGTTGAGCCCGTACTTTTTGTAGATATCCTCGGCGCGCTGCACGGCTTGCGGCGGATTCAACTGAACGAAGCCCCGTTCCACGGCCTCTCGGACGATTTTGTAAACGCGATAGCGCGTTAAGTCCACACGGCGTTTCTCGTTCCAACGAAGATCGATCCACGGCAATTCGTTGGCGTGTTCGCGAACAAGCCATTGCGCGATTGTCGAGGTAAGTTTCTTTTGATCGTCCCCTTGCGCGGTCATCCAACGCGTCGCAACGGAGAAGACTAAAGCGTCGCTTAAGTCGTGGACCGAACCTTCCAGTTCGGGATGCGGCGGCACGGCGAAACTCCTCACGAAGTTCGCTTCGACGGCGTGCGAGGCTCGGCGAAGTGAAAGTGGGCTGTTGAAGGTAACGGAGCAAACTGTCGAGCGGCGTCACAGTTTCGGCATTCTAGCCGAACGGAATGCCGGAATGTCAAAATTACCCTGGGTTTCCGACCTTGGGTGGTTATGATCGGCAATGAAAGTCGGCCGTTGCCTCGGAGTGCCGGGCAGCCGTAGTTTGGGCCCTGCACTGCGATGTCGTTGATGAACCATACTGCCGGAGTTACGGAGTTTGCCGATTCCTTTCCGCGGACCTACCGGGCAGTTATCGAAGGACTGCGAGCGGGATTGCACATCGGTGCTCAGCTGGCGGTTTCACGTCACGGGGAATTTGTCTGCGATGTCGCAGTAGGCCGGGCTCGCCCAGGCTCGATGGATGACGGCGAAGCGGCGATGCGCCCCGATACGCTTATGTTGTGGCTCTCGTCGGGAAAGCCGGTTACGGCGATCGCCGTCATGCAGTTGATGGAGCGAGGCGCACTGCGGCTTGACGATCCGGTTGGAGTACACATTCCTGAATTTGCCGCGAACGGCAAGCAAGCTGTGACGATTAAGCATCTGCTCACGCATGTCGGCGGCTTTCGCTTTATCGACTTGGGGGATGCCGCGACGCCCTGGGATGAAATCATTCGCCGAATTTGCATCGCGCCGCTCGAACGCGATTGGGTGCCGGGCGAGCGAGCAGGATATCATCCGTACACAAGCTGGTACGTACTGGGAGAAATCGTCACGCGGTTGAGCGGCAAACGGTTCTCGGAATATGTCCGCGAGCAAATCTTCTTGCCGCTGGGAATGGTCGATTGTTGGATCGGCATGCCCGAGACGGTACGAGATTCGTACGGGCCGCGTCTGAGTATCTTGGCGAACACCGAAGCAAGAGACGATGCGCCGCCGACTTTCAAGCCGCACTCGTGGAGTACGCCGGAAGGAATGATCGCATGTGCGCCCGGCGGCAACGCACACGGTCCAATGCGGCAACTAGTCAAGCTCTATGAGATGCTCTCGGCAGGCGGAACTCGTGATGGAGTTCAGACGCTGGCGTCCGAGTCGGTTGCGCTGCTCACCGCTCGGTCGCGCGTCGGTATGTTCGATGAGACGTTTCGCCACAAACTCGATTGGGGGCTCGGAATCATTCCCAACAACCGACGCCATGGGATCGAGTCGGTGCCCTACGGTTACGGGCGCCATGCCGGCGACTCGGCGTTCGGCCATAGCGGATCACAGTCTTCGGTCGGGTTCGCCGATCCCGATCATGGGCTTTGCGCGGCAGTTGTATTGAACGGCACTTGCGGCGAAGTACGTCATCAGAAGCGGATCAAATCGCTGCTCAACGCATTGTACGAAGATCTTGGAATCTTGCGTAACGACTAAGTATGCCGAGAGTTGTTGCTTGCTTCAGTCGCCGAACTGCAGATCGAGCAGCAGTTGCTTCACATCGGTCATGGCCAAAGTATCACGGGCCTTCGCTCGATTCGAACAAATGAACACGGGTCCATCGCTCAATTCGCGTCCCGGTTCCGGTAATCGACCGTGACTCCCGCGCACAATCGAGGCGTCGAGACCGATCACATCCATGTAATAGCGAAAGCCGAGCATCTTGCGGGCGAGCCGTCGCGCGACGCGAATTCTGGGAAATCGCAACTTGGGGTCGACGAACAATTCCATCGGGTCATAGCCCGGCTTGCGATGAATATCGACGGTCCGTGCGTAGTCGGGCGCTAGAGCGTCGTCGAGCCAGAAATAGTACGTAAACCAACTGCGTCGCTCGGCTACGACGACCAAGTCGCCGCTGCGCGGATGATCGATGCCGAATTCATGCTGGGCCGTACGATCGAGCACAGACTCCACGCCGGGCGTCTTGCGAAGTAGTTCGGCGACGGACTGCAGATCGGATTCCCGAGCGACATAGACGTGTGCCAACTGATGGTCGGCGACCGCAAACGCGCGGCTCGCTCCGCAGTCGAGCGTCTCCCAACCCGGGAGTTCTTTACGTACACACAAGTATCCATGTTCCCGCAGCACGCGATTGAGATGTATCGGACGGTCAACTTCCGTAATCGCGTACTCCGATAGAACAACCACTTCCGATCCGCTTTCACGCGCGGCGGAAATCAGGCGGCCGGCCTGGGCATCGACTTCACGTAGATCTTGACGACAGCGTGGATCGGCAGGGCCGAAGCGTTGAAAGTTGTAGTCGAGGTGCGGCAAATAGACGAGCGAGAGGGTCGGCCGCTTCGATTTCAAGGCGTCGAGCGCCGCGTCGACGATCCAACTCGTACTAGAAATGTCGGTGCCCGGCCCCCAGAACTTAAGCAGTGGGAAGATGCCGAGCTTTGCTTGTAACTCGTCTTTCCATTCGGCAGGCCGGCTATAGCTATCGAACACCTTGCGACCGTCCGAAGGGTAACTCGGGCGCGGCGTGATCGACCATTCGACCGGCGCGTACATGTTGTACCACCAGAAGAGTTTCGCCGTCGTATAGCTTGGATCGCGTCGCCTGCCGGCCTCGTAAAGGCGTTCACCGGCCACGAGATGGTTCGATTGTTTCCAGAACATCACTTCGGCCAAGTCGCGAAAATACCAGCCGTTGCCCACGATTCCATGTTCGCGCGGCGGCAATCCGGTCAAAATCGTCGACTGCGCTGAGCAAGTCACGGCGGGCAGTACGGTGCTCAGCGGACAGGAAAAGCCTTCTTGTGCGAGACGTGTGATGTGCGGCGTGTCGGGGCCGAGATGTTCAGGTGTCAGGCCCACGACATTCAGCACGACTAGCGGTTTGGTCATGTCTGCTCGTTTTGATGGAGTCGCGTTTGGGGGGTGTGCAGGCGTGGCTCGGTCCAATGCCGCAGTTGAAAATCCTTTTGGATTCAACTTTGCGCACATCGAAAGATTCGCGGTCAACTTAGCACGGCAGTCGATGTCGTCGAGTTGCTGCCGGATGTCTATTGTCGCGACCTAACATCCCGCTCATAATAAGGGGGCATGCCATTCGGCGCATGCATGTTTTTGCGAAACCTATGGATTGGGCAAGATGGCGCTCACTGCACAGCAATTCGTCGAGAGTCTTTCCGTTCACGGCCTGATGTCGAGCGGCGAAGTCACCACGCTCCTCAAGGAATGGACGGTTGTCAGCGGGCAAGAGATTGATGTCGAGGCATTGGTTCGCAAGCTCGTCCAAGAAGGTAAGCTTACGAAATTCCAGGCCATCAATCTCTACCAGGGGCGCGGCAAAGGGCTGATTCTGGGCGAGTACCTCATACTCGACAAGATCGGCGCCGGTGCGATGGGAAAGGTTTATAAGGCCAAGCATCGGCGAATGCATCGCATTGTCGCCGTCAAGGTATTGCCGCCGCACGTCTCCGCGATGCCGCGGATTATCGATCGATTCTTCCGCGAAGTGCAGGTCGCCGCTCGGTTGACCCATCCGAACGTGGTGGCCGCTTACGATTCCGGCGAAACGCACGGCTTACACTATTTGGTGATGGAATATGTCGAAGGGCAGGACCTGCTTGCTTATGCCGACGCCCATGCTCCGCTTGCCGTGGCCACGGCGGTCGAGTTATTGCGTCAGTCGGCGGAAGGCTTGGCATACGCGCATGAGCAGAACATCGTGCATCGCGATGTGAAGCCCTCGAATATTCTCGTTACCGCCGACGGGCAAGCGAAGATCCTCGATCTGGGACTAGCTCGGATCACCGAAGAAGATGCCACAAGCACCAGCGAAACGCAGAATGTTCTCACGGTCGAAGGGGAAGTGATGGGAACCCCCGACTATATGTCGCCGGAGCAATCGTGCGATACTCACGCGGCCGACCATCGGGCCGATATCTATGCCCTGGGTTGCTCGCTGTATCGAATTCTCGTGGGTCGGATCCCTTACCCGGGCGACACGCCGGTTCAGAAGGTCATGGCGCACCACGACCGCCCCATTCCGAGCCTCCGTGAAGCGCGACCGGACGTGCCTGCCGAACTCGAAGCCCTGTACCAAAAGATGATGGCGAAGTCGCCCGCCGATCGACCGCAGGCGACGCGGGAAGTCGCCGACGAATTGGCTCGCATCGGCGCTGCATTGCAATCCGCTCGCTGAGTGTCGTGACCGTGCGGCGTTTGTCGCGGCTACTTTTTCGTCGGTAGCCTCAAGCGATTGCGCGGGATGCCGCCGACAATGTCTCTGCCCCAGGTATCCCAACGCACGCGGACGTTGCCGTCGTCGAGCGTTTCGACCACGGTGACCGCATACCAGCGCCCTTCGTATTGGCCGTGCAAATGATCGCCGGCTTTAAGCGGCGTTTGCGGGGTTACCGCCTGAGTTCCCTCCGAGCCCGGTTCAAGCGGTGCACGATTATAAGTCGGCGGCGGGGCAGGCTTGCGAATGGTGGGCAATGTCGCCGCGGGCGGCGCCGATACCGCTCGGGGTTGTGCGATAGACGGTGTCGGCGACGCAGTCGGCGAGGGCTTCACCGGAGGTACGGAATTGTTCGATGCATTCGCAACCGGATCGGGCTTGATGACGCTCGGCGTCGGTAGTGCTAATTTCGGCTCTGTGGATGGTGCCTTGATCACAGGTGGAGGTTCTGTAGTTGACAAGGGCGACCCATGGCTAGTCGTTGGAGTGGAAGCTGCCGGCGAAATCGGTAGTCCCTTGTTCGGCGTTAGATCGCCGACGGGTTGTTCCGGGCGTTGCTCCCACGGACGCCAAATCGCGGCAATGCCGCCGGCTACGAGAATAAGTGCGGCGGCGAGTGGCATCAGTCGTCGCGACTGCGGTCGGCTGATCGCGGCCGAGGCGTCCGTGAAGTCGTGCGTTGCTTGCGCTGCAATCTCTCTAGTAGGTTGAACGTGTGCCGGGCTCGTCGAACCGTTGAAGACCGTCGGCGGCGGAGGGGCCGGCATAATGGGCGGCGACGGCGTATCGGCTATCCGTGAAGGTGCCGCCTGAGCGGCCGCGGAAATTGAGTCGCCGCTCGCCTTTGACTGGACCGCTTCGGGCAAATTCGCAGCGGCCGGCTTCGCAATTGCTGGTGCGGAAGCCATCGTGGCACCGTCAGAGCGGACGCTCGTCGGGGACGATTTGGCGGCGGTGGGGCCGGCCGAAATCGTAATCGACGCATGGCAGTTGGGACATACGGCCTTCATGCCTGCGTGCAGCGCATCCACCTCCCAGGGCTTGCGACAGCGGGGGCACGTCAGCGTACGCATAGATTCGGCTCGGAGGGTACGGATAAACCACGCGACACGGCATTTTCATTCTCAACTCCAATTCTATCGCACGATTCCACAAAGACCATTTTTCGGCGGTGTCGCGATGGAAGTTTTGCCGGTCCCTTGTCGTCGTCGCCGAGAACTTTCAGAATGCAGCCGGTTCGGGTGCTAGGCGACGAGGAACGTGCAGTGGATTCCGCTCATCGAATCGTGATTGGGCTTTTGCTACTCATCGCGGCGGGCTGCGGTGCGGTCGTCGCCGAACCGGCACGAGGGCCGATGCCGTCGCAGACGACGGCAACGAATGATTCCCCGCCCAAGACGGTCGATTGGCCGGCGTTTCGCGGTCCGCACCGTAACGGTATCAGCACCGAGCAGAACTGGCTCACCAAGTGGCCTGCCGACGGGCCGAAGCGATTGTGGACCGCCAACGTCGGACTCGGCTATAGTTCCATCGCCGTGGCGGACGGCCGCGCATACACGTTGGGTAACCGCGACGGTAGTGAAACGGTCTACTGTTTCGACGCCGAAACCGGTCGTGAGCTTTGGAAGCATTCCTACGCCTGCGGGCTCATCGACTATCTGCATCTCGGCGGGCCCGGCGCCACGCCCACGGTCAACGGCGACACGGTCTACACGCTCAGCAAGGAAGGCCATCTCCACGCCCTGGATGCGGCGACCGGCAAGGTCCGCTGGCTTGTTAACCTGCCGAAGGATCTCGGCGTGCCGACGCTCGAATGGGGCTTTACCTCATCGCCGCTCGTGCACGGCAATCTATTGATCATCGACGTTGCCGGCCTCGCCGCTTTTGACAAAGCGACGGGCAAAGTCGCTTGGCGTTCCGGTACGTATCGCGTCGGCTACGGTTCGCCGGTGTTCTTCGACGGCGGTACGGGAGAGCAACTTGTCACGGCGCTCACGAACGACTGCCTTGTCGTGGTGCGCGCCGCCGACGGTAAGGAGATCGCGAAATTCGACTGGACGAGCCAGTACACGACCAGCGGCACGACGCCGGTCGTCAGCGGCCGCAAGATCTTCATTAGCACCGGCTACGGCACCGGCTGCGCGCTATTGGAATTCGTCGGCGGCAAGCTGGTCGAGGTCTATCGCAACGAGGAGATGTCGAATCACATGTGTACGTCGGTGCTCTGGCAGGGCCGCCTCTACGGCATCGACGGCAACTCGCACACGGCCCGACAATGCAAACTCGTTTGCCTCGACTTTGCGACGGGAAAACGCCTGTGGGAAGAGCGGGGCTTCGGCTGCGCATCACTTATGTCGGCCGCCGGCAAGTTGCTCATCCTCGGCGACGAAGGCGCTCTCCACGTTGCGGAAGCGACGCCGGATGGCTATGTCGAGCTCGCGAAGACGCAGGCCTTCGAGGCCCATACCTGGACGATGCCCGTGCTTGCGAACGGGCGCATCTATTGTCGTAGCGAAGCGGGCGACGTCGTTTGTCTCGACGTACGGCCGTAGTTTCATGACGGTGATGGGCCGCGGCGTTCGAACGCGAAATTTTTTTGTCCGGCAATTGAGCGATCGAGTAGCCCCGCCGGCTGAGCGTGGTTCTCAATAGCGTGGCATTCTTCGCGGTAATCGCGTGCCGACGTTGAGTCGGCGTGCAGAATCCTCTGTTTTCAATTGCAATCGTGTATCAAGCCTGCGCGTCGACGACGATCGCAACCTTCGCGCTCTAGACGACTTGCGCCACGTGAGTCTAGAATTCCCTCGGAAACGCCGATGTCAGTGATTCACTGCATGCCGCGGTTCCAAAAACCAGCATTCACGCTCACGTTCCTCATACTCGGAGTACGGCCATGAAAGGCAATCAGCAAATCATCGACGCCCTCAACGCGGCGTTGACGATCGAACTTACGGCGATCAATCAATACTTCATCCAGGCAAAGATGTGCAAGAACTGGGGCTTTGCGAAGCTCGGGGCCAAGCACTATCACGAGTCGATCGGCGAAATGAAGCACGCCGACATGCTCATCGATCGCATCCTCTTTCTCGACGGCGTGCCGGAAATTGCCCGCTACGGCGTGATTCGGGCGGGAAACGACGTGAAGGAGCAATTCGAATTCGACCTGCAACTCGAAACGTCGGGCGTGAAGGCCTACAACGATGCCGTGGCGTTGGCCATTCAGCTCAAGGACGGCGGCAGCCGCGACCTCATGGAGAAGATCCTCGTCGAGAGCGAGGAGCACGTTGATTGGCTCGAAACGCAGCTCAACCTCATTAGCGAGGTTGGCTTGGCAAACTATCTGCAGTCGCAGATGGGTGAGAATGAGGGTGGGCACTAGTACCCATTCCCATTGCCGAGCAGCCGCCGCTGAGGCAGGCCGAATCACCGCAGAACGACCCGGCGACGTTCAGCTCGCCGTGGTCGA
>CAZWDN010000013.1:0-6527 GCA_964633125.1 uncultured Pirellula sp. | reverse complement strand
AGGCAGGCCGAATCACCGCAGAACGACCCGGCGACGTTCAGCTCGCCGTGGTCGAGCGCGTCTTGAAGGGCCGGAGCGAGAGCCGGAACGATCGGTGCTTCGGCCCTGCGTTGGGCGACGAAGTACTGACGCAACTTACGATGGCAAGCCGTGCAGCCGCCCCCTGCTCCGGTCGAGCAGGCGATTTGGCAGAGCGAGCGCGCCCCTTCTTCCACGGCCCGAATCACCGTCGAATGCCGCACTTGCAAACAGCGGCAAATCACGGGATCGGCTTCCGACTCGGCTTCCGTCGACGGAGCGACGACCGGCGCCAGCAAGGAGCTGACGTAGTCGTGACGCTCAAGATCGTAGAAGACAACCATCTTAGGCAGATTGCCGGGTGGGCATGCGTGGCGGGAAGCAACATGCGTACGCAGAGGACATGAGACTGAGTCTCAATCCACAAGTAATTAAACCGGCCATCGGCACTTCTGTCAAGAAATAATGCGAAAAATGCACGATAGCAGGGATTTGCGGGCTCGGGATGTGTCGAACATCGGTGGATTTGGCATCCCGGCGGCCGTCGCTACCACTCCAGGATGACTTTTCCCGACATACCGGACCGCATCACTTCGAATCCCTTTTCGAAGTCGTCGATCGAAAATCGATGCGTAATTACCTGCGAAATATCGAGCCCGCTTTGCAGCATGCTCGTCATCTTGTACCAAGTTTCGAACATCTCTCGGCCGTAGATTCCCTTCAGGTGCAGTCCCTTGAAGATGATCTGGCTGAAGTCGACGGACACCGCCGACGGGAAGATCCCCAGCACGGCGATCCGCCCGCCGTGGTTCATTCCTTCGAGCATTCCTTGGAACGCGGCGGCATTGCCCGACATTTCCAGTCCGACGTCGAAGCCTTCGGTCATCCCCAAATGCTTCATCGCGTCGGATAGGCTCTCACGCTTCGGATTCAAAACGTACGTAGCGCCGTTCTTCGCGGCGAGCGCCAATCGATAGTCGTTCACGTCGGTCACCACGACGTAGCGCGCCCCGACATGCCGCGCCACGGCGGCCGCCATGATGCCGATCGGGCCCGCGCCGGTGATGAGCACGTCTTCGCCGATGAGGTCGAATGAAAGCGCCGTGTGAACGGCATTGCCGAACGGATCGAAGATCGACGCCAGGTCGTCGGAAATCACGTTCGGCAACTTGAACGCGTTCCCCGCCGGCAACGCGAAGAACTCGCCGAAGCTTCCCGGCCGATTAACGCCGACGCCGAGCGTCTTGCGACAGAGGTGTCGCCGACCCGCTCGGCAATTCCGACAATGGCCGCACGTGATGTGCCCTTCCCCCGTCACGCGGTCGCCGGGTTGGTAGTCGACGACGTCGCTGCCGACCTCTTCAATCACGCCGACGTACTCGTGCCCCGTCACCATCGGCACCGGCACGGTCTTCTGCGACCATTCGTCCCAGTTGTAGATGTGCACGTCCGTGCCGCAGATCGCGCTCTTTTTGATGCGTATGAGCACGTCGTTGGCGCCGATCGTCGGCACGGGAACTTGCTCCATCCACAAGCCCGGCTCGCGTTTTGCTTTCACCAGGGCTTTCATCATTCGGGCCATGCGACATTTCCTTTGCTGCTTAGCCGCGGCGGCCACGCCGCGCCCATTCCCCGTCGTGGCCGACGGGGCCAATTGTGATTGATTTACGGAATGACGTTCAAAGATCGGCCGACTTTGGCGAACGCGCTGACGGCGAATTCCACATCTTCGCGTGAGTGCGCAGCCGACATTTGCGTACGAATCCGGGCCTGGCCTTGAGGCACGACCGGATAGGAGAATCCGATCACGTACACCCCTTCCTCGAGCATGGCCGCCGCCATTTCGCCTGCGAGTTTCGCGTCGCCGAGCAGTACGGGAATGATCGCATGTCCGGCCCCTAAAAGCCGGAAGCCGAGTTGCGACATCGACTCGCGAAAGAATTGCATGTTGTCGTGCAATCGAGCTCGCAGGGCGTCGCCGTGTTCGAGCATGTTGAGCACGGCCAACGACGCGGCGGCGATCGGCGGCGGCAAACTGTTGGAAAACAGATACGGCCGTGAGCGCTGTCGGAGCCAATCGACGATCTCCCGGCGTCCCGACGTGTAACCCCCGCTCGCGCCGCCCAACGCTTTGCCGAGCGTGCCGGTGATAATGTCGACGCGGTCCGCAACGCCGCATAGTTCCGGGGTTCCGCGTCCGCGCGGACCGACAAATCCGACTGCATGCGAGTCGTCGACCATCACGAGCGCCTGATAGCGTTCGGCCAAGTCGCAAACGGTCCTTAGGTCCGCGATCACTCCGTCCATCGAAAACACGCCGTCGGTGGCGATCAATTTGAAGCGGCAATCGGCGGCCGCTTGCAATTGTCGCTCAAGGTCCGCCATGTCGTTGTTGGCGTAGCGGAAGCGTTTTGCCTTCGAAAGTCGCACACCGTCGATGATGCTCGCATGATTGAGCGCGTCGCTGATGACGGCGTCTTCGGCGCCGAGCAGCGTTTCGAAGAGCCCTCCGTTGGCATCGAAGCAGGAGGAATACAAAATCGTGTCTTCGGTGCCGAGGTACTCGGAAATCTTCGCTTCGAGTTCTTTGTGCACGGACTGTGTGCCGCAGATAAACCGCACGCTCGCCATGCCGTAGCCGTATCGGTCGAGGGCTTCGTGAGCCGCGGCGACGACGTCGGGATGGTCCGCCAGTCCGAGGTAGTTGTTCGCGCAGAAGTTGACGACGCGGCGACCTTGCGTCGTTTCAATCCAGGCGTTCTGCGGCGTCGTGATGACCCGTTCCGCTTTGTAGAGCCCCGCCTCGCGAACCTCGGCAAGTTGCAAGCGGAGATGTTCGAGGAATCGTGCGTCCATGATTACTTTCCTTCTTTCGCGGGCGCGCGGCCGGCAATCTTCGTGCCCGCCGCTTGCTCGTAAACTTTGGCGACGGCGGCGAAATCGAGTTTTTCCAAGCCTTGATTCATGGCTGCCGTGTATTGTTGCAAGGCTCCGGCGGCAACCGGCGTCGGCACTTTACATTCTTGGGCCAGCGATACGGCGAGCGCCATGTCTTTTCGCATAAGCTCCAGCATGAAGCCGGGCGTGAACTGATCCGCCAGCAAAAACTTCTTTCCCCGGGCTTCGAGCAGCGTACTATTGCCGCTGGAAACCGAGAGGACGTCGACCATTTGCGCCGGATCGGCCCCCGCTTTGGCGGCGAGCGTCAAACCTTCGGCGATCAGCGTCATGATGCCGCCGCCGATCATTTGGTTCACCAGTTTGACGACCTGGCCCGAACCGAGCGGGCCGCAATGGAAGAGGTGTTTCCCCATGGCCTGCATGATCGGCAAGGCCCGCTCGTAGTCGGCCGCGTCGCCGCCGCACATGATGGCCAGCGTCCCGGCTTCGGCTCCCCACGGCCCGCCGGAAACGGGAGCGTCGATCATGCGCGCGCCGGTTGCGGCGACTTTCTCGCCGACCTCGCGCACCGTGGCGGGACCGATCGTGCTCATATCGAGCCAAAGTTTTCCGGCGCTCAGGCCCGCGGCCAGTCCTTGGTCGCCGCCGACGATCTCGCGCACTTGCGGATCGGCCGTGACGATCGAAACCACGACGTCGCATTGCCGCGCCAGTTCCGCAGGCGTCGCCGCGCGGGTTGCGCCCGCCTCCACAAACTCCCGGGCCGCATCATCACGACGCGCATAAACGCCGAGCGGAAAGCCGGCCTTGGCGATGTTCTTGGCCATATGCCGGCCCATGGTGCCGAGGCCGATAAATCCAACGCGCTGCATAAGTCGATGGTCCTCAGTCGGGGCGGTGCGATTCGCGTATCGTCGCCGCGCACGGTCGGTTAAGCTTGGACGAAGTGGAAAGCGTGCTGTGAGCGAATAAGGGTACAGCGTCCGAATGGGCCTGCCAACGTACCCGCTTCGACGGAGATTTTAGCATGTCGCGCGATGGTTTGGCTTTGCTGTTTTTGGCCGCGCTCGTGACCGTCAGCGCGAGCACAGTCGCCGCCAACGAGACCTCGACGACCAAGCCGAAGGATGCGTCCGCCAAGGCCGCCGCCGCCGCGCAACCTGCCGCGGTTGCGAAGCCGCAGGCCAAGGCCAAAGCCCAGGCGGCTGACGATAATATCGAATCGGTCGAGGCCCTCGTGAAACGGACGCTCCCTTCGGTCGTCATCATTCGCGGCGCGGGGCGCGATGGTCGCGAGAACGGACTCGGCACCGGCTTCATCATCGGCGCCGACGGCCTGATCGCCACGAACTTTCACGTGATCGGCGAAGGACGCCGGTTTTCGGTGCAAACGGCCGACGGGCGCAAGCTCGAGCCGTTGGCCGTGCACGCCTCGGATCGCCACGTCGATTTGGCGGTGATCCGCGTCGATGCGAAGGATTTGAAGCCGCTCACGCTCGGCGACGCGACGAACGTCGACTCCGGACGCGAAGTCGTGGTACTCGGCAATCCGCAAGGGCTTGCGCACAGCGTAACCAAGGGAGTCGTGTCGGGGAGTCGTGAGATCGACGCCATGCCCGTCTTGCAGCTTGCCATACCGATCGAACCGGGTAATAGCGGCGGGCCGACGCTCGACCGGCAAGGGCGCGTGCTCGGCATCGTGACGATGAAGTCGCTCGTCACCGACAATCTCGGTTTCGCGGTGAAAGTCGAGGCGCTGAAAGCGTTGCTCAAGCAGCCTAACACCGTGACGATGGAACGCTGGCTGACGATCGGCGCCCTCGATCCGCGACGTTGGGAAGTATCCGGAGGCGCGCAATGGCGGCAGCGGGCCGGTCGGATTCAAGTTTCCGGAGCCGGAGCGGGCATCGGCAGCCGGTCGCTTTGTCTGGCGAAGGCCGACGCGCCCCAAGGAACGTTCGAACTGGTCGCGACCGTGAAACTCGACGACGAGTCGGGCGCCGCCGGTTTGGCTTTTGCCGGCGACGGCGACGAGCGGCACTACGGGTTCTATCCGAGCGGCGGGCGACTGCGTTTCGTCCGCTTCGAAGGGCCCGACGTTTATAGCTGGCGCGTGCTCGACGAACGGCCGAGCGACGCCTATTTGCCCGGAGATTGGAACCGCTTGAAGGTACGCGTCGAAGACGGCCGCGCGCGTTGCTACGTGAACGGCAAACTGGTCTTCGAACACGAGCTTGGTGAAACGGCCGGACGGCGCGCCGGTCTCGTGAAGTTTCGCAATACTTCGGCCGAGTTTCGGCAAGTTGCGCTCGGCAAGGAAGTACCCGACTTTGAGCCTTCGGAGAACGTGCTCGCCGCGGTCGCCAAGCTGCGCAGCGAGTTGCCGATGCACGGCGCGGCGTCCGCCGACTTGGTGACGCCGCTGTTGCCCGAAGCGCCCGCGGGAGTCGAGGTCCTTCGCGATCGCGCGAAGGCCTTGCAGCGCGAGGCGGAATTGCTGCGCGAACTTGCCGGAAAGCTGCACCGCCGCAGCGTCGTCGAACAATTGGCGAAGCTTTTTCAGGCGGACGACGAGAAGGTCGACTTGCTGCGGGCCGCACTCTTGGTCGCCAAGTTGGACAACGACGAACTTGACGTCGACGCCTATCGCGACGAAGTCGGCCGCATGGCCGCGGAGATACGCGAGCGCCTCCCGGCCAAGGCCGATGATGCCGCGAAGCTCGCCGCCGTGAATAAGTATCTGTACTCCGACAACGGTTACCATGGCAGCCGGCATGACTACGACAGCCTTTCCAACAGCTACCTCAACGAAGTGATCGACGATCGCGAAGGCTTGCCGATCACGCTGGCCGTGTTGCATATCGAGGTCGGTCGCAGGCTCGGTTTGGATATGCAAGGCATCGGGCTTCCGGGGCACTTCTTGGCGGCCTACGTCAGCGACGACGGTGAGCGGCAATTGCTCGACCCGTTCGAAGGGGGCAAGCGGCTTACCGAGGCCGACGCGATTCGCACGGCGCTGGAGATCACGGGGCGAACTCCGCAGGCCGAGCAATTGGAACCGGTGACGAAGCGCGCGATCGTATTGCGGATGCTGGAGAACTTGGTCGGGCGTTCGGCCGAGGATCGCCATCGCCTGCGCCTCGGCGGCTACCTCGATGCGATCCTGGCGCTCGCCCCCGATAATCTCGAACGCCGCATGATGCGAGCCATGGTTTGCTATCGTGAGGGATCGCTGGGCGAGGCTCTCGCCGACATTGATTACTTACTCGATCACCATCGCGAACAGCTTGATGAAGAGCGAATCTTGGAACTGCGCGATCGACTGGAACGCGAACGGAGAGAGTGACGCGACAAACGTCACCGCGCTCGTTCTCCCCACGGCGGCGGCATCGTCGGCTTGCGGCGGTGTAGATCGCGACGCTCGTCTTTCGGTCGGTCTTTGAACCACGTGACGAAGCGCACCAATTGTTTGACCGCTTCTTCGTAGGCCTCGCGTCCTTTTTCGGCGGTAGCTAGTTCGGCGTCGCCGAGAACTCCCGTGGGGCTGTAACTACTGGTCCAGGAAACGATGGTCGCCGGGCCGGCCGCGAAGAGGTCGACCCAGTTAA
>CAZWDN010000012.1:35749-42060 GCA_964633125.1 uncultured Pirellula sp. | reverse complement strand
TCGACGGCACGTCGACCGGATGGCCGACGCCTCATTCGTCCGGAAAATCCTCTAGTACACGGATGGCTCGGAGACCGGAGTCTCTCTCTATCGTGGTTTTGCGGATGTTTGCGAAGCTTCGGAAATGCATAGTGCAACTCGACACGGGCGTTTCGTGCGTCAGTTCCGCACGCCTGTGTGCCTCTTGGCGCACAAAATGTTGCGTGCCGTCGTTGGCATGCTCGGCGACTGCCTTATAATCCTGCTCCGTGGTAGCACTTTTCGCGTATTCTCAGTGAGTCCAGCGACATCGGCATCAGTTTTGCGATTCTGAGCGGACCGTTCGTCGTTGATTCTTCACGAAGGAGCTCACCTTGCGCTCAGGTTGGATTTTCGCGTTCGTCGGTTGTTTTCTGTGCGCAGGTTGTGAGCGCGCCGTCCCGCCCGCTTACGAATTAAGCGCGAAGGTGAAGGCGTTAACGGCGGACGATATCAAAGACCCCGACGTGCTGCGAAGTAAGATCGAAGAGCAGCTCGTCAAGCAATGCGGGACGCCTCTGGAGCCGAAGTTGATCGGCGCGCCGCAGAAGTCGGCCGACCATCTTGCCCACGGCGCAGAGGTTTATCGCTTGCGGTGCGCGGCCTGTCACGGCGCGACGGGCTACGGAGACGGTCCCGCCGCGAAGGTGCTTTATCCGTTGCCGCGCGATTACAGCAAAGGCATCTTCAAATTCGTCTCCGTCGTCGACGGCTCAAAACCGCTTCGCGACGACTTGATGCGAACCGTCCGCAACGGCGCCCGCGGTACCAGCATGCCCGCGTTCGGCTTGTTGCCGCAGGAGGATCTGGAAGCAGTGGTCGACTATGTGCTGGTGCTGACGCACCGCGGCGAACTTGAAGACGCGCTGCGCGAAGCCGCCGTCGATGAAGAGGAAGATATCGATGACAAACTGGCGGAAAAGCTTGCCGCCGGGATTGCAAAAAAATGGGAAGTGCCGCGCGACAAGATTATTCATCCGCTGACCGTCGAACCGCCTTACACTTGGGCGAGCATCGAAAAGGGGCGCGAAGCTTTTGCCGGCGCCAACGGCGTCTGCTTCAAGTGTCACGACCGAGACGGTAGCGCGCGCAACTTGTTGGAAGTCGGTAAAGACCCCTGGGGCCATGAAGGGCGCGCCGCCGACCTTACCAGCGGCATGTTCCACGGAGGCGCCACCTCGATCGACATCTACCGCCGGATCTACGGCGGCGTGAAGCCGATGCCGGCCTTCGCCACCGGATATCCCAAGGATCCCGACATGCTCTGGCACTTGGTCCACTACGTGCAATACATCTCGGGCGCTCGCCGCCGTGAAGTAGTCGCTCAACAAGGCATGATACATCGCCCCGAGCCGGCGAAGCCTGCCTCCGGCGGATGACAAAACGGCATCGCTCTTCGCCGCTTGGCGTCCGTTTTTGATTAGCCGGTTTCGATTAATCGCACTCCCGCCCGATCGTCGTGCGTTGCAGAGGAAGTAACTGATGACCCCAGACAAACATCGTTGGACCGCCGACGTGGAAGACGAGGCGGACGAGCGCCGTCAAAAGTCGATGGAACTCGCCGAGTTGAAGCAACGCGTCGATATTCTCGAACGCGAACTTTCGGCGATGGACCCGCCCCCGGGCGGCTTCCAGGGATATTACACCGCCTACTATGCCACTACCGGCTTTATGCTCGGCATCTTCGGCGCTTGCACCAGCCTGTTGTTCAACATCGTCGGCTCGCTAATCGTCTCCGCCTCGGGCGACCACGAGATGCACCCCTTAAGGCTCATTCAGGTTTACCTGACATTTCCCCTCGGCGAACGGGCGCTGCAGATCAACAGCGGCTTGGCTATGGCCGGCGGCTGCTGCCTGTACCTCGGCACGGGCATGGTTTTGGGAATGTTGTTCCACTTGTTTCTCACTCGCTACACGGCCGGCGCGTCTTTCGGTAAGCGAATGGCGATCGTCACCGTACTTTCGTTGGCGGTTTGGATCGTCAACTTTTACTGCATTTTGTCTTGGTTGCAGCCGCTGCTGTTTCACGGCCGTTGGATCGTCGATTTGATTCCGCCTTGGGTCGCGGCCGCGACGCACTTGGTTTTCGGCTGGACCATGGTGCTGGTTTACCCCTGGGGCCTTTACGTCCCGTACAACGTAGATTCGGTGAAGGAATGAGCTTACCCGTAGTCGATAGTTCCGCCGTACAAGAGCCGTTGGTCGACGTCGATAAGCTCGTCGACCGCAAGATCGTGCTGTACTACTTCTGCGCGGCCCTGACGTACATGGTCATTTCCATGCTCGGCGGGCTGCTGATGGCGCTACAGTTGATTCGCTGCAACGATCTGCAAGGCATCGAGTTGCTCTCGCCCGGCCGCTGGCGGATGGTGCATACCAATGCGATCGCGTACGGCTTTCTCGCCAACGCGTTTCTCGGCATGCTCCATTGGGTCGTTCCGCGTCTGACGATGCGGCCCGTGCTGAGTAAGCCGTTCTCCTATCTGATCTTTGCGGCATGGCAAGCGGTCGTGCTGGCCACGGCCGGCGGTATCCTGCTCGGACAAGCGCAAGCTTTGGAGTGGGGTGAAACTCCCGTCTGGATCGACCCGGTCGCACAACTCGGCCTGTTGCTCGTGGCGATCAACTTCATGGCGCCGATCATCAAGGCCCGCGGGCCGATGTATGTCACGCTCTGGTACTTCATGGCGATGTTCGTCTGGACCTTCCTGACCTATGCCATGGGCAATTTCGTGCCGCAATACGTCGTTTGCGGAACGAACGCGGGCGCCGTCGGCGGTCTATTCATTCACGACTTGGTCGGCCTCTTTGTCACGCCGTTGGGTTGGGGGGCGATGTACTATTTCGTGCCGATTCTGTTGAAGAAGCCGATCTGGAGTCACGGGTTATCGCTGGTCGGCTTCTGGGGATTGGCCTTCTTTTATCCGCTGCAAGGCATCCACCACTTTCTCTACACGCCGATTCCGATGTTTTTGCAATACGGGGCCGTGGTCTCGACGATCGCCGTCGAATTCGTCGTCGCCACCGTGATCGTCAACTTCTTCGGCACGCTCTACGGTTCTGGCCGTGAAGTCGTCACCAACCTGCCGATTCGCTGGTTTTATACCGGCATGATTCTTTACTTCATCACTTGCTTCCAATGCGCGCTCCAGGTGACGCTCACCTTCCAAGAGTTGATTCACTTCACCGATTGGGTCGTGGGGCACGCACACTTGGTGATGTTCGGCGTCTTCAGCCAATGGCTGTTCGGCATTATGACGTACCTGATCCCGCGCCTTACCGGCAAGCCGTGGTACAGCCGGAAACTGTGCGAATGGCACTATTGGCTGTCCGTGTCGGGCATCGTTGTGATGTTCCTCGACCTGACGATGGCAGGTTTGTTCCAGGGGTGGTCTTGGGCCGGAATGCAATATTGGGATCACTCCACGCAAGTCTCCGAGCCGTTCTGGGTCGTCCGTATTTTCGCGGGCCTCTCGATGTTCGGCGGGACGCTGGTGTTCATCTACAACATTTATCGCACGCTCCTCGGACCGCAGTCGTCCCAGAGCGTCGCCGCCGCGGTCTAGTTTTTCCACAACGGTCATTCAGGCTTTGAGTCATGTTTGAAAGTAAAGCAGGTGTATTGTTCGTCGGCGGCATCGGGTTCTTCGTGCTGGCTTTCGTGGCGAACGCGGCGGTGCCGATGCTGATGTATCGCGATATGCCGGAGCAAACGGCTTTGCAAGTCGTCAACTCCAACCTCGTCTATCAGGTCGAGGACTTGAACCGTCGCTTTCCCGAGAGTTTCAAGAAGTACGTCGGCGATCCGAAGGCCGAGAATTGGAGTTCGGACAAACTGCGTGAAGTGTGCGCCCAACTGTTGAAAGAAGGACGCGACGTCTACGTCGCCGAAGGCTGTTGGCACTGCCATAGTCAATTTGTGCGGCCGGTCTCCAACGAGTCGAAGCGTTACGGCCCCGTCGCTCGCACCGAAGAGTATCAAAACGAATTGCAACGGCCGGTTCTGTTCGGCACGCGCCGTGTCGGGCCGGACCTGTCGCGTGAGTCGGGCCGGCGCACCAGCGATTGGCACGCCGTACACTTCTTCGATCCGCCTCTGCTGTCGCCGAAATCACCGATGCCGCGCTATACATGGTTCTTCGACGGCGAGGCAGGCAAGCCGAATCGCCGAGGCATCGCCATCATGGCATACGTCCAATGGCTCGGCTCATGGCTTGAGAGTTACCCCTACTACGAAGACTACGTCCCGGTCGACACGCTTAACCCCGAACCGACGGCGGCCGCGAAGTAATCGGCAGCGCAGTTAGGAGCAAGTCCGCATGCTACGCATTGTTCAATCTGAAACGGATGACGCGCCGCCGCCGCGCAAAACCAATCGCGTCTGGGCCTTCGTCGCCATCGTGTTTTTTCTCGGTCCGGCGATGTTCGGCTTCGGCACGAAGTTTTATGAACTCATTCGCGTGTTTCAGGGCGACCCCGCCGGCGCTTTTGCGATCACGCCGATCGTCAACTATCTGCTTGCCGGGTGCGGCTTCCTGTTGCTCTTCGCCTGGGCGGCGCGCAATGGCATGTTTCGCGATATTGAAGCGCCGAAGTTTCAAATGCTGGAGAACGAGCGTCGGCTCGATGCGTCGCAAAACATCGGCAATGGTGCTCCGGCCGTATAACCGATTTCCTTCTTAATACCGATTATCGCCATGAATCCAGTTCCCGTACCCGCCGACAAGCCGAACTCGCCGCTCGACGAACACCGGCATCACGCTTACATCACCAACAAGATTCCGTGGTACGTGCGGCTGGTATGGATCGGCTTTTGGGTCTTCACGGTATATTACACCGTGACCTATTTGTTTCCGGCGCTGCAAAAAGAATTGGTGATTCCTCCCCCTTCGGCCTCCGCGCAAAAGTAGTTGCCGCCGGTGCGGCGCCGTCAGGAGTTCTGTCGTGGGGAATGCGACGTTCTGTGATCATTGCGGGCTACCGGTCCCCGGCGCGACAGACGAGACGTCGGCGATCTCGGAATCTACCCATGTGCCGATTTACTGCTGTTTCGGCTGCCGCTTTGCCGCGGAGTTGGGGAGGGCGCAAGGTCCTCACGGCGTCGCGGGTAACGCGATGTTTCGCCTGGCGCTTTCCGTGTTTCTGTCGCTCAACGTGATGATCTTCACGATGCTGCTTTGGACGCAGGACGTCTACGGCGGCGTAGCGACCGGGACCGCTTCGGCGCTCGGTATGTGGGACGTGGCCCGCTACCTTTGCATGCTCTTCTCGTTGCCCGTGCTCTATCTGCTCGGATTGCCCGTGGCGGCCGAAGCGTGGATCGCACTTCGACGCGGAGTTCTCTCCACCGATCTCTTGTTGATCGTCGGCACGCTGGCCGCCTACCTGTATTCCATCGTTTCGACGGTACGCGGCGCCGGCGCGGTATACTTCGAGGTGGGATGCGTGGTACTCGTGTTGGTGACGTTGGGGCGCTGGCTCGAAGCGCACGGCAAGCAACGCACGGCCGCCGTCTTGGAATCGCTGGAAAAGTTGCTGCCTGCCACGGTGCATCGTCGCGAAGGCGAGCAGCTCGTGGAAGTCCCGCTTGACGACGTATGCATCGGCGACCGGTTAGTGGTTCGCGCCGGCGAGCGAATTCCGTGCGACGGCCGAATCACCGCGGGTGTCGCTTCGATCGACGCCCAACTTCTCACCGGCGAGAGCCGGCCGCAGGTCCGTGAAACGAGCGATCTGGTCGTCGGCGGTACCTTGGATCTCGACGGCACGCTCACGATCGAAGTCACTGCTCCGCCGCGCGGCGGCACGTGGCGACGTTTGCTCGATTGCATTCGCGAGGCCCGTCTGCAAAAGGGACGGTACGAACAACTGGCCGATCGACTGGCCGCGGTGTTTCTCCCGCTGGTGTTCGTCGTTGCACTGGGGGCCTTCGCCTTCCACGCATGGTTCCACGGCGTCGATTCCGGACTGCTCGCGGGTTTGGCCGTCGTGCTGATCGCTTGCCCTTGTGCGCTGGGGCTCGC
Source organism: uncultured Pirellula sp. (assembly GCA_964633125.1). Lineage (GTDB taxonomy): Bacteria > Planctomycetota > Planctomycetia > Pirellulales > PNKZ01 > PNKZ01. The sequence goes on along the minus strand of CAZWDN010000012.1, from coordinate 36,019 downwards.
GACCCCCATGGCCGTTTGGTCGGCGCTCGGCGCCGCGGCGCAGAATCAAGTATTGTTTCGCAACGGCCGGGCGCTGGAGCGCCTCGCACAGGCCCGGGTGATGGCCTTCGACAAGACCGGAACGCTTACCGACGGGCGTCCGCTGGTTGATCGGTTCGTTGCGTTCGATCCCGCCGTGCGTGAAGAGACGTTGTCTCTGGCTCTTTCGGCTTGTGCTTCCTCGCACCACGATCTTTCCCGCGCGGTGCAGGAGTACTGTCGCCGGCAACC
>CAZWDN010000012.1:0-35649 GCA_964633125.1 uncultured Pirellula sp. | reverse complement strand
GTCGGCATGGCCCTGGGGTGCGGCACCGACGTCTCGCGCGAATCGGCCGAAGTCTGCCTGCTGGGCGACGACCTTACCAAGGTGCCGTGGGCCGTCGACCTGGCGCGGCGGACCGTTCGCATCGTTAAGCAGAACTTGTTCTGGTCGCTCGCGTACAACTTGGTCGGCATCGGTCTGGCCGCCACCGGGCAATTGAATCCGGTGTGGGCCGCGGCCGCGATGATGCTCTCCGGCTTGTGCGTAGTGGCCAACTCGCTGCGGCTTTCCGTAGCGCCCGCCGGTGCGGCGGTCGTCGATCATCTACTTTCGCCGCCGCAGGCATCATTCGAAAATGCGACCACGGCCGGGGGTGTTTCGACATGATCGAACTTCCCCTGGTCGCCTTGAGCGGAATACTCGGCTCCTCGCATTGCCTCGGCATGTGCGGCGGATTTGCTCTCTCGCTCGGCGGCTCGTCGCCGACGTGGAGAACCAACTTGCTCCGGCAAACGGCCTTCGGCCTCGGGCGAATCTTTACTTACGCTTCTCTCGGCGCAGCAGCCGGTTACGGCGGACGACGGCTCGTCGAGGCCACGACGCTATTCGATTCTCAAGCCGCACTGGCCGTGTTTGCCGGCCTGCTGTTGCTCGCACAAGGAATTCATAGTGCAGGCGTGGTGACCTGGATTCGTCGACGCTGGAAAATTTGGCGTTCGGCAAACACTGCGAGAACAAACGAAACGACATCGTTGAAACTCGGCGGCGTAGGCGCGCCGAAGTGCGGTCGGAGCGGCATGCTCGGGTCGTTGTTGACCGCTCCGGGCGTGCTTAGTCCTATGCTGGCGGGCGTGATGACGGGACTTCTGCCGTGCGGGCTCGTTTACGCCATGTTGGCCTTGGCCGTGTGCGCAGACGGTCCCGTCGGCGGCGCGTTGACGATGGCGTGCTTCGGACTGGGGACGCTGCCGGTGATGACCGCCTTGGGCCTGGGAACCTCGCTTTTAGGGTTCGCGATGCGCCGTCACATGCTCCGGATGGCCGCTTGGTGCGTCGTCGTCGTCGGTTGTATGTCGGTGGTTCGCGGCGCTATGGCGTGGTCGCACGCTTCTTCCGCCGCCAATCAAGGTGCGAGTTCGGCATCGGCCGCGTCAAGTTCCGCGGCCCCGCCGCCATGTCCGTTTTGCCCCAGTGCTCCCACGCAGTAGCGTTGCACGACTGCCGCCGTGCATTGCCGTCGGCATTCGATTCGGGAACTTGTCCTAACGCTGAGTGGTTCTGAGAATCGCTTAGTTCCGCAACTCGTGCCGGATTCGATTTTGCCAATCGGGGCGTCCCTTTTTGTATTCTTGAAATGCACCATGTTCGCCGGTGGAGATTTTGCCGTCTTTGTTCTTGTCGATGATCGGGAAGAGCCACTCCCAGCCCGGCTTCGATTCGTTCCATTCCTCTTGAGAGTTCCACTCGCCGACCTCGACAATTCCCGCCGCGACCGGGCTGCTGGGCGGGCCGGTCCACTCCAGCACTTGGCCGCGTTCCAATAGCCGGCGTCGCAACTTCGCCGCATCCACGTTCTGGACTTGGCCGCCGGTCTTGATCGCCTGTGCCGCGGCAACGCCTGCCGACTCGCCGAGCACGCAGAACACCGGTTCCATGCGCGCCGACGCATAGGCGATATAGCTGGCTGAGAAACAAACGGGAACCAAGAGGTTCGTGCATTCCTCTTTCTTGGGCGTGATCGAACGATAGGGAATCGCGTAGGGTCGGCCCGTTCCTTTCGAACCGCCGACGAACATGTTCCCTTCCGTCGCCACGCCCATCCGTCCGGCTTCCGACGCCACGGCGTATCGGCGAACGGGATATATATCCACGCCGTAGAGCGCCAGGCCGACGCCGTCTTCGACCTGCGTATTGTTCCACACGTCCGCCAGGGTCAAGACATATGGCCCTTTCATGCGCCGCGCGATGCGCACATAGAGTTGATTCGGCCAGCCGTCGGTGTCGGGATGCATCGTCTTGTCGAGCCCGAGCGCGGACGTCTCCTTACGGAACGCCTCAGGCACGCGCGGATCAGTGCTCAGAAAATAATGCAGGCCGGCAAGGTAGTCTTTGTGTTGACGCCAAACGCGCGATCGCGCTTCCCACGTGCCGTCTTGATAAAGCCGGCTCACGCCCAACGGTGCGATGGTGACCAACGATTCCCGCTTGTAGTTGTACTCGCCGCTGTTTCGCCAGCCGGGAAAGATGTCGCGCAGGCGCTTCGTCAGAGCCTCGGGATCGTCCTTGATCGTGTCGACGAGAAACTCCACATACCTCCCGACCACCTCGAAATCTTTCGCGTCGTAGCTCTTCGGCTTCTCGAAAGCAATGCGCTTGGCCGGGTCGGTGGTCACATAAAAGCGATAGTTGTAGGCCTGCGTGTAATCGTCCGCCGCTCCCTTGGGTAATCCGTGGTCGGTATCCACCAGCGGCAGCAGTCCGCTCTTGGGATCGCCCGGCACTACGTACGGGTCGATCGGAGTCCAGTTCGTCGTCGGCCCGACTCCGGCAAGTTCCTCATGGTAGGTTTCGGCGGATTCTCGCCCCACCGCGTACTTCACTCCCGCAGCCGCCATCAGGTCTCCCTCGTAGCTCGCGTCGATGAAGACCTTCGCCTCGATGGTCGCTGCATCTTTCGTCGCGGCAGTCGGGGCCGGAACGGCCTGCTTGTCCGGCGGCGCCGATTCCAACACGAGCCGAACAATCGTCGAGCCTGACTTCTCCGCGCGCCGCACGCGATGTTCGTAGAGCACGGAGATCCGGTGCTCTTGCAGCCAGTTCGTGAACCCTTGCCGTATCTCATCGGGCCTTTTCCCGATGCCGAACACGCGACTTGCGGTCAGTCCGCCGACCGCCTGCGGCTCCGGACAATCCTGCAAAGGTTTGATTCCCGCGCCGAGGATTCCGCCGACCCAGCGGCTAGGTTCGATCACGACGACGGTGCAGCCTTCTTGCTTCGCGGTCACCGCGGCGACGATCCCCGCCGGTGTTGCTCCATATACGCAGACATCCGCCTTCCGCAGAGGTTCTTCCGCGCGCGCCGACGTTATCGCGCTCAAAGCGGACGTCAGAAGGGTACTAATTAAGGTGAGGGAGTATCTCATGGGGGAGTCGAGGTGTGAGAGAAGGAAACGTCGTTGATGCACCCCTATAACCATCGGGGGTACGGGGCAAAACGGGAAGACCCCATGCAGCCGAAAGCCCTCCGCACCGAAACATAGCCGGCAAGCTTTACCGACCATAGTCATTTGCCACTATTCCCCTGTTTTTTCGGGGCGAGATTCACTTCAACAAAAGTTGTATTCACCTTGCGCGTCTGCTAATATCGTCCCTGCCCTGGGGGGGTGCGTCATTTCGTCCCCCTCTTGGGAAGCAGCTACGCAGACAACCGTCCTATGTTTTTCGCCTTTGGGGGGGCATGCGGATGAAGCGCTTTATTATTTCGGGCACCGTCGTCGCCGTACTGGCGTGCGCGATTGCAAGCGGCGTGCGCGCTGAGTTTCGTACGTGGTCCGCAGCCGCCGGCAACTTTACAACTGAGGCCGAATACGTCGGCAAGAAATCTGCCGACGTCATTGTCCTCAAACGCCGCGACGGCGCGATTATCGATGTGCCGCTCAGTAAGCTCTCCGCAGCCGATCAAGCGTATGTGACCGGCTTAGCGAACGGGACGCCGAGTACCACGACTCCCGCTCCAAACGCTCCTGCACCCAGCGCGCCGGCCGCGAGTGCATCGCCAAGCGGTGCCGCCCCTGCCGTCGCCATGGCAACGCCCGCCGGGTTGTCCGCCGTTCCGGCTTTGGCCGTAAACGAAAAGCCGATGGATGCGGCGGAAGCCGATCGAGCGCTGCGCAACGTCGATCGCGAAGCGCAAAAGTGCAAGACCGCCGAAGAAGCGATCGTGCTCTACACCGTATTCCTGTCGGATCCGAAGCTTCCCGCCGCCACGCGCGCCGAAGCGACCCAGAAGGCGGCCGAGTGGAAGCGCATGGCCGAGCAGGGGCTTGTGCGTTTGGGCACCAAGTGGGTCACGCTCGAAGAATTCCGCCAGGCTCGGGTGCGCTCCGTGTTCTTGATCAACCAAGGCTTGGAAATGGTGCGGTTGAATCAAGACAAACTCGGTTTTGACAAGTTGCTGGAAGCCAGCAAGGTCGCCCCGGACGACATCCAAGCGGACTTCATCATCGCGACGGTGTTTGCCATCGGCGTACAAAAGTTTGAAAAGGCCGAAGAACACTACAAGGTCTGTTTACGGCGCGATCCCACAAACCCCGCCGTGCTGAATAATCTGGCGCTGACGCTCATTCGTCAAAATAAGCCGGTCGAGGCGCTCGGATATTGGCGCACCGCGGCGTCGCTCTGTCACGACCCGCGCATCGTGCAAAACATCGGCCGACTTTTCGAAGCCGCGGGAAGCAGAAAGTTATTCGTAACGCCCGCGGTTTTGGATCAACTTTCGGACATCTATGCGACGTTGGTCTTGGATAACAACGTCTCCGCTGCAACCAAGCAAATGGGGTGGCAATACATGGTGCTGCCGCAGCAGCCTCCGGTGGATGAAACCACGGCCGCGCTCCCCGCCGATACGACGATCGACAAATCGATCAGCGTTATGGCTTCGGGCTTCTGTCCCGTTTCAGAATACATCCTCACCACGCGCGACGCCACAAAGGGCTCGTCCGGCTTCGTGATCGCCGATCCGAATCAGCCCGGCAAGCGGCTTGAGGCGAAGCTAATCGCCTCGTCTGAATCGTACAATCTTTCGATTCTGCATTGTCCGGGCCTCACTTGCACGCCGCTGCCGATGGACGATTGGTACTCGCGCATCGGTACCGACATCCTGGTGGCGTCATATCCATTGATCGATACGAAGGCCGCCTCGATCAAGATGGCCAAGGGAAAGCTGATTTCTCCCTCGTCGCAGTTCTATTTCGGCGGGCACGTCGTCTATGAAGCGCCGAAGGCCCCGAGCGTTCCCGGCGGACCGGTGGTTGATAGCATGGGCAACGTCGTGGCGATGCACTTGAAGTCGTTTGAAGCGTTGAACAACCGGTACAACGCCGGTATTAACGTGTGGGCCGCGCGCGACTTTATCAGGGATTCGATTCCCAACGCCCGATTTACGCCGGTTGGCAAGGCCGACTTGCCGTGGTCGGACGTCGAAAAGCAGGCGGCGCAGGCCACCGTGGTCGTGATGTGCGAACAGCCGGCTTCCGACGTCGGTCTGAATAAGCGCGTGGGTGACGGATTCCTGATCGACGTTTCGTGTTCGAAATGCAGCGGCATGAAAACGGTCCGCTGCCCGGTGCGTGATTGTGCCAACGGCAAGGTCGGGGTGATGCAACGCACGATTACCGGCAGAAACCCCACCACGGGTCAACAGATTTATCAGGATAATCGCGTTTCCGTCGCTTGCGGCAATTGTGACGGGCGCGGCCGCGTGACGTGTCCCGAATGCCGCGGCTCCGGAATCGATAGCTCCGTAAGCAGTCGTCCCCGCGGTGTGAACACGGCGAACCCGATTAACGGCCTCCTCAATCCCAATTGACGCGGCCCTACTGAAGCGGTTTCGCTGCGGATAATCGCTTATTCGTACAGCGGCGTCGGCGGCGGCTTTGAGCCGTCCGCCGACGACCCTGCCGTGCGCCGCGGTGCCGTAAATAAGTCGCGGTATCCGGCAATTACCCTGGTCAACCGATGGTCGACCGGCCTAAAGTGAAATCCGGGTGGCGCGTCGATCGCTTACCACCGTTCGCATCTCGATAATGTTGGCAAGCAATGGCTACGGACGCTCCCGGTCCTTGGGAAGGCCTCACGATCGCCGGAGGCCGTTATGAACGACTGACGACGATCGGCGTCGGCGGCATGGGGTACGTCTATCGTGCCGTCGACCGGAACCTCAAGACCGACGTCGTCATCAAAGCGCCGCGCGCGTCGTTAGTCGAATGTTCCGAGTTGGCCGATCGCTTCGAGCAAGAGGTCGGCGCGCTGGTCCGGCTTTCGTTCCCGCACATCGTGCCGATCATCGACATCGGTAGACACGCCGGAATATCGTTTGCGGTGATGCGCTACTTGCCGGGGGGGAACCTCCGGACGCGCGCCATGGTCGGCGAAGGCGGCCGACAAGCCCCGATGCCTTGGCAAAGCCTGCGATATTGGCTGCCGAGCATCGCCAAGGCGCTCGACTTCGTCCATCGATCGCAGTTTGTTCATCGCGACGTGAAGCCTCGCAACATTCTCTTTGACGAGCACGGCCAAGCCTATCTCAGCGACTTCGGCATCATTAAGGGTATCGGCCTGATGGCGACCGGCGAAAGCCGATATCGTACCGCCGACGGCATCAACGTCGGCACCGTCGACTATATGGCGCCGGAGATCCTCAAGAATCATCCGTTCGACGGTCGCGCCGACCAATACTCCTTGGCGCTGACGGTCTACGAATTTGTCGCCGGCCGATTGCCGTTTTCCGACGATTCCGTCGCCGTGGTGATCAACGGACACCTCAACACGACGCCGCAACCGCTTTCGGAGTTAGTTCCCGAAGTCCCGGCATCGATCTCCGCCGCCGTCGCGAAAGCCCTTTCGAAGTATCCGGCCGAACGCTTTCGCGATTGCGGCGATTTCGCGCGGGCTATCCTCGGCAACTCGGCGACCTCGGTCGACCTGCAGACCGGCGCCAAGCAGTCGCCGTCGCCGCGCGGCGCGCCTGCGCGGGAAGAGGTCGCCGGGGAAACTCGCATCGCGCGCTCTCCCGGATCGTCGTCGGCGGGAAAGTTTCTCGGCTCGCGCAGCGGAGCGGTCGTTCTGGCCGGAGTTTTCTTGGCCGTCGCCGCCGCCGTCTTGGCCGTCGCATTGGATTGGCGGCCGGGTGAAAGCCCCGCCGTAACGGTCGATCCCGGTCCGTTAGCGCGGCAGATGACGGAATGGAAGCGAAAAGCGGGAGAAGTGGAGCGGAGCCGGACCGTGGAGAGCGAGAAGATTCTTGCCGCTCTGGATTACGACAATTCCGCCGAATTGCAACAGTTGCTGAATGCACAGGCCTCGACCGACCTTCGCGACTACTTGGGCAGGCTCGATGAATTAGAAGGCGAGTTGACGGTGTTGGCTCAGATTCATCGCGACCGAACGAAGCGACTCGACGAGTTGCGTTCCGGGACGGCGGTCGCGGCGCCCGGCGATGAGAGCTTATCGCCCGAAGCGTTGGCCGCGCAAGAACGCGAGTTGCAGGACCAGGCGTCGGAGCTCACGACGATGGCACATCGGCTCAAGTCGCTCAAAGAAAAGTCGCAGGCCTTAGACGCGTACGACGCCGCGGCGCTGCTGGAACTGACGCAACTCAATGAGATGGAGGCTCTGCTCGCCTCGCAAGATCATCGTGAAGTCGGCGCGGCCTGCCTGGAGCGAGCGACCGTTTTGACGGTCGGCCCGAATCCGAGTCTGGCGTGGACCGCCGTCAACGTGCTCGCGCGCAGCGGCGATCCGACGGCGGTCAAAACCGTGGTTTCGCGGTTCAATTCCTACCCGCCGGAAAAACAATGGGCGCTGCTTCAATCGTTGTTCGTCTCCGGACGCTCCGAATCGACGGCGGCGGCCCTGAATCTCGCGGCGAAATACCCGAAAGTTCTTACAAGCGGCTCACGCGAAGTTCTCGTGCAACTGGCCGAACGCGACGCCAAGAAGTATCGCGGCGTCATCGATCTGCTGTTGCAGAACTGCACGTCGTCGGAAGAACGACTGCGAATCTTCGTCGCACAAACGCAATCGCTGACGGTCGACTGGCTCAAAGAACTCGAAGTCTCCTGCGCGACCGGTTTGTTGGCGAATCACGTCGAGCAAGTCTTCGACGAGATCGTGCTCCGTAAACGGGCCGCCGCTTTTCCGTTGGCGGAGCGTTTAGCGCGTCGCACGCCTCCGCCGTCTTATAAGTACTTCACCGGCGAGGAACTCCCTGAAATCATCGCCGAGGCCCCGCAACTCGGCGCTCTGATCGCCGAGCAATGGATGCTTCAAGGGGGCGGCGCCCTGCGCGCCGCCGCCGTCGCGGAGTATTGCCGCCCGGGCGGTTCGTTGAACGCGGAGAGCGTCGCCGCCGAATTCTCCAAGCGAAAGGTTCGTGATCCGGAAGGTTTGATGAACTTGCTGATTACGCAAGAAACGAAGCCGGGAGTGCTGTTGGCGGCGGCGGCGCTGAAGAGTCTCTCCGACTTTGATCACGCCAAAATTGCCTTCGCAACGGCTTCCGTTCCTGTGCTGCATTCTCTCGAAGCCCGCCAAAAGTTGCTCGAAATCGCCTGGGACGACTTGGAGAGAGGGCGTCCCTGGGCGCTTCAGCAGATGCTCGGCACCGGGTTTCTCGTGAAATTCAGCGAGGCCGAAGCGGTCCGCCAAGATCAACAAAGCACCATGCGCGAGATTATCCCGATTCTCTCCGGCAAGCTGGTGATTTTGCCGAATTCGCCGTCCGGCGGGCAGAAAGATCGCGGCCTGTCGGTGACGTTCGTCGATCTATTCAAGCTCCCCACCGACATCGACCCCAAGAAACTCGCTCCTGACGGGCCTGCACAACGGCGTTTGACCGAGCTCCGCGCCGATTTGGCGCAGTTGCTGCCGACGGTCGGTTCGCGCTTTGCCGACGTCATCACGGCCGTCGATCGTTATCTGGTAGAACTAGAAGCGCTCAATCGAAACAGCTACGAACTCGCGACGATCTACGACTTCACGGTTCAACAACAATTGCCGGGCGTCCGCCGGACGATGCAAGTGAATCCGACTCCGACGTGGGACTTTCGTTTCGCAAGTTCGCACATCACGCGATTTGATCGTGAGCGCGTCGCCTTTCAAGCGCTGACGGAATCGTTGCCGAAGGCCCGTTCTTCCGTGCCGCTTCCCCAATGAGATAGTCGGGAATGAACGATCGCGACAAAACGACGCTCAGCGCGCTCCCCCGCGGTTTGGTACAACAGACCGAGGAGGATCCTGCGTCCGGTCGACGCCGCCCCGGCTTGCGTCGTTTCACGGTAGGCGCGTGTCTCTCCGTCTTGGCGGTTGCGCTTGCCGGCGGCGCCTATTATCTGTTGTCGCGCGTCGAACCGGAAGAGACGCCGGAAAGCGTCGAAACGGAGTTGGCTCCTTTCAACGGGCATGCGGCGCCGGTGCTCTGCACGGCGTTGGCCGCCGACGGCGAAACCGTGGCCACCGGCGACAAGGCCGGCCAAGTATTGGTTTGGAACGGCGCGACGCGACGGGTTCTGGCTCAATTCAGCCGGCACACGAGCTCCGTCGGCTGCGTCGATATTTCGGCCGACGGGGAGACGGTCGCCAGCGGCGACGATCAAGGGACGATTCGAATTTGGAACGCCAAGACCGGCGAGCAAACGACGGAGTTCTTCGCTCACGGCGGCGGCGTTCTAAATATTGCGCTGTATCCGACCAAGCAATACTTGGCGACGTGCGGGCGCGACGGGCGATTGGCGCTGTGGGATTTGACCGAGCCGTCGTTGGTGCGGGAATATCGCTTTGAACGAGCGCAGATTAATGATCTGGCTCTCACGCCGGACGGTCTACGAGTCGTAGCCGGTGATTCCGCCGGCTTTGTTCGCGTGCTTAACCTGACGGCGTTCGAGCAGATCAACGCCTTTCATACGCATGCCGGCGGCGTCATGCGGCTCGTTGTTGCGCCGCAAGGAGGACAAGTGCTCACCGGCGGCAAAGACGGCGTCATTCGTCGCTGGGATTTGGTGACCGGACGCGTGCTCGGAGAATGGAAGCCGCCGGCCGGCGAACTCATCGGCGATCTCGCCTATTCGCCGGGAGGAACCCGCGCGCTGGCCGTCGTCGAAGGGGGCAAAATTCGACTGTTGTCGACCGAAGACGACCGCTTGATCGACACGCTCGGGGGCGAAGAATCGCCGTCGTCCTGCGGCGCGTTCTTCGCGGGCGGTACGCTCTTGGTCGCAGGCTCGCCCGACAATCACGTTCATTTCTTTCGGATTCCGGCCCCGTCGACTCTGGAAACCGAATGCATTCGCGACAGTGCCGAAAGCAATCAATTGTTGGCGCGCAAGTACGAAAGCTTCGGTCAACATATGAAGCTTGGGCGGAGCATTCTCGACCGCAATCGGGAGCGGGAAGCGCTGAAAGAATTTCAACTCGCGGAAGCCGGTGTTCCGAAGGATTCGCTGGAATATCAGGCGGCCCATGAAATCGTCGAGAAACTTTCCAAGAATATTGAAGCGCTGGAGAGATACGGTTCGCTTTGCCGCGCCGGAAAGCAAGCGCTCGACCAAGAGGACTTGTCCGCCGCGACGGTGCGCTTCGGCGAAGCCCAACGGCTGATTCGCGAAATCGGACTAGAGTCGAAGTATCCGGAAGCTCGGGAAGGCTTAGAGGCCGCCAAGCGCGCCACGGATTTAAAGACGGCGCTCGACGGCCTCCAGGTGGTCGACCGCGGCATCGACTTCGTCACCTACTACGCGAAGCGCCCTTTCGACCACGGCCGGCATTTTGCGTTTCTGCTGACCAAAGAAACCCCGCCGATGGCCTTGGCGAATACGCAGCTGGAATGGTACGTCAAAATCACGACGCCCGCTCCGTTTCCGGACGAAGAGATATCGCTGCGCGTCGAGCTGTTTGAGGCGGGTTCTCCGAAGCCGATTGCGGCGAAAGACCACCCGTTCGTCGTCGGCGAAGTCGAGCAATCTTTTCAGTCGCGCGCCGCGGCGCCCGCCGGCGGTTGGAAACCGGGAACCTACGACCTTCGCACGGTACTGCTGACTCCGCGCGGTAAGCTCAACCCCACCAGCCGCGAGTTTAAGATCGGTCGCCTCGATTGGGAGGAGCGACAGGTCGACGTAACGCCCGAAGGGGTGCAACGCGCTCACTGCGTCGTCGATACCGGGCTGAAGGTGTCGAAGGGCGAGGCGCTGTATATCTCCGCCGCCGGTACTACGAAGCCCGCGCCGACGGCGTTTTACCGAGAACTCATGGGCGACAATCTGGTGGCGGCGCCGATTCCCGCCGAGCCCGAGGGGCTGCCGTGGCATAAGCAGGCGATGCGGTTGCAGAAGTATCGAACCGTCGATACGAAATCAAATTACGCGGCGCTGCTGATGCGCATCGGCTACGAGAGTATTTGGCTGCCGTACAAGAAAGGCGTGCCGCCCTTGGTAATGATCCAGGACGGCCCGCTGCAATTGTCGATTAACTCCATTATTCCTTTGAGCTTCTCGTATGCGAAACCGCCGACGACTTGGTCGACCGCCGATCGGCAATATTGGGCGGCCGACGGCGGCATGTATGACGTCACAATTCTGCACGGGCGCTTTGATTTTCCGATTCCACTTTCCGAAATCGACAAGGCCAAATTGCTGCTGCGATACTTTCGCGATTCCGACCTAACGAAGTCCCCTTAGTGCGGCTTTAGCGCGCCGTACGCCGGCCGCCCGAGCACCTTTTTTGCATTGGCTGCTTCATGAAAAACTACGTGTTGATCGGCGCCGGATTTCTTACGCTGGTCGTCATCTGCGTCGCCGTCATTCATTTCGAAGCGGAGCGCACGCGCACGGTAATGAAGGAGACGGCGACCAACGCCTTAAAAGACGGTCTGGCAGGCACGCTCGGGAGCGGCCCGAACGCAAAGCAGGTCGGTGACGCGGTCGATAAGGTTCAATCCATTCTGAACGATACCGCGGGCGAGGCGGCGAAAGAGACTCCCGGCCTCGTGAAGCCGGCGGCCGAAGCGGCGCACGAAGTGTTGCAGGAGTTGCGCGGCACCATGTCGCCGCGCGAAGCCGATGCGGAAAAAACGCCGCCGCGCAGCGCTCCGTCGGGGACCGCCAAGCGCATGCCGGTCGTGACGAGCATTCTCGACGAGATCGAAGCGACGATGGAGCAGATCATCGACGAGCGTTCGCGCGAACGTACCGAGGGACGCGAATCGTCCGACAAAGGTTCGAAAGATCGCTCAAGCAAAGGCTCCGGCGACGACGACCGCGCGCGAATAGATCCGCGGGTGATCATCGATCCGCGCGATCCGGTCGGCAGCGTGCTGGACCTGACGCGTCGTGCGACGAAGTCGGGCGACGACTACGGCCAATCGTTAATGAAGCTGACGCCGACCGAGGAAACGGCCTGGGGCAAGAAACTCCATGCCGAAGTCGTCGTCGAATCGAAGGTCGTGCATGATTCGGCGGTGAACAAACGCATCGCCCGACTCGTCGAGCCGATCTTGGCCCGCCGCGAGCGACCGGAGATCAACTACACGTTCACGGTTTTGCAGACCGATCGTGACGACCTCAACGCGTTTTCGCTTCCCGGCGGATACGTCTACGTGCATAGCGCACTGATTGATTTCGTGCAGAACGACCAAGAATTGCAGTTTGTATTGGCGCACGAAATCGCCCACGTCGATCTTGAGCACTGCAATCGTAAGCTGACGTACGCGGCGCGCGCCTCCGACCTCACGGCTCCGGCCATCGGCGGCTTCGTGGGCGTGTTGCACAATATCATGTCGCGGCCGTATGCGAAGACGGAAGAGTTCGACGCCGACGCTTACGCGCTGCGCGCCGTAGTCGCCGCGGGACAGACCCGCGCTCAGGCGCTGTCGTTTCCCAAGCGACTCGGAGAATACATGAAGCGAAAGGACGTCTCGCACACGCGATCGCCGCGCGAGACAAGCGTATTTTCCGACGTCTTCGCGCGCGCCGAAGATCATTTCAGCACGCACCCGCCGATGGACGAGCGCATCGCGCGGCTGGAAGCCGTGGAAGTCGACGACGGATACGGCGCCGTGAAAGAACGATGAATCGCCCCGGCGAAACGATCGCGCGGCGCTAATGCACGTCGCGGAAGCGGAGGATCAGCAACACGGCCGCCAAGGTCGCCGCGAAGACGACGCTCAGCGCCACGACGCTGGCCGTGACTCCCAGCCGCTTCTTTCTCGGTAAATAGTATTCGGCGAAGTCCGGTCGGTCCGGGTCGTCAATCGAACGATCGGCCACGATCGTGTTCGAATACGGTGACGGCCCGAGCGGTTTGCGCTCCGCTTCCAGCAACAGCATGGCTTCAAAGCCGTGCCGAGTCGGCATGATGAAGGCCGCGGGCCGCACGAACCGTTGCATGTCGTGAATCGGCAACAACGTACCGCCGAAGATCACCATCGGTATGAGTACCAACGGCAGCAGCGCCATCGCAACTTCTTGCGTCCGCGCGACGGCGGAAATGATCAGGCCGATGCCGACGCCGGTGCAGGCCGTAAGCATCATGATTAAAAACGAGGAGGCGATCGGCGCGCGCAGGCCACAACCCCAGCGGGCGGCGATTAAGAGCACCGCACATTGGATCGAACACAAGACCGCGCCGACGATCAACTTCGACGCCACGTAAGCCGGCAATTGCAGATTCACCATCCGCTCACGTTGAAAGACGGCCCATTCGCCGACGATTTCGCGCACGGAGTTCGAACAGCCGAACCACAATGACGACAAGCACAACAGAAACACCGTCACGGCCGTAGCGCTGGTCGTACGCAGCCACGTTTCGCTGGTGATTTGCTGTCGCGCGTGTTCGCCGAACACCAGAATAACCAACATCGCGACGATCGGCGCTTGTGCCAATAGGATCGCCGTGTTCCACCGATCGGCGATCTTAATCGTCAACGAACGTTTCACCAAAGTGACGCATTGCTGTACGACGTCGTCGTTGCGCGGCGGAGCGATCATTTCGCGCGAGGGCACTTTTCCCGCGCGTGCTTCGATGTATTCCTTCTGATAGGACGATTCTTGGTATCGTCGCCGCCACTCTTCCGCCGAACGCGTGGAAAGGCCCCGCAACACGCGCTCCGGCGACAGATCCCGCTCGCCCTTATTCGGATCGACTTGCGGATTAAAAAACTCGACGGCGTCGGGAAACGCCGGCCCGAAATACACGAGCCGACCGGGATCTCGCTCGTGTGCGTCGCGCGCGACGATTACCAACAAGTCCATCAAGCGAAACGCTTCCCGTCCCGGCTGATGCACCGTCAGAAGAATTCCCTTGCCGATGTCGGCCAACCGTCGGAGCAGCGTCATCACGACGAACGCGTCTTCCGACGATAGCCCCGACGTGGGCTCGTCGAGAAACAGCACCGCCGGATCGGTCAACAACTCCATCGCCAGGTTAACGCGCTTGCGCTGGCCGCCGCTGATGCCTTTACGCTCCGGCGAGCCGATGCGGACGTGCCGAGTTCCTTCAATCTGCAACTGCTTGAGAACCTTGGTCACGCGCTCCTGAATCTCTTCGTCGGTCGTGTTCGACGGCATGCGCAGCCGGGCCGTGAAGCTCAAGGCCTGATCGACCGTGAGTTCGTTATGCATGATGTCGTCTTGCGGAACGTAACCGATCAGGCTGCCGTAGTCCGCGTAGTGCGCGTGCAAATCGTACCCGTTCAGCGTTACCTTTCCGCGCGAAGGAAAGAGGTAGCCGTTCAGCAAATTCATCAGCGTCGTCTTGCCGGAGCCGCTCGGGCCCATCAGGCCCACGAATTCCGACGAGAAAAACGTCAACGACACGCCTTCGAGCAGTTTGCGATTTCCGGCGTCGAAAGAAAGGTCGCGCGCTTCCACCGTCAACGCCGCGACACGCTCGGTACGTTCCAGCCTTCCTTCCGGAGAAAGTTCGAGCCGGAAGCTACCGATCGTGACGACGTCGCCCGGCCGCAGCGGCGTCGGCTCTTCGACCAAGTGCCCGTTGTGCAACGTGCCGTTCGACGAGCCGAGGTCTTCGATGATCAGCACGTCGCCGGCCGGCACGATGCGGGCATGTTGACGAGAAACGCGATCACATTCCAGCACGCAATCGCAAGACGGGTCGCGTCCCAAAACAAGCGGCCGATCGCAAATCCAGCTTTCGGGCGGGGCCGTCGGTCGATTGGGCGAAGTGGGTTTGAATGACGACATGCGGAGGATGCTATAAGATGCGTCTTAAGTGCGACAATGGCGCTCCAAGATTCTAACATGCCGTCGGGCACTTCTCTGCGCGCGTCCCGGGCCGAACATCACGTATTCAGGACCGGTGTCGCGAGCCGGGGCGGCGTTTGTGAGATCATCCGTAGAGGCGGAATTCCCGGGTGCAACAGGGAGATGAAGCGTTTAAAATCGAAAGTCCGCCTGCCGCCGTTTCCATTTGTACGTAATGCCGATGAAACAGTTCCTTCGTCCCGTCGCTTGTTTAATAATTGCCGGCGCTCTGACTGCCGGAACCTCGCTCTCTGTTTACGGCCAAGCATCTGTCGCAAAGGCGAAGCCTGCCGCGCCGCGCGAGCCGGCGACTTCGCTCCCGAGTGAACTGACGGAGTCGCTCGACGCCCAAAAAGGCGCGACCTTCGCGAAATACGGCGAACGCGAATTACAACTCGATCTTTATCGACCGAAGGAGCGAAAGCAGCCGCTCCCCGCGATCGTCTGCATCCACGGCGGCGGTTGGGTCAAAGGGGACCGTAGTTCGATGACGAACCTGGCGCAAGCCCTGGCCGCGCGCGGCTTCGTCACCGTGACGATCAGCTATCGGCTTTCCGGCGAAGCGAAGTTCCCGGCCGCGATTCAAGATTGCAAAGCGGCGGTGCGCTGGTTGCGCGCGAACGCCGCGCGTTACGGCATCGATCCCGAACGCATCGGCGCCACCGGGCTCTCCGCCGGCGGCCACCTCGCGGTGCTCTTGGCGACGAGCGGCGGTGTAAGCGAACTCGAAGGGGCAGGGGGGAATGCCGAGCAATCAAGTGCCGTGCAGGCCTGCGTGGCGATGGGGGCGCAGAGCGATTTGGAATCGGAACGCATTCGTGAACTTTCGGCCCGGCCCGACGATCCGTTCTACCGCACGTTTCTCGGGGCCCCGCAAAGCGAACTGCCGCAACTTTACGCGGCCGCCAGCCCGCGGCACCATCTCGATCGACGCGACCCGCCGCTGATGTTTTTGACCGGCGCGCTCGACGACCCGAGCACGCACGCCGACGCTATGCGCGAAGACTTGGCGAAGCTGGGAATCGCGACGGAACTAGTGCTGATTCCCGAAGCTCCGCATGCATTCCTCGGGCGTGCGCGGGCCTTCGCCGCGGCGGTCGACGCCTGCGATCGCTTCTTTACCAAACAGTTGAAGAAATCGCCGTAGCAAACATCGGGATGCCGAGGCGTCGCCCCGTCCGTTATACGATGATCTCTCGAATCGGCTTGCCGAAGTCGATCTCCAAGCGTTTGCGACCGGGAACTTCGAGGCGGCGCGGGTCGAGTCCGAGTTGGTGTAGTACGGTCGCGTGCAGGTCGGTGACGTAGTGGCGATCTTCGACGGCGTGGAAGCCGAGCGCATCGGTGCGACCGTGGACCGTGCCGCCGCGAATGCCGCCGCCGGCCAAGGCGACGCTGAAGGCGAACGGGTGATGATCGCGTCCGTCGGCCCCTTGCGAGCCGGGGGTTCGGCCGAATTCGGTTCCGATCACGATCATCGTCTCGTCCAACATGCCGCGCTGTTTCAAGTCTTGAATGAGCGCGGCAATCGGGCGATCAACCTGTCCGCAAAGATTGGAGTGTCCGCTCTTGAGCTTGCCGTGACCGTCCCAGGCCCCAGCGCCGCCGTTGGAGCCGTGGAAGATTTGCACGAAGCGCACGCCGCGTTCGACCAAGCGCCGCGCCACCAAGCATTGCCGGCCGAAGTCGCGCGTCGCGGCTTGTTCCAGCCCGTATAGCTTTTCGGTGGTTGCGCTTTCGCCCGAGCAATCGACGACTTCCGGCACGGCCTGCTGCATTTGGTAGGCAAGTTCGTAGCTCTTGATGCGCGCTTGCAGGTTGGCGTCGTGCGGATACTCGACCGCCGTCAAACGGTTCAGCTTACGCAGCAGCTCGAAATCTGCGGCTTGTTCTTCACGGAATATGTCGACGCCGGGCGACGAATAGGGAAGCGCGGTTTTCGGATCGACCCCCATTTGCACGCCGGCGTGTTGCGGCCCGAGATACGCGGCGCCGTGGCCTCCGACTCCGCCGCAGCAATCGGCCAGCGGCGTCCCCAGGACGACGAACTGCGGCAAGTTGTCGTTGAGAGAACCCAGACCGTAGTGAGCCCAAGAGCCGAGCGTGGGGAAGCGACCTTCGAGTGAGTGCCGGCCGGTGTGAAATTGGATTTGAGCGCCGTGGTTGTTGTCCGTGGTCCACATCGAGCGGACGACCGCCAGGTCGTCGGCGCACTCGGCCAGATGCGGCCACCAGTCGCTAATGTCCATCCCGCTTTGGCCGTGCTTCTGAAAGCCGACTTGCAGCGGAAAGAGCTTCAATCGCTGTTGGCCGTTGGCGTCGTTAGGTACCACCACGCGCAGGTTTTCGTTGAACTGCGCCGTGAGTACGTCGGCGTGCGGGGTTTTGCCGATTTCGACGCCGGCGTACTTGTTCAACGCCGGCTTGTAATCGAACGATTCCAAATGGCTCATGCCGCCGACGAGAAAAATCCAAATCACGCTTTTGGCCCGCGGCGCGTGGTGCGGCTTGCCGTCGGGCGCCATAAAGGCGTGAACGTCCGCAGCCGAGGCTTGTCGCATGACGCCGTCGCGAGCGAGCATCGCCCCAAGCGCCAGTCCCGTGAAGCCCATCCCGAGGTCCGCCAAGAAGGCGCGGCGCGGTAGCGGTTGTGAGTTTGTGGGTCGTCGTGTCATGGCGTCACCGAATCGTCACGAAATCGTTGTGGTTCAGAAGTACGAGCACCAGATTCTCGTAGGCACGCTGCCGAGGCTCGTTCGCCGGAGTCGTCTGGGCTTTCGGACCGGCTGTGAACTTCGTAAGTTTGGCGGGCTCGGCGAGGAGCGCCGTTTGTTGCTCCACGAAGTCGCGGCAGAGCGATAATTCTGCCGCCGTCGCCGGTCGATTGAGAATGCGCGCGAATGCCGCGTCAACGAATTGCAACGGCTCCGAGGTCGGCGAACTTGAAACGAGCGCCGCGGCCAACTCCTTCGCCAGCGCACGGGCCTGATTCTGCGCCAGCGTGCTGTTGGCGACCGCCAGCGCCTGCTGCGGAACGATACTTTCGGTCCGTCGATAACATTCCACGGCGTTCGCTCGATCGAAAATATCGAGCAGCTCCGCCTTCTTTTCCTTTGAATGTCGGAAATACAGGCTTCGTCGGGGCGTCGTCTCCGCCTGTTCCGGCGCTAGATCCGCACCGCCTCGCGCCAGGTCGAGCGTGCCGGCGACGGCGAGGATCGAATCGCGCAAGACTTCCGCTTCCATGCGTCGCGAATTCATCCGCCAGAGCGAAACGTTCTCCGGGTCGAGCCGGCGATTACTCTCGGCGGGAGAGCCCGCATCGTTCGACGCACGACGATAGGCGGCGCTGGTGACGATCGTGCGGTGCAGCGGCTTCATCCGCCAACCGTCGGCCATGAGTTCGCTCGCCAGCCAATCGAGCAGCGGCTGGTTCGTCGGCAGGACGCCGTTGCGGCCGAAGTCGAAAACGCTCGGAACGATCGGTTCGCCGAAGTGCCGCATCCAAATGTGGTTTGCGGCGACGCGCGCCGTCAGCGGGTTGTCGGGCGACGTGATCCAACGAGCCAAAGCGAGCCTGCGCCCGGTGCTTTGCTTCGGGTAGAGCGAGCCGAACGACGAATAGGCGCCGTCGGTCTTTTTTAGGTTCGCCTCGGCCGCGGCCAGCCCCTTTTGAGCTTCGGCGCGTTTCTTCTCCGCGTCCGTGGTCGCCTTTTTCAACTTCTCTTTCTCGGCCGCGTTCTTGGCCTCGGCTTTTTGTGCAGTTTGAGCCTTGGCGAGTTGCAGTTCCGCATCGGCCAAAGCGTCGACGGCTCGCAACCGCGCCAGCTCGCGCTCGGCGGCGGCGGCCCGTTTGTCGCGCGCGGCGTCGGTGCCCTGCGCCGAGTACTTCGCTTCGTCCGCGGCCAAGCGCGCTTCGACGGCCGCCAGAGCCGCTTCCGCGATCTTCAACTTTCGCTGCGCCGCCGCTTGGTCGTCGGCCTTCGCCGCCGCGGCGCTCTTGCGAGCTTGCTCCACATCGCCGCGGGCCCGCGATAATTCTTCGGCACGCACAAACGCGCGCAAGCCGGGGTAGTAAGCGGTCGTCGGCAAATCGACGGCGACGATCTTCGGCTCCGCGGAGAACAATCGCGGGATCCGCGGACCGAGCGGGTGCTCCTTGTCGGGCTTCGCTTCGTCGCCGCGCGCGAAGAGATACGTGGGCGCGTCGGCCGCGGCGTCGTAGGCGCGCACCAAGCCGTCGGTCGCGGTGTCCGGTTGGCCCGGCAGCCGATCCGTTCGAACCTGATGCGGCTCGAAAAAGGCGCGCAGCGAGTAATAGTCTTTTTGCGAAATCGGATCGAAGAAGTGGTCGTGGCACTTCGCGCAATTGAACGTCAGGCCGAGAAACGCCTTGCCCGTATGTTCCACGGTCGATTCGAGCCACACGTTGCGATTGAACTTGTACCAATGGCGCGCGAGAAACCCCGTGGCGCGCAGCACTTCGGGATCGTCGGGGGCGAGTTCGTCTCCCGCCAGCATCTCGACGATCATTTCGTCGTACGGTTTATCGGCGTCGAGCGAGTCGATGATCCACTCGCGCCAGCGCCAAATATGCGGTTGGCTTTCGCGGACTTCGGCGCGATAGCCGTCCCAATCGCTATAGCGCCACACGTCCATCCAATGCCGAGCCCAACGTTCGGCGTATTGCGGCGAAGCAAGCAACTTATCGACCACGGCCAGATAGGCTTGCTCGCGCTGCGTCGAGTTCGCCGAGCCGTATGCCTTTACGAACGCTTCCACATCTGCGGGCGTCGGCGGCAGGCCGACGAGGTCGAGATAGAGCCGACGAACGAGCGTCCGCGGGTCGGCTTCCGGCAGCGTCGTCACGCCCCGTTTCTCTTGTTCAACGGCCAGCAGCGCATCGATCGGATGCAGGGCCGCCGCGGCATTCTTGGCGGTCGCGTTCTTCGGCGTCGGCACTTGCGGCCGCACGAGCGGCTGGAACGACCAGTATTTGCGCGGATCGGGGGGCAACGGCTCGTCGGGGCCGGGAGCGCCGGCGGCGACCCAGCGTTCGAGCAGGGCGATTTCCGCCGCAGTCAGCGGCTCGCTTTCCAGCGGCATTTGCTCGATATCGCCGTCGCCGCGAACAGCCGACAGCAGCAGACTCTTCTCGGCGTTTTGCGGCACGACGGCCGCACCCGAATCGCCGCCGGTCAACATAACGCCGCGCGTATCCAAGCGCAAACCGCCGCTTTGCTTGAGGGCTCCGTGGCAGGCGTAGCACTTACGCGTGAGCAACGGCTTCACATCGCGCGCGTAGTCCGGCGCGGCGTCCGCCGCTTTCGCCGGTTCTTCCGATCGTGCCGTCTCGCAAGCGCCCGGCGCGCCGAAGACGACGGCGATGAGAGCGAACGTTCGGCGGCATAGCAATGCAGTTCGCATTAGCCCGCTCCCTCCGCTTTCTCATCCGTGGTTTGCCGAATCGGCCAGCGAATATGGTCTTCCAATGCTTTAACGGCCTCGGCCCGATTGCCGGAGCGAAACGCGTCGACGAGAGCCGCGTGCTCGGCGTGATACTCCATCAGGTTCGCGTACTCGCGGCACGCGCTGGTGAAGTGTCGCTGCAACTGGCCGACGATCGTCGACCAAATCGCCATGAGGCAATGATCTCCCGCGCGCTCGAGAATCGCGCGATGAAACGCCAAGTCGGCTTCGGCCACAAGCGCATGGTCTCCCCGCTTGCAGCCGATCTGCATGTGGTCGACCAACCGTTGGAAATTCGCGAAATCGTTCGCGTCGAGCGCATCGAAGATCATTCCCAGCGCGTAGGTCTCGATGGTCTGCCGAATCGGCGTGATGAGCTTGGTGATCTCGTTGCCGACCGCAGGCGCTACGGCGACGCCGCCGCTCCGTTGGGCCACGACTACCCCTTCTTTGGTCAGTTCCAGCAGAGCGTCGCGAATCGGACCTCGGCTGGTGCCGAACCGTTTGGAAAGTTCGATCTCACGTAGCGGCTCTCCCTCGCGAAACCTGCCGGTGGCGATGTCGTCGCGAAGTTGACGAGCGATCTGTTGACCAAGACTACGAACAATGAGCGACAT
The DNA here is from genome assembly GCA_964633125.1 of uncultured Pirellula sp. GTDB lineage: Bacteria > Planctomycetota > Planctomycetia > Pirellulales > PNKZ01 > PNKZ01. Next base: position 14,555 of record CAZWDN010000012.1, on the reverse strand, counting down.
GAGCGTTTACCCGACGTAAGCGTCGGGCCGGAAAGAACAAGGGTGGGAACACGATGAGCGTGCATGTCGAGTTAGGCGGGGCGAACGAGTTGCACAATAACACAGGCGTTGTTAACATGTCAACAATCAATTATTCCTGATCGTATCTCATTTCCAAATCGCGGTTTAGAGATCACGCGTCGGCCGGCGGGATATGCCGGTTCTGCAGAAGCACGCGTTCGCAGCCGCCATTCACACTTACTTCGCTAGCTACTCGCCATGAAGATCGTCGCGATTGAAACTCACGTTTGTCATGCCCGAATGCGGAACTGGGTCTTCGTGAAAGTTCGCACCGACCAAGACGGCTTGTTCGGCTGGGGCGAGGCGACGTTGGAATGGCATACGCGGGCCGTCGTCGGCGCCGTGCAAGACTTGGCCGAGTTGTTGATCGGCCAAGACCCGACGCGTGTCGAACATCTCTGGCAGATGATGTATCGACGGCACTTCTGGCACGGCCACGGCATCGTGCGCGCCACCGCGATCGCGGGCATTGATCTTGCGCTCTGGGACATTTTGGGCAAGTCGCTCGGCGTACCTTGTTCGAAACTCTGGGGCGGTCCGGTGCGCGACCATGTTCGAACCTATTGCCACTTGGGCGGCGGTCGCATGGAAGACTTTTATGAAACGGCCGCCGACGATGCGCGTCGCTTCGCCGACTTGGCCGCACAGGCCGTGGCCGACGGTTTCACGGCGTTCAAGTCGATGGCGGTGCCGCCGACCATGCCGCTGGAAGGGTTGAAGCCGGTGCGTACCGCGGAGAAATGCGTCGCCGCCATGCGCGAGGCGGTCGGTGAATCGATCGACATCATGGTCGACTGCCATGCCCGCCCTTCGCCCGCGATGGGACTGCAATTCGCGAAAGCGCTCGAACCGTACGGGCTTTACTTCCTCGAAGAGCCGTGTTGGCCGGAGAGCGTCGATGGTTTGGCGCGGATCAACGGTGCGGTCGCGACGCCGATTGCGACCGGCGAGCGCGTGACGCATCTGGCGGCGTTTCGCGACTTATTCGCCGCGCACGCGTGCGACGTGTGCCAACTCGACATCACCCACTGCGGCGGCCTCAGCGAAGCCCGACGCATTGCGGCGCTCTGCGAAGCGCACCGCATCGCCCTGGCGCCGCACAATCCGCAGGGGCCGGTGAGTACTGCGGCGTCGTTGGAGTTCGGCTTTTCACAGCCGAGCTATATCATTTGCGAGACCGTGCATAACGACGTGCCGTGGCGGCAGGATGTCGTCGACGAGGGCTTCACGGTCGAGCGGGCCGGACGGATCGTGCGACCCAATACGCGACCGGGACTCGGCATTTCGATCAACGAAGAAGAGGTTCGCAAACACCCTTTCCAGCAAGAGTTGCCGCAGCCGGTGACGTACACGGACGGCAGCGTCGGCGATTGGTAGGGCAAGTTCGACAAACGATTAGAATGCTTGGAACAGAGGTTGGAATATGCTCCGCAAGTTGCAAGGCGTGCTGCCGATCGTGCATACGCCGTTTACCGACGACGACGAGATCGACGAAGCGGCCCTTGCGCGCGAAATTGATTACGTGTTTGCCGCGGGCGCTCAAGGCTTCGGCACCGGAATGGTCTCGGAACTCTTGCGGCTTACGGGCGAGGAACGCCGCCGACTCACGACGTTGCTCGTGGAATCGGCCGGCGGGCGAGGGCCCGTATTTGCCGGAGTGAGCGCGGAAAGCACGCGCCAAGCCGTGGAATTTGCGCGTGATGCCGAGCGCGCCGGCTGCGACGCCGTGATGGCGACGCCCCCGCTTTCCGTTCGGCTCGACGCCGCGGCTCTTGTGGAACACTATCGGGCGCTGGCCGACGCGACGGACGTTCCGCTCATCGTGCAGGACGCTTCCGGGTACATCGGCCAAGCGATTCCGCTCGGCGTCTACGTGGAGTTGCTGGATCGCTACGGCGCCGACAAGATTCTCTTCAAGCCGGAGGCGTCGCCGATCGGGCCGAACCTTTCGGCGCTGCGCGACGCGACCCAGGGCCGGGCGCGTATCTTCGAAGGCTCCGGCGGCATTCACTTGGTCGATAGTTTCCGACGCGGGCTCGCCGGCACCATGCCGGGAGTCGATCTCTTGGACGGCATCGTCGCCTTGTGGCGCGCCTTGCAGCAGGGCGACGCCGCCGACGTTTATCGCTTGTCGTTTCCCATCAGCGCGATCGTCGCGCTGCAACTTCAGGCCGGGCTCGACGGCTTTCTGGCGATCGAGAAGTATTTGCTCGTGAAGCGGGGAATCTTCCCCAACGTGCGACGTCGCAAGCCGTACGGTTGGGAACTCGATTGCGAAACGGCCGCGGAAGTCGATCGCCTGATGGATTGTCTCCAAGAAGCTTTGCTAGATTCCCGAGTAGGCGCCTGATATGAAGCCCGTCATCGCACCCCAAGCGCGCTTGATCGCCGGCGCGGCCCGAGTCGACATTACGCCCCCGGTGGGGATGTATCACCGCATGTGGGGCGCGGCGATTCACGATCGCTCGACCGGCGTGCATCGGCCGCTCACGGCGACGGCGCTATGGATGCAACCTCGCGCGAAGGCGGGAGATGCGCGCGACGCGATCTTGCTGCTGGCGCTCGACCACTGCATCCTAGAACGCACCGCGATGGACGCCTTGCGCGAAGCGGCGGGGCACGCGACCGGCGTTCCCTCGGCGCAGGTCCATGTCTGTTTGTCGCATACGCACGGCGCGGGCTTTATGTCGCGTTCGCGGGCCGAACTCCCGGGCGGCGATATGATCGGACCGTACCTCGATGAAATGACGCGCCGCGTCAGCCGCTGCGCCGAGCAAGCATGCGCGGCGGCGCAACCGGCCGTGCTCGTCTGCGGCAGCGGGCGCTCCGCCTTGGCCGCTCATCGCGACGGCTATGATCCCGCGAGTAAGCAATATGTCTGCGGCTTTCATCCGGAAGGACCCGCGGACGATACGCTGGTCATTGGTCGACTGACGGCGGATTCGGGCAACGTCGGCAAGCCGGGACGCACGCTCGGCACGCTGGTGAATTACGCTTGCCACCCGACGACGTTGGCCTGGCAGAACACGTTGGTCAGTCCCGACTATGTGGGCGCACTGCGTGAGATTGTGGAAGAGGCGACCGGCGGCGCGCCATGCTTCTTCATGCAAGGAGCCTCCGGCGATTTGGGGCCGCGCGAAGGGTTTGTCGGCGACGTCGAAACGGCCGATCGCAACGGTCGACAACTCGGCTACGACGTGTTGGCCGCGCTCGAAGCGTTGCCGCCTCCCGGCACGCAGTTCGTCTATCAAGGACCGGTGGTTTCCGGCGCCACGCTGGGGGTTTGGAAGCACGAACCGCTGGCCGCCGCCGTCGATTCCAACGAAACGTGGCGACACGACGACCTCACGATTCCTCTCGACTACCGTCCGGACCTGCCAACGATCGACCAGGCCGAACGGGAACTTGCCCGCTGGAAGGCCGAGGAAGAGGAAGCGCGCGCCGCCGGAGATGAAGCCCGGCTGCGCGAGGCTCGGGCCCGCGGCGAACGGATGACGCGACAACTCTCGCGTCTGCGGTTGCTCCCCGCGGATAAACAGTTTCCCTATGCGGCCGCCGTTGCGCGAACCGGCGGCGTGCTGTGGGTCGTCGCGACGGGCGAGCTGTATCAGGTGCTGCAAGTGGAGCTGCGCAAACGATGCCCGCGGTTCGCCGTGTTCATCGCCACGATTGCCGACGATTGGCAGCCCGGCTACCTGCCGGAGGCGGCGACCTATGGTCGCGGCATCTATCAGGAGCAGATCGCGGTAGTCGCCGCCGGAAGTTTGGAGGCGGTGATGCAACAATTGGGTGAGGCATTGCAGAAGCTTGCGGTCGCTTAGGGAAGCGGTCGCTTGCGAGGGGCGTCTGCGCTATGCGCCGAGCAACTACGCGCCGAGTAGTTCGGGACGAAGGCGACCGTCGCCGGCGATCGGCAGTTTGCGGCCGAGTCGGTCGGGCACCGTCGTTTCGGCATCGATGCCCAACAGATGGAGCGTCGTGGCGAGCACGTCTTTCGGCGAGACGGCCGTGTCGGCGACGTCGCCTCCTTGCGAATCGCTCCGGCCGACGACGTTGCCGCGCCCGGTTCCGCCTCCGGCCAGCGCCGCCGAATAGACGCGCGACCAATGATGCCGGCCGGCACCCTTCGGCTTGGAGTCGATCTGCGGCGTACGGCCGTGCTCGCTGACGCAAATCACCAGCGTTTCGTCGAGCAAGCCGCGCTGCTCCAGATCGAGCAAGAGCGCGGAGTACGCCATGTCGAAAACCGGCAGCAAGTATTCCTTCAGACGCGGGAAGTGGTTCGCGTGCGTATCCCAACAGGAGCCGCCGAACGGCTCGAAGGGGTCCCAGAACACGGAAACGAACCGTGTGCCGGCTTCGACCAAGCGTCGGGCCGCGAGGCACGATTGGCCGAAGAGCGTAAGGCCGAAACTCTCGCGCACGGCGGCCGGTTCGCGGTCAAGGTCCAAGGCGTCGCGCACTTTGTTCGTCGCCAAGAGCGACCAAGCCATCTGCCGCTGCTGGTCGAACGCCGCGACGCGCCGATCGTCTTGCAGCCAGGCGCGCGCTTGGTCGAATTGCGAAATCAGCGCGCGGCGCAGGCCGACCCGTTCGAGCGACAACTCCGGCGGCAACTCGCCGCCGGCGGCCAGTTGGAACTTTCCTTCGCGCGTAATCCCGGCAAACGGATCGCGGACGTCGGCAGTTTGTCCGTCGGTGAGCTTGGGCACGATCTTCGTGCCGGCGCCGGTGAAGTCGGTCCATACCGGATCGTAGGCTTCGCCGAGAAACGCGGCGTAGGGACCGGCCAACGTCGGTACGGTGCTCTTGGAACCGAATCGCCACGGCAGCCCCACGTTCTGTGGCACGGCGGGAACGCGCCCGGGGCTGCGCGCCCGCTCAATGTAGTCGACGGCCGAGCCGACGAACGGCCAATGTTCCGCGGCGCGCGGGTTGGCTTCGATCGCCGGCGTGTAGGTCGGCATCCCGGTCAGCGCGTAGGCCACGCCGTGGACCGGATATGGATGCGTCATCGAGCGCACGATCGTCATACGGTCGGCGACGCGGGCGATCTGCGGCAGGCCCTCGCCGATTTGCACGCCGGGCACGACCGTGGAAATCGCCCCCATTTCGCCCTGAATCTCGCGCGGGGCGTCGGGTTTCGGATCAAACGTTTCGTGCTGCGGCGGCGAACCGAAGGGAAACAGCAGGATGCATGACTTGGCTTGGCCGAATTTCATGCCGCCGCGCACCGCCGTTTGCGGCGAAGAAGCGGAGAGCTGCGCTACGTCGGCCAACGACAAGCCTAGCGCGCCGAGGCCGCCGATCTGCAGGAGATCGCGCCGCGCGATGCCGTCGCACAGTAGTTTGCGAGATCCGAAAAGCGGCAACATTCCAAAGGCCTCACGAGGCGTGCGAATCGGCAATGCGTCGACGGGTTAACTATACAACGGAGCAATCACTTCGCCGGCGTTCAATTGGTGCGGACGTCCGAGTTGATCGATCACTTGCGTTTGCGGATCGATGCCGAGCGCGGAATAGATCGTCGCTCCCAGGTCGGCCGGATACCAGCCGCGCGTCGCCGGGTAGGCGGCCTGCACGTCGCTGGCTCCGATCACTTGCCCCCCGCGCACGCCCGCTCCGGCGAACACGGCGGAGAAGACGTTCGACCAATGATCGCGGCCGGCGTTGGGGTTGATGATCGGCGTACGGCCGAACTCGCCGGTGCAAACGACGAGCGTTTCGTCGAGCAGGCCGCGCTCGTCGAGGTCGGTGAGCAGCGTCGCTAGGCCCGCGTCAAACGGCGGGAGCAGCGTATCTTTGAGCACGCGGAAATTCGCGTTGTGCGTATCCCAGCGATTCATCGTTCCCATGTTGGCCTGCACGATCGGCACGCCCGCCTCGACGAGCCGCCGCGCCAAGAGCAGCGACTGCCCGAAGGAGTGCCGGCCGTAGCGGTCGCGCATCGCGGCCGGTTCGCGCTCGAGGTCGAACGCCTCGCGAAATTTGCCGCCGCGGGTCAGCATGTCGAACGCTTCGCTCTTGCGCTGCGACATCGAGCGGACGCCGGCCGATTCGATGAGATCGCGCCGTTGTCGATCGATGCTTTCCAGTAGCCCGTGCCGCGCGCTCACGCGCTGAACCGTGAGGCCGTCGGCGAGGCTGAGTTCGTCGAGCTGGAACTTCGGCGCGGCGGGGTCGCGCGTAATCTGCCACGGATCGTATTTGCTGCCGAGGAAGCCGCCGTTTTGGCCGCAGAAGCCGTAGCCGTTGTGCAGATAGGTCGGCAGATGCACTCCGGCGGGAAGCCCGTCGTCGCCGCCGCGCAGATATTGCAGGCCCGCGGCGTAGCATGGCCAATCGTTGCGACTAGCCATGTGCGTCGCGCCCGGCGGGTTCTGATTGATGCCCGTCAGCAGGTAGTGCGTGCCGTGCTCGTGCGACGGGAGCTTGTGCGTCATCGAGCGGACAACGGCGAACTTGTCGGCGATGCCGGCCAGCTTCGGCAAGTGCTCGGAGATGCGCACGCCGGGCGCCTTGGTGTCGACCGGCTTAAACTCGCCGCGCGACTCCGCCGGAGCTTCCGGCTTCAGGTCCCACATGTCTTGATGCGCCGGAGCGCCGGTGCAAAACACGAAGATGACCGACTTCGCGCGCACGCGCGGTCCGGCGCCGGCTTGTGCGCCGCGCGCCGCTAGCAGTCCGGAGAGTCCGCAACCGAGCGCCGCGGAAAAGCCGACTTGGAGAAACTCCTGTCGCGAGAGACGCGGCGGCAGGGCCGGCGGCATGTCGGGCTGCATAACGAACCTCGAAATCGGGACGGCGCAGTGGGGAGGCGCAAGGCGGGGGAGGTAGTATGCATCAGTATACGTGGATGTATGCTCGCTGCAAGGTCGGCAGACTTATATCGAATTGGAGGATGTTGATGCGTTTGTTATAGTGCGACGAGACTCTTGCCTGCTCTCCGCCCGCCGAATCGCCGGCTTTTTCACGCCCGCTGCTGCTTCTCCCCACCGACGAGAAGAGTCATGCCTAACTCGCAACCACTGCCGCACGGCCTCACCGCGCCCTTGTCGCGCCGCGACGCCTTACGCATGGCGGGGGCCGGCGGACTATCGTTGGCGACGCTCCCGCCGCTCCGCGCCGAAGCCGCGACGATCGGTTCGCCGCTGAGCGACGCTTCCTCGTTCGGCCGCGCGAAGTCGGTGATCCTGTTCTTTCTCCTCGGCGGACCTTCGCAGCACGACACGTGGGACCCGAAGCCGGATGCTCCCGCCGAAGTGCGCGGCGAATTCAAGCCGATCGCCACGGCGACGCCGGGACTCATGGTCGGCGAGCTCATGCCGCAAACGGCGCGGCTCACCAATCGCATCGCCGTCATTCGCTCGATGGTGACGAGCGACAACAGCCATTCGTCGAGCGGCTATCAGATGCTCACCGGCGTGCAACACGTACCGCTCGGCGTCGAGAACGCGACGAAGAAAGCCCCGAACTTCGCTCCCTGCTCGGCGGCAATCGTCAAAGCGCTGCGCGGCGACGGCGGCGCGCTCCCCGCTTCGATCGTGCTACCCGACCACGTCTGGAACGACGGCAATATTTCTTGGCCCGGCCAAGACGCCGGCTTCCTCGGTTTGAAGCATGATCCTTGGCTCATTCCCTGCGATCCGTCTGAAGCGTCGTTTCAAGTGCAGGCTCTCCGCCTCCCCGGCGACTTGACGCGCCCCCGGTTCGACGAACGTCGCACGCTGTTGGACAGCCTCAACCGGCATGCGGGCCCTCGCGTGGAAACTTCCGGCAGCGCGCCGTACGACCTGCACGCGCGGCAAGCCGTCGGCATGCTCGCCTCTTCGCAATCGCGCGGAGCGTTCGACATCCAATCGGAATCGGCGGCGACGCGCGATCGCTACGGCCGGACCCGCTTCGGCCAAAGCACGCTCTTGGCTCGGCGCTTGGTCGAAGCCGGCGTGTCGCTGGTGCAGGTCAATTGGACGCGCGTCAAAGGAATCACCAGCAGCGGTTGGGATACCCACGGCAATCATCACCAACAGGCCCGCAGCACGCTAATGCCGATGATGGATCAAACCTATTCCGCGCTGCTGGAAGATTTGGAACAACGCGGCTTGCTTGACGAGACGCTGGTCGTGTGGGCCGGTGAATTCGGACGCTCGCCGCGCATCAACGGCAATGCCGGACGCGACCACTGGGGCCGTTGCTTTTCGTTGGCCTTGGCCGGAGCCGGCATTCGCGGCGGCACGGTCTTCGGCGCTTCGAACGCTCACGGCGCCGAGCCGGCGCGCGACGCCGTTACGCCTGCCGACCTTTGGGCCACGGTCTACCATTGCCTGGGTTACGCGCCCGACACGCTCCTGCACGATCAACAAGGTCGCCCGCTTCCGATTAGCCGCGGCGAGATCATTCGCGACGTGCTGGCGTAACCGCTGCTCGCGCGGCGACGAACGTTACGGGAAGAACGGGAACAAGACTTTGATTTCCGCGGCGTTCGGCTGCCGGCCGTATTCGCAGATTTCAAACGCTTCGGCGAACTTCACCGCCGCCCCTTGCTCGGGGCCATACCACTTGATGAGCACGTCGCGGTGGCGATCGGCTTCGCCTCCCTGGCGTTTGGTCCAGCGATCGCGCAACCAAGCTTTGCGGCCGGCTTCGTCCGAGGCCGGCGGAACCGACTTCACATGTTCCTCGCTGCCGTTGGCGCCCCCTTCGTAGTGCTGCGACGGCATCTCGTGAATCGCCGTGAGCTTCAGATCGAACACGTCGTCGACCGAGACGACGATGTCGGCTTGGAACGGATACGGCTTCTTAAAGCCGTCGCTGGAATACAGAAACACCGGGTTCTTCTTCAGCGGCGGCACGTCGCTGCAAACGTACGGTACCGTCACCATGAAGGCCGCGTCTTGCACGAGCACGCCGGTGTAGCGATGGTCGGGATGATAGTCCCAGGGACGGTGAGCGATGACGACGTCGGCGCGCCACTCGCGAATGAGACGGATGAGCTTCAGCCGATTTTCCAGCGTCGGCAGGAGCTCGCCGTCGTGGATGTCGAGCACTTCCGTCGTAGCGCCAATGAGGGCATCGGCCTTCTTCACTTCGGCCAAACGGCGCTGTGCCAGCGGTCCGCCGGCCGATTGCCAATGGCCGATGTCGCCGTTGGTCACGGAGACGAGCTTCACCTTGTGTCCGGCCTTCGCCCACTTGGCCGCGGTGCCGCCGGCCTTGTATTGCGCATCGTCGGGATGGGCGCCGAAAACGATGATGCGCAACTTACCGTCGTCGTCCGCGGCCTCGGCCGTCGCGGAGCAGGGGAGGACGCAAGCCAGCAGTCCGACGGCGGTGAACAAAAGCGCGTTCGATTTCATGAGGCACAACCAAGCAGAGTGGAAAAGTGCGGAAGGATTCGTTAACCGAAGATCGGCAGCGGCGTGCCGTCGTCGGCCAGCGCGACCGGCCGACCTTGCGGGTCGTGGATGCGTTGTTCGGGATCGATGCCGAGCGCCGTGAAGATCGTCGCGGCGAGATCTTCCGGAGTCGTCGGTCTTTCATCAGGGTAGGCGGCGTCGCGATCGCTGCGTCCATAGACGGTGCCGCCGCGAATGCCGGCTCCGGCGAGCACGGCGGGGAAGAGCGTGCTCCAATGGCCGCGTCCCCAATTCTTGCCCGGCTTCGGCGTCCGTCCCATTTCACCGCAGCAAACGACCAATGTTTCGTCGAGCAAACCGCGTTGTTCTAGGTCTTCCAACAATGCCGAGAGCGTTTGATCGAGGCCCGGCAGTAGGTAGTCGCGTTGATCGTCGGCGTTGACGTGTGAATCCCAAGAGTAGCCGTTGGGAGTGTCCCAAGCGACGGTGACGAATCGGGTGCCGGCCTCGACGAGACGGCGCGCGACGAGCACCGATTGGCCGAAGAGGTGCCGGCCGTAGCGGTCGCGCACGGCGGCCGATTCTCGGCGCACTTCTAAAGCGTCGCGCGTTTTCGGCGAAGCGACAAGCGCCAAAGCGCGGTTACGAAACTTATCGTACGACTCGATGCCGGGCGACTTGGCGACCGGGGCGCCGGCCGCCTGTCGGGCATCCCCTTGGCGCCGGGCGACGTCGAATTGCTCGAGCAGCGAGCGGCGATCTTCGAGCCGGTCGAGGGTCAATTCGCCGTCGCCGGCAAGACCTTTGATGCGGTAGTCGAGTTCGTCGTCGGTGCAGTTGCGGAAGTAGGGATTGTCGTCCGGATCGCGCTTCTGAATATCGGTCGCCAGCGGATCGTAGCCGCTGCCGAGCCAGCCGCCGTAGCCGCCGGGGCGATCGAGGCGCGTCGAAAACTTCTGAAGATGCCCGAGCAGATTTGGCAGGTAGGCGTAATTCGGCAAATCGCTTACTTTGCCGCCTCGTTGTGCGAGGTACTCGACGATCGAACCCATCGAGGGCCAATCTTTCGGCGTCGCGTTGAACCCCAAACCGATCGGCACGTGCCAGGGCCGACCGGTTTGGATGTAGTGCCCGGCCGTGCTGTGGTCGTTGTAGGGATGCGTCATCGTGCGCACGACGCAAAACTTATCGGACGCCGCCGCGAGCTTCGGCAGGTGTTCGCTAATTCGCAGGTCGGGCGTGCGGCACGCGATCGGTTGGAACGGCCCGCGCAACGTGCTCGGCGCGTCGGGCTTCATATCGAACGTCTCGAGTTGGCTCGGCCCGCCGTAGAGCAGCAAGAAAATCACGCTCTTGGCCCGCGGCTTGATCGTGCGAGCTGCTTCCTCCGCCGCGAGCACTTTCGGCAACGTCAGGCCGAACAAACCGGCGCCGCCGACTTGCAACAGCTTACGCCGCGAGAGTCCGGAGCAAAGTCGATCGTATCCGCCGTAGACGGTAAGCATGGTACGGCTTCCTCGGAGGGAGATCAGGCAGGAGTGTGCGGGTGGGCGGCGAGCGGGAGTCGAGTCGGCGCTCGTTCCGATCGAGCAGCACAAGCATCAACGACTATGGATGGTAGTTGATCGTGGCGATCGCGGCAATATTTATAGGGTCGGCAGGTTGGTTGGTTCGGACCGGGCCGCCCGTGACGTATCTAGATGTCGGAGTTAAGTATCTGCGCCTCGATGTCCATTCCGACGCGCCCGCTCCAGGCCTGAAGCATGCGGCGGAAGCGGGGGCCCGGCCGGCCGTCGCCGATCGGAATGTTGTTGATGCGCGTGCAGGGGGCGAGGCAATACGGCGTGGTCGTGAGCCAAGCTTCGTCGGCGTTCACGACGTCGTACGGTTGAAAATCTTTTTCCAGGAAACCGAGCCCGACGGACTGTGCGAGTTCCTTCACCGTTTGCAGGCTCACGCCCCAGAGAATGTTGCGCGTCGTCGGCGTGATGATTACGTCGTCCTTGACGATCACGAAGTTGGAGCCGGCGCACTCGGTGACGTTCCCCTCCAGATCGAGCAGCAGCGAAATCGCGCGCGGGTCGACGGCCTGCGTTTGCCGATCGGCGAGAAACCAATGCAGGCGACTTCGATTCTTCATTTTCGGTTCGACGCACTGCGGCGGTACGTGGCGGATCGACGGCGTCACGACGTGCGCGCCGTCTTGATACAGATGGCGCCACATGCTGAACCGCAACGGAAACGAGTGGATGCAGATGGTCGGCGACAAGGGTCCGCCCCCTCCGGCGCTCCCGGCATACAGCAAGTTCTCGCCGGGCGTGACGAAATGGACGATGCCGAGGTCTTGCGTCGCCGAGATGAGCTCACAGTTGCGCCGGGCAAGTTCGTACGTCTTGTCCGTCATTTCCTGCTGCGAGAGCGGAATCGCCAAGCCGGAATACTTGAGCGACCGGTAGAGCCTCGCGACGTGATCTTCCGCGCGGTAAGGAGCGTGTTGAAACGTTCGCGTCATTTCCGTCAGCGTCGCCCCCAGCACTAGGCCGAGGTCGTAAATGTTCAGCTTGGCATGAGAGGCCGGCACGAAGCCGGAATTGAAATAGACGACAGGTTCGTTCATCGACGATTCGCGGGGTGGAAGGACGTGGTCGGAAGCGTGGAGAACGTGGGAGAGGGATCGTTCGACGTGCGTTACTGCCGGACTTGTTTGACCAGCTTGTGCACGGTCGCGGCGATGCGATCTTCGATGTCGCCCGACCAGCGGAACGCCGGGCGCCCGTACTCGTAGAGGTTCGAACCTCCTTCGTAACCTCCTTCGTCCCACACGCGGCGCGAAGGGATGTACGCGATCATGTCGTCGACGTAGCCGAACACCCAGGCGCCGGGGCCGAATTCGCGTTTGAAGCGCAACGCGTAGTCGACGACGGTTTCCGCTCCCATGCCGACGATGAGCAACTCTTCGCCGAGTTGCCAAGCGTGCATCGGATAGGGATAAGACGTGGGGAACGTTTCGCCGGCTTCGAGTTTGCCGAGCATGCGCGCCGCCCAGCGGGCACGAATCGCGTTGCCCCCTTGCAGCGCCGCATGCAGTTCTTCGCGATCGGCGACTTTCAAATACGGCAACTCGACGTACTCGAAAGCGGTGCGCAAGCGCGGTTGAATCGGCTTGAGCGGCCCGTCGAGCGCCGCGGCGGCGCCGACGGCCAGTTGATGCCCGTAGCTTTGGCAGAGTTCGACGCTCCGGCGCGGCAGCGGGTTCTGATCGCCGCCACAGGTATTGACGAACATCGCCGTCGCGCCGGGATATTTCTTTTCCAATTCGATTTGCGCGAAGCCGGGGTAGTCGCCGCACCACTGCGTGAAGCTGAGCGTGGTCGGATGACAGGCGTAGCCGAAGAGGATCGCCTCCAGCTTGCCGTCGGGGCGCGTGACCGTGAGCACCGGTACGTCGTGATCGACGGGCCCGGCGAGCGGCTTGCCTTGCGCGAGCAGTTGCGGTACTTCCGCTTCGCGATTGTTGCGCCGGTTGACGGCGAACGTCGCACGGCCCGAGCCGAACCGCAGGTCCGCGGGCGCCAACTTGCCGAGCGCCTCTTCGACGAGCGCGATCATCCGAGTCGCCATCTGACGAGAGTATTCATCGACGACGGCGACTTGCTCCGCCTCGACCGGATAGTAGTCGACGAGATCGTCTCCCAAGCGCGGGCCGCAATGGTTGTGCGAGAAAGTGATCATGACCTGCGTTCGCTCCAGGCCCAAGCGTTGCTTGAGGCCGGCGAAGACTTGGTCGCTGAAGCCTTTCGGCACGCCTTGAAAATCGCTGGTGATCAGCACGGCCTGGCGGCCTGCGGCGTCTTCCAGCGCCAGAGCTTTCATCCAGAGATCATGAATCTTGCCGTCGGGCGGACGCTTTGATCCGTAGCCTGCCAGCCAGACGGAAGTTTCCGGAGTGATGACGGCCCGAGCCGTGCCGGCCTTCCACGGGGCGGCGCTGCTCGAAGATGCGACGGACAGGATTCCCGCGGCGATCAGGAGGACGATTCGGCAAACGCGAAGCATGGTACAAATTCCGGCGGTGACTGAGGCGCACTAGGACGACGGGCTGAGGTTGGCGCGCACGACGTCCCAATCGACCTCGACGCCGAGCCCGGGGCCGTCGGGCACGGTGACTTCGGGACCTTCGATACGAATCGGATTGCGCACGATGCTGAACTCGTGATAGGCCGGGCCGAGCGCGTCGCCCGGATAGCGATCGACCTGCATGTTGGGGCAGGCGACGATCAGATGGCCCATGGCCGCCGTGGCGACGTCCCATTCGAGATTGGAGCCGATCGTGCAGGCCACGTTGTTCGCGGCGGCGAGTTCGATCATCCGCTGCGCGCGCGAAAGGCCCCCTTGCTTGCCGGGATACACGTTGAGGACGTCGCACGCCTCGTTGCGGAAGAGTTCGCGAGCATGCACCAAGTCGAACAACATGTCGTCGGCCATGATTACGGCGCCCGTCTCACGACGCACGCGCGCCAAGGCAGCGTAGTCGCCGTCGGGAGTCGGCTGTTCGACGAGTGCCAAGCGACAATCTTTCAGGGCCTTGATTTTGCGAATCGCCGTATCGGCCGACCAACCGCAATTGGCGTCGATGTCGATATTGTGCTTCGGGCCGATCGTTTCGCGCACCGCGCGGACCCGCTCGAGATCGGCGTCGGGCTCGCCGCCGACTTTGACTTTGATCGTGGTGAAGCCCGCGGCGACGCGATTGGCGGCGGTGCTGCGCGCACGGTCGAGATCGTAGGCTCCCATGGAGAACCGGCAGCGGAACGTCAAAGGTCGGCACGCGCCGCCGAGCAGTTGATAGACCGGACGTCCGGTGATCTTGCCCCAGGCGTCCCAGCAGGCCATCTCGACGGCCGACTTGGCGAACCAGTTGTGTTTGCAGATTCCTTCCATGCGACGATCGATCTCTTCGATCGCGGAGACTTCGCAGCCGAGCAGGGCGGGGCGGAATAGCCGATCGATGAGCGCTTGGCAGCCCCACACGGTTTCGCCGCTCCAGCGCGGCATGACCGTCGCTTCGCCGACCCCTTCGATGCCCGCATCCGTGCCGATGCGGACGAGCACGTAGTCGCTGACCGTGTGCTGCCCGAG